>CAZFQI010000029.1:0-34751 GCA_964520755.1 uncultured Marinobacter sp. | reverse complement strand
GGGCTGAGCATGCTGGCAGCGTGGCTCTGGGCCCGGGGCAACAGGCGCTCAAAATAAAATTCGGTGGTTCCGAGCTTGGCCTGGTAGAAAGCAGCCGACTCCTCGCCACCGTTATCGAGTTTGTCCACAGCCACCACGGCCTGACGCAGCCAGATATAGGCCATGGTGACGTAGCCGCTGTACATCAGGAAATCATAGGCCGCAGAGCTCACCACATCCCGGTCCTTGCGGGCTGCGAACATGATCCGCACCGTCAGCAGGTTCCACTGGCCGGTGAGCTTTAGCAATTCAAGCGCCCAGGGCCGCAGCCGTTTGTCGGTGAGATGCTTGCGGGCCAAATTGGCAATCTTCAGGGTGAATTCGCGGACCGCGCCGCCCTGGGTCATCAGCAAAACCTTTCGACCCAGCAGATCCAGCGCCTGGATACCGGTAGTGCCCTCATACAGGGTGGCGATGCGGGTATCCCGGACAATCTGCTCCATACCATGTTCACGAATGTACCCATGGCCGCCAAAGACCTGAACCCCCAGGTTGGCCGCTTCGCAGCCGAGTTCGGTGAGGAAGCCTTTCAGAATCGGTGTCAGGAAGCCGAGCTTGTCGTCGTATTTGTCCGCCTTTTCGTCGTCGCCTTCGGTGAATCCTTCCACCATGTGATCCGCCAGCCGTGCAGCGTAATACAGCATGGCCCGGCCGCCTTCGGCGATGGCCTTCTGGGTCAGCAGCATCCGGCGCACATCGGCATGATGAATCAGGCTGTCGGCCACCTGGTCCGGTTCTTTCTTTCCGGAAAGTGCCCGCATGGAACGCCGATCCTTGGCATAGGCCAATGCCCACTGATAAGACAGCTCCGCCGGCCCGACACCCTGGATTGCGGTGCCGATCCGGGCGGTGTTCATGAAAGTGAACATGCAGTTGAGGCCTTCATTCTCGGGCCCGATCAGAAAACCCGTGGCCCCGTCGAAATTCAGCACACAGGTGGCCGAGGCCTTGATGCCCATTTTCTTTTCCAGACTGCCGCAGACCACCGCGTTGCGTTCGCCCACGCCGCCCTGGCTGTTGGGCAGGAATTTGGGCACGATAAACAGGCTGATACCCCGGGTGCCCTTGGGGGCATCCGGCAGACGGGCCAGTACGATATGGACGATGTTCTCGGTCAGGTCGTGGTCGCCGGAAGAGATAAAGATCTTGGTTCCGGTGAGTCGGTAACTGCCGTCACCCTGGGGTTTGGCTTTGGTTTTCACCTGTCCCAGATCGGTACCACACTGGGGCTCGGTCAGGCACATGGTGCCGGCCCAGCGACCTTCGGTGAGTGGTGCGAGGTAAGTCTGTTTCTGGTCTTCTGTGCCATGAAGGAAGATCGTGTTCATGGCCCCCAGGGATAGACCCGGATACATGGAAAAGGGCCAGTTGGCTGTGCCCATCATCTCCTGCTTCAGCAGCCCCATAGACGCTGGCAGGCCCTGGCCGCCGAACTCCTCGGGTGCAGAGAGTCCCTGCCAGCCACCCATGGCGTATTGCTGGTAGGCCTCCCGGTAACCGGCGGGTGTGGTGACTTCGCCGTTGTCGAGTGTGCAACCTTCCTCGTCGCCGGAGAGGTAGAGTGGGCTCAGCACTTCTTCACAGAACTTTGCGCATTCGCCGAGTATTGCATCGACGACATCGGGCGTGGCGTTTTCACCGCTGGCCAGGGTGGCGTAATGGCTGGGGTAGTCGAACACCTCGTTCAGCAGAAATTTCATGTCGCGCAGGGGCGCCTTGTAAACCGGCATAGCGGAATCCTCTGTGTCTTTCTTGGAATCTTCGGTGGGCAATCACCCGCCATTGCCTGTTGTTTTACGCCAATACCCGGGCACTGCCATTGACGAAAAGCGCTCAACAGACTGTCAGAATGGACAATTGGCCGAGATGACGTAGCACACCCTGTGGATTCCGGATAATGATCGTTAAAACCGGTTGCGGCGTATTTCCTTGCGCCAAAGATCCCCAAATATTCCCGTTCAGAGAGTGTAAAAGTCATGCAAAGCCTGTTAACTGAGATATCGAAACGCCTGTCGACACCTATACTCTGGGTACTGTCTTCGGCACTGCTGCTCAGTGGCTGTGCCAGCCCGTCGCTCGAGGACTACGCAGACCGCACACCGGAACTGGTCCCTGAACAGTTCTTCACCGGCGAACTTTCCGCCCGGGGGGTGGTCAAGAACTTCTCCGGTGAGGTGATTCGTACCTTTGATGCCGATATCAGCGCGTCCTGGGATGAGGAGGGCGTGGGCACCCTGGATGAGGTGTTCCGCTTCAATGACGGCGAGGTGCAGACCCGGGTCTGGACTCTGACGCCGACCGACGACGGGTATCATGCCGATGCTGGCGACGTGGTCGAACCCGGAACCATGCGCTGGAGTGGTAACGCCATTCATATGAACTATGTCCTTCGTGTGGCCTACGGTGACGGTACGCTGGATGTGCGGATGGACGACTGGATGTATCTGATCACGCCCGACACGCTGATCAACCAGACCACCATGAGCAAGTGGGGAATTGACGTGGGCGAAGTGGTTCTGGTGATCCAGAAAAAGTAACAAACGACTAACCAAGACCCGGAATATCTGGAAATCCTATGTGGAAGCAGTGGTTGATTGCGTTGGTGCTGGTGGCTGTAGCTATCGGCGGCGCCTATGTGTATCAGAACCTGGACGACGGCGATGCCGCCCGGGACGGTCGTGAGCGTCCCGCCAGCGCGGTCAACACCATGCTTCCGCAGATGGAGACGGTGCGGGATGTGGTCAACGCCGTTGGCAGTCTGAAGGCCCTGAACGCCGTGGAACTGACCACGGAAGTCAGTGGCCGGGTGGTGCAACTGAACCTGGAAACCGGCCGCCGGGTAGAGCAGGGCGAGGTGCTGCTGCGACTGGACGATCGCCAGGCCCGGGCAGACCTGCAGGTCATCGAGGCTCAACTGGCGGATGCCCGCCGGCAGTATGAAAGGGCACAGCAGTTGCGCTCCAACAACAGTATTTCCCAGTCCCAGGTGGATGCGCTGAGAACGGCTGTCGACGTGGCCGAGGCCCAGCGTCAGTCGGCTGGGGTCCGTCTGGAAAACCACCGGATTGAAGCGCCGTTTGCCGGTGTGGTCGGGCTGAGCGATATCAGTGTCGGAGCCTATATCACTGCCGGAACCTCGGTGACCACGCTGGATACCACCGACCGTATGGAGCTGGGTTTTTCGATTCCGGAGCGTTTTCTGGGGCAGGTGAGTCTGGGACAACAGGTTCGCGGCGCATCGCCGGCCTATCCGGCCCAGGCGTTTTCCGGTCAGCTGGTTGAGCTGGGTTCCCGGATTAGCGAGTTGAGCCGGTCGCTGCCGGTGCGGGCACTGATCGACAATCCGGACGGTCTGCTCCGGCCGGGGCAGTTCATGTCCGCCACCCTGACGCTCCGGGAACGGCAAGCATTGGTGATCCCGGAACAGGCGGTGATGATCCGCGGTGACGAACAGTATGTGTTTGTGGCGGAAGACGGCGTCGCCCGGCGGGTGTCTGTCAACCTGGGTTCGCGCATGCCCGGGTTTGTGGAAGTGTCGAAGGGTTTGAGCCAGGACGACCCGGTGATTGTGACCGGTCAGGACCGGCTGAGCAGTGGGGACCGGGTTCGGGTACTGGAAGACGACAAGGCCATTCCCGAGAACCGTTTTATCACGGCCAGGGAGTCGTAACCGGTGGTCCTCTCTGACGTTTCCATCAAGCGGCCGGTATTTGCAACGGTCCTAAGTCTGCTGATCGTGGTGTTCGGGCTGGCAGCCCTCATGGGCCTGCCAGTGCGGGAATACCCGGATATTGATCCACCGGTTGTCTCCATTTCCACCGATTACACCGGTGCGGCAGCCGAGGTGGTGGATACCCAGATTACTCAGGTGATCGAGGGTGCCATCAGTGGCATCGAGGGCATTCGCTCCATCGAATCCTCGACAGAGCAGGGCGAATCCCGAACCAGCATCGAATTTACCACGGCCCGGGACGTCGACATCGCTGCCAACGATGTGCGGGATGCGGTGTCCAGGGTGGCCAACCAGTTGCCGGATGAAGCGGATCCGCCCGTAGTCCGTAAAGCGGATTCCGATGCCCGCCCCATGATGTGGGTCACCTTGCGCAGTGATGTCTGGGACAGTGCTGAATTGAGTGACTTTGCCGACCGGGTTCTGGCGGACCGGCTGTCGGTACTCGACGGTGTTGCCGACGTGCGTATCGGCGGCGAACGGCGCTACGCCATCCGGGTCTGGCTGGATCGCGAGCGGCTTGCCGCCCGGGATATAACCGTGGCGGAAGTTGAACGGGCCCTGCGCGCCAACAATGTGGAGTTGCCGGCCGGATCGGTGGATTCGTCCACCCGCAATTTCACGGTTCGTGCCGAAGGCCGACTGTCCAATGTGGAACAGTTTCGGGAACTGGTGATTCGCAGGGACGGCAATGATCTGTTGCGTCTCGGGGAAGTGGCCAATGTCCAGATGGGGGTGGAGTCGGATGTCAGCCGTCTGCGCGCGAACGGCCAGACCGCCATCGGCATGGGTGTCATCCGTCAGTCCAAGGCCAACACAGTCGCGGTTTCCGATGCCGTTCGCGCCGAACTTGAGAAGATCCGGGAAACCCTGCCGCCGGAAGTCACCATCGCGGAAAGCTACGACGAATCCATCTTCATCCGGGCATCCATCAAGGAAGTGGTCACGACACTCGCCATCGCGGTGTCCCTGGTTATCCTGGTGATTTTCCTGTTCCTGCGTTCCTGGCGCGCCACCCTGATTCCAGCGGTGACCATTCCGGTTGCGGTGATTGGTGCTTTTATTGGCCTGGGTTTCCTGGGCTTTTCCATCAACGTACTGACTCTCCTGGCAGTCATTCTCGCCATCGGTCTGGTGGTGGACGACGCCATCGTGATGCTGGAAAACATCCAGCGCCGGATTGACGAGGGTGAACCGCCATTGCTTGCCGCCTACCGGGGCGCAAAACAGGTCGCGTTTGCCGTCATTGCCACCACCCTGACCCTGGTGGCTGTGTTTGTGCCGATCTCGTTCATGGGCGGCAACATCGGCCGTCTGTTCGCGGAATTCGGGTTCACTCTGGCTGCGGCGGTGGTATTTTCCAGCCTCGTTGCCCTGACGCTGGCACCGATGCTGTGTTCCAAGTGGCTCAGACACAGCCCGGAATCGGCAGAGGGGCATCGTCTCTGGGCGGCCAGCGAGAAGGTCCTGAATGGCCTGACCAACGGTTACCGCAGGCTGTTGCAGTTTTCCCTGAGGCAGCCGGGGCTGTTACTCGGCCTGGGTCTGGTGG
Source organism: uncultured Marinobacter sp. (assembly GCA_964520755.1). GTDB lineage: Bacteria > Pseudomonadota > Gammaproteobacteria > Pseudomonadales > Oleiphilaceae > Marinobacter. The sequence goes on along the minus strand of CAZFQI010000029.1, from coordinate 29,430 downwards.
GGCTGGTTATAGCCGCCGTGGTGTACCCCAAACTGCCCCAGGAACTGGCGCCGACCGAAGACCGCGCCGTGATCATCATGCCCACCAGCGCACCACGGGGTTCAACGGTGGAATACACCGATCACTACGTCCGCCAGGTTGAAGAAACACTGCTCCCCTATCTGGATGAAGGCATCGCCAACCGCTTGCTTGCCATCGTCGGATTCCGCGATGAGGAGGACAACGCGTTCATGATCATGGGCCTGGTGCCCTGGGAAGAGCGGGACATCAAGCAGCAGGAAGTAACCAGCGAAATCCGCAAGAAACTGGCGGATGTATCCGGCATCCGGACCGTGGCCGTGAACCCGCCGGGTCTGGGTCAGCGCGGGTTCAGCCAGGCGGTGGAGTTCGTGGTGGCCGGACCGGACTATGAGTCGGTGCAGGCCTGGAGTCAGGAGATCCTGGAGCGGGCCAAGGAAAATCCCAATCTGCAGAACCTGGATACCGACTTCGAGCTGACCCGACCAGAGCTGCGGGTCAACATCGACCGGGAGCGGGCGGCGGACCTGGACATCACCATTGAGGACGTGGGGCTTACCCTGCAGACCATGCTGGCATCACGGCAGGTAACCACTTACATCGATCGAGGCCGGGAATACGATGTGATTATCCAGGCCGAAGACGCCAACCGGGCAACCCCGGAAGACCTGGGCCAGATTTTCCTGCGGCCCCGGGAAGGGGGCAACCTGATCCCGTTGCAGGCGCTGGTCTCGGTGCAGGAAATTGGCGCCAACCCGGACCTCCGTCGCATCGACCGGCTTCCTGCCGTGGTCATCAGCGCCTCCCTCGCCGATGGCTATGACCTGGGCTCGGCACTGACGTACCTGAACAACCTGGCTGTGGATAACCTGCCGCCGGAAGCCCGCGTCAGTTATAAGGGCCTGAGCCGGGAATTCCAGGAATCCTCGGCTGCCATCTACGTTACCTTTGCGCTGGCCTTTATCATCGTGTTCCTGGTGCTGGCGGCGCAGTTTGAGAGCTGGATCCATCCTCTGATCATCATGCTGTCGGTGCCGCTGGGGGTGACCGGCGCCCTGCTGGCGCTCTGGTGGACCGGAATCAGTCTCAACATATACAGCCAGATAGGCATCATCATGTTGCTCGGGTTGATGGCCAAGAACGGGATACTGATTGTGGAGTTCGCCAATCAGCTCCGGGACAAAGGCTATGAGGTGCGGGAGGCCATTCTCGAGGGCGCCTGCCTGCGCTTCCGGCCGGTACTGATGACGACCATATCGACGATTTTTGGCGCGGTTCCCCTGGTGATCGCCACCGGCGCAGGCGCGGAAAGCCGGGCGGCCATTGGCATGGTGATTCTCGGTGGGTTGATCTTTGCTACCACGCTGACACTGTTCATCATACCGGTGCTGTATAACCTGTTGGCGCGGTTTGCAAAATCCTCCAATGCGGTCGAGAAGGAACTGGAACGCCAGGCTTCGGGCCAGGCCGGTGGCAGCGGTCTGGCGGCAGCGCCGCAGAAACGCGCGGATGACTTCTGATCAGTTATACAGTCACAGGGTGGCGGGGAACTCGAGCTGGCCACCGAATATCTCATCCGGGTGGATATCAATGCAGAACACCTTTTGCCCCGGTAGCATTGTGGATAGGGTTACCGTGCGTTTGGCGTCCGGCAAACCGACATAGGGCCGACAACTACTGATGTGCTGGGGCCGTTCCAGGGCATTGCGGAAGTATTCCCGGTGCGTCCATCGGGCCCCGGCCGAGTGATACAGGGGGTTGAACTTTCCGCGATGGATGTCCGGATTGGCGCGAGCAAGGTTGCCTTGCTGTATGCCCTGGGGGTTAAGCAGGAAACAGCGTTGCACGCCGTCCACTTCCAACAGCTTTTTGCAGGCTACGTTGAACGGTAACTCCCGGCTCAGGGAGTGGCAGGCTTCCAGAATTTCGAAGCGAAGAAGTCGAAAATAGCTCTCCTGGTCCCGGATATCCTGGGCCGAAGACTCACTGGAATCGGCAATAATTCCCTTCAGGGCCAGTTCTGTCAGTTCCGGCTCATGCTCCTGCAGATTGGTTGGCCGCGCAAACAGGAAACCCTGCAGCAGATCCGCCTCGGTTTGCAGGGCAATATGGGCCTGGGAGCTGTTTTCGATGCCTTCCAGGAGCACAAGGCTGCCGCTCTCGCGAATCATCTTCACCAGACTTTCCAGTAGCATTCGGGCGCGACTGTGGTTCTCCGCATTTACCAACAGGCTGCGGTCGAGCTTCACGATGAGCGGATTGATGCGCCACAGACGCTCGAAATTGGAGTCGCCCATACCGAAATCGTCAATGGCAATCTGGAAACCATGGGCCTTGGCCTTGAGAATGAATTCCAGAAGCGCTGCCGGATTCTCGGATGCCGTCTCCACCAGCTCCAGGACCACTTTCTCCGGGTCGATTCCGCTGCTCTGGCACTGCAGGGCGAGCTTTTCCAGAGAGGCTTCTGGATGAATGCAGGTGCCCGGATTAATATTCAGGAAAAGCCAAACAGGCTGTGAGCTTGCGGCGAAATTATCCAGATGAATCTGCAACAGGTGTCTGTCCAGTTCGGCAGTCTGGTTTTCTGCTTCCGCCTGCTCGAAAAGCTCGAAGGGGGAGATGCTGGCGTTGTTCTTCTTGACCCTCACCAGAGCCTCGTAGCCCACCAGCTTCCGATGGGTCGGGCTCAGTATCGGCTGGTAAACAGAACTGAAATGATAGTCGTTGATCATGTCTGGAGCCCGGGTTATTTCGGCTCCGCGATAGATGCGTCGGGGAAGTCGGACTACGCTGCTCATGGTCAGGAACCTTTATACTGCCAATGTTCTGGCCATCCTGGCCTGCTGAAAAAAGTGTCTGAACTAGCTGACTAAGCGAATTCCGTACCAGACAGTCAAAAATCAAGCAGTTAAGTTTGCTTAACACCGTCAAATAAATAATCTTCCCTGACGGCATCAGCGCTTTTGCACCGGATTAGGGCTGGTTTCAGGGGATAGCTTTGGCGATGCACCAAAACAGGATTTCTTGATGCCATCTAAAAGTCAGTTCCGTTTGCTGGGTCAACGTCGATTTCTGCCGTTTTATCTGACCCAGTTTTCCGGCGCCTTCAACGATAACCTGTTCAAGAACGCGCTTTTGCTGTTGATCACCTTCAGCGCCGGCAGTTTGATGGGGCTGTCCGTGAATGTGGTGGTTAACCTGGCGGCCTTCCTGTTCATCCTGCCGTTCTTCCTGTTTTCTGGCATCGCCGGTGAAATGGCGGACCGCTATGAAAAATCCCGGATCATCCGGAACGTGAAGCTGGCAGAGATCGTGATCATGTCCGTTGCCGCGCTCGGGCTCTGGTTTGGCTGGTACGAATTGTTGCTGGTACTACTGTTCCTGATGGGTACCCAGTCCACCTTCTTCGGCCCGGTGAAATACGCCATCTTGCCTCAGGTGCTGGCGGATGATGAGCTGGTGGGTGGCAATGGTCTGGTCGGTATGGGCACCTTTGTCGCAATTCTGCTGGGTACCATTGCCGCGGGCCTGCTGATGGGCTTTGAGGCTGCCGCCCGTCTGACGGCGATTGCCGTCGTGGTAATGGCGGTACTTGGTTACCTGGCCGCGCGCCAGGTGCCGGCAACCGAACCCGACGGTTCCGGTGTTACCGTGCGTTTCCGGCCGGTGGTGGAAACCTGGAGGCTGATGGCTCTGGCGGCCGAGCGTCGCCAGGTGTTGCTGGCGGTGTTGACCATCTCCTGGTTCTGGTTTCTTGGCGCGGCGTACCTGACCCAGTTTCCCAATTTTGCCCGCACCAATCTGCTGGGCGATGAAACCGTTGTCACCCTGTTGCTGGCCATGTTCACCATCGGCATTTCCATCGGCTCCATGATGTGTGAGCGGCTTACCAAGCACCGCATTACCTTGGCGCCCGTGCCCTGGGGAGCCCTGGGGCTGAGCCTGTTCGGTATAGACCTGTATTTTGCGGTACCGGACGATCCCGTGGCCTCGACCTGGTGGACGCTGGTCACCGATCCCGTTTACCTGAGGGTGTTGATGGATCTGGTGGGCATCGGAATCTGCGGTGGTCTTTTCATCGTGCCTCTGTACGCCTTTATCCAGCACGAAACGCCCCGGGCCAAACGTGCCCGTATCATCGCCGCTCTGAATGTTATCAACGCGTTGTTCATGGTGGTGAGTGCCCTGGCCGGCATCGTGGTGCTGGGTCTTCTCGGAATCAGCATTCCAGGGTTTTTCCTGCTGCTCTCACTCCTGAACGGCCTGGTGTTACTGGTGGTCTGGCGGCTTCGGCGCAAAACCGCCTCACATTCTGTGGATAATTAGTTGGAAAACCTGCGGAAACACTCCGGATAAATTATAAAATAAGTATAAAAAACATAAAGGTAGAACAGTATTTAGGGTGTTTAACAAGTAGTCTTTTATGTGGATAACTTTCTTGAAAACTTTTCTGAGAAGACTGATCCAAGCGTCTGAAAAGCCATGAATTTCGGTTTTCCACTATCCTCTGAACCTGGCCAGGGAAGCCCTCGGGCACGGTGCACGGGGACAATCAGTTTTCAACCCCGGCTCCCTCTGGTTAAAATTTGCACATTCTGACTGCAATTTCTTGGGTGAGGCGTTATACTCGCCGCCCTATTTTATCCCCGATTTCCGAGGTGAGCTGTGGATTTTCCGACCCGTTTCGATGTTATTGTCATTGGTGGTGGCCATGCCGGTACCGAGGCCGCGCTGGCGGCTGCACGCATGGGTTCCCAGACCCTGCTGCTGACCCACAACATTGAGACCCTGGGCCAGATGTCCTGCAATCCGGCCATCGGCGGTATTGGCAAAAGCCATCTGGTGAAAGAAATTGATGCCCTGGGTGGCGCCATGGCCGAGGCCACCGACAAGGCCGGTATCCAGTTCCGGGTACTGAACAGCCGTAAGGGACCGGCTGTGCGCGCCACCCGGGCCCAGGCTGATCGCGTACTCTACAAGGCGGCCATTCGCCATACCCTGGAGAGCCAGCCGAACCTGACCCTGTTTCAGCAGGCGGCGGACGATCTGATTGTGGAAAACGACCAGGTCACCGGTGTCGTCACCCAGACTGGCATCCGCTTCAACGCCAGGACCGTGGTGCTCACCACCGGTACCTTCCTGGGCGGAGTTATCCACATCGGTATGCAACACCATGCCGGCGGTCGCGCCGGTGACGCTCCGGCCAACGCCCTGGCCCAGCGCTTGCGAGAACTGCCGTTCAATGTCGGCCGTCTGAAAACCGGCACGCCGCCGCGGATCGACGCCCGGTCTGTGGATTTCTCGGTAATGCAGGAACAGTGGGGTGATGATCCGACCCCGGTGATGTCCTTCATTGGCAACCGTAGCCAGCACCCGGAGCAGGTCTGCTGCTACGTGACCCGGACCACCGAACAGACACACGACATCATCCGCAGCGGTTTCGACCGTTCGCCGATGTTTGCCGGCAGCATCGAGGGCGTGGGCCCCCGCTATTGCCCGTCTATCGAGGACAAGGTAAACCGGTTTGCCGACAAGGACTCCCACCAGATCTTTGTGGAGCCGGAAGGACTGACCACCAACGAGCTCTACCCGAACGGCATTTCCACCAGCCTGCCGTTTGATATCCAGCTGGCGGCGGTGCGTTCGATTCCCGGCTTTGAAAATGCCCATATCACGCGGCCCGGCTATGCCATCGAATACGATTATCTGAATCCGCAGGATCTGCGCCACACCCTGGAAACCAAGTTCATCCACGGTCTGTATTTTGCCGGCCAGATCAACGGCACCACCGGCTATGAAGAAGCCGGGGCCCAGGGGCTGCTGGCCGGGATCAACGCTGCCCTGCGTTCCCAGGACAAAGACGAATGGTACCCGCGCCGGGATGAGGCTTACCTGGGTGTGCTGGTGGATGACCTGATCACCATGGGCACCTCCGAGCCCTACCGCATGTTTACCAGCCGCGCCGAGTACCGCCTGATCCTTCGCGAGGACAACGCTGACCTGCGCCTGACCGAAGCGGGTCGCAAGCTCGGCCTGGTGAACGACGAGCGCTGGCAGAAGTTCAATGACAAGCGTGAGGCGATCTCAACGGAACGCAGTCGCCTTGAGGCCACCCGTATTCATCCGAATACCGAAGCCGGTGAGCGGGCCAACGGCTTTCTCAAGCAGCCGATGACCCGGGATCAGTCCCTGGCGGAATTGCTGCGTCGCCCGGAGATTGTCTACCGCCACATCGCCGAGATTGGTGCCGAGCAGGCCGAGGATCCGGTTGTGGCTGACCAGGTGGAAATCGAGATCAAGTACGAGGGCTACATTTCCCGTCAGACCGACGAGATCGAACGGCTGCGCAAAAATGAAAACACCGCTCTGCCGGTGGATCTGGATTACGACGTGATCGGCGGCCTGTCCAACGAGATCAAGCAGAAGCTTAAAACCGTGCGGCCCGAGACCGTGGCCCAGGCCTCACGCATTCAGGGCGTGACTCCGGCGGCGGTGAGCCAGATTCTGGTACATCTGAAGAAGCGCGATCTGCTGCGCAAACAGTCGGCCTGATCTGCGCCCATGACCAAGTCACTCTGGCATAGCCAGCTCCGGGACGGACTGGCAGCAATGGGGCTGTCCCTGGATGAGGATCGGCAGGAAAAGCTGCTGGCTTTTCTGGGCCTGCTCAGCAAATGGAATCGGGCGTACAATCTCACGGCGGTTCGTGATGAGCGGGAAATGGTGTCCCGGCAGTTGCTCGACAGCCTGAGCATCCTGCCCTGGGTAACGACGGACCATTTGCTGGATGTGGGTGCCGGCGGCGGCCTTCCGGGTATTCCCCTGGCGATCGCCCTGCCCGAAAAACGCTTTACCCTGCTCGACAGCAACGGCAAGAAAACCCGCTTTCTCCATCAATGTGTGCTGGAGCTGGGTCTGGGTAACGTGGAGGTTATTCACGGTCGGGCGGAAGATTGCAGTCCCGCAGAACCCTTTGCCCAGATCAGCAGCCGCGCCTTTACCGCGTTGGAGAATCTGGTGAACTGGTGTGGCGATCTGTTGGCAAATGAGGGTGAGTTCCTTGCCATGAAAGGTCAGTTTCCGGATGATGAAGTAACTGCCCTCCCGGCTGGCTGGCAGGTAAAAAACAGCCATTCCCTGGACGTTCCCGGTGCCGATGGCGAACGCCATCTACTGGTGGTCGCCCGGGCGGCGTATTCCCGGTAGTTCGGCAGTCGAATTTCTCTACCGCTAACCCATAAACAAGGAGGCAGGACATGGCGCGCGTGATTGCAGTGACCAATCAGAAAGGCGGTGTGGGTAAAACCACCACCTGCGTCAACCTGGCCGCCTCCCTGGCCGCGACCAAACGCCGGGTGCTTCTGGTGGATATGGATCCTCAGGGCAACGCCACCATGGGCAGCGGTGTGGATAAAAATACCCTGGAACTGTCCGGCTACGACATGTTGACCAAGCGCGCCAGCGCCGCCGAGGTGATCATCCCCGCCGAGGCCTCCGGGTTCGATATCCTGCCGGCAAACGGCGATCTGACCGCCGCGGAAGTCGAGCTGATGAATGAGATCGGCCGTGAGCATCGCCTGCGCCTGGCCTTGAACACCGTTCGCGACAACTACGATTATATCCTGATTGATTGCCCCCCATCACTGAGCCTATTGACGGTGAATGCCCTTTCGGCGGCCGACTCTGTGCTGATCCCGATGCAGTGTGAGTACTATGCACTCGAGGGGTTGGCGGCGCTGATGAACACCGTTGAGCAGATCCAGGAGACGGTTAACCCGAACCTGCAGGTGGAAGGCATTCTGCGCACCATGTATGACCCCCGTAACAGCCTGACTCTCGATGTTTCCGGGCAGCTGAGTGAGTACTTCGGCGATAAGGTGTATCGTGCGGTTATTCCCCGCAATGTCCGCCTGGCCGAGGCGCCAAGCTACGGCGTGCCCGCCCTGAAATACGACCGGGCCTCCAAGGGGGCTATTGCTTACCTGGCCCTTGCCGGCGAGATGGTTCGTCGCCACGGTTCAAAAAAGACATCCGCGCCGGTTGCGGTGTAACATACCGCCCTGTCACTCACTTAAGCACAACGATTTTCAACGGGAAGAATGACTGACACCATGGCGGCGAAGAAACGAGGTTTGGGTGAACGTGGACTGGGCGCCCTGCTGGCGGGCTCCAAGGTCAATCTTGACCAGGAGCTGAAAGACCACGACGGTGAGCTCCGCGAAGTTCCCATTGATCTGATCCAGCGTGGTCGGTTCCAGCCCCGGCGTGATATGGACCCTGCCGCCCTGCAGGAACTGGCGGATTCCATTCGCCAACAGGGTGTGATGCAGCCGGTGGTGATTCGTCCCATCGCTGAAGGTCGGTACGAGCTGATCGCCGGTGAGCGCCGCTGGCGTGCCACCCAGATGGCCGGCCTGGACAGCATTCCTGCCATCATCCGGGATGTCCCCGATGAAGCCGCCATTGCCATGGCGCTGATCGAGAACATCCAGCGCGAGAACCTCAATCCCATCGAGGAAGCCTTCGCTCTCCAGCGCCTGCAGGACGAATTTGGCCTGACCCAGGCCCAGGTGGCCGAAGCCGTTGGCAAATCCCGTACGACCATAACCAACCTGCTACGACTGATCGGTTTGTCTGAAGACGTTCGTATTATGCTCGAGCATGGCGATCTGGAAATGGGCCACGGCCGGGCGATGCTGACTCTTGCTCCGGAACTGCAGATGCAGGTGGCCAAACAGGTTGTGGCCAAATCGCTGTCGGTTCGCCAGACCGAAGCCCTGGTTCGGCGGGTACAACAGGAAACACCGGACAGCAAATCCCGGCAAAAGGGAGCGGTGGACCCCAACATTCGCGCGCTGCAGGATGATCTGGCGGAGCGCCTGGGTGCACGCGTGTCGATCGATCATGGTCAGCGTGGCAAAGGCAAGTTGGTGATCGAATACAGTTCTCTGGACGAACTTGACGGGATTTTGGGTCATATTCGCTAGGTCCAGATGTAAATCATTCTAAAGTGCTAGTTTTTCTTAAAAATACCACATGTTGTAATCAGAAATATTCGATGACACAACCTGTGTCGAAATGAACGATTCGTTCGGAAGCGCTGGTTAATTTTTCACCGCGAATTTGGGCGGCTTCTGTTGAACGGCCATCGGTTAACACATATAATTTCGCGCGCTTGCAACAACAGCTGGTGACATGACAGGTTTCAGAAAAGCCATCACGTACGTGCCGCTTAAAGAGTGGCTGATCATAGAGATGGTTCTGTTGGTCGTCCTCAGTTTGCTGTGGTTGATCGAGAGCAGAGCAGCTGGGTATTCCGCGTTTATCGGCGGTCTTATTTTTGTCATACCCAATGCCTATTTTGCGCACCGGACCTACCGGTTTGAGGGCGCTCGCCAGATGCAACTGGCGGTCAGTAATATGTTCAGGGCAGCGAGTATAAAAATTGCCCTTACCGCGATTTTTTTTGCGGCCGTTTTCACTTTAATGGAGTCAGTCCACGGGCCGGCTCTGTTATTCACTTTTGCTGTGATGGTTGCGATAGGTACGGCATTGCGCTGGCTTATCCGGCCGCGCCCACAGCGATGACTGGACGAGAGCAGTATGGCAGCTGATACCCCAGTAGAGTATATAAAGCACCACCTTACCAACCTCACCTACGGCAAGCTTCCCGGCGGTTATGAGCGGGCTGATGGCTCGGTCGTCGAGGAAGCGACCTGGACCTTCGCAAGAACGGGCCAGGAAGCCGCAGACATGGGTTTCATGGCATTCCACGTGGATACCCTTGGCTGGTCGATCGCGATGGGTGTTCTGTTCCTGGGGCTGTTCCGGTTTGTTGCGAACAAAGCAACGACTGACACGCCAGGAGGTTTGCAGAATGCGGTAGAGATGACCTTTGAATTTGTTCAGGGCATCGTTCGCGACGTCTTCCACGGCAAGAATCCCCTGGTTGCACCGCTGGCGCTGACCATCTTCGTCTGGATTCTGCTCATGAATACGCTGAAGCTGATTCCGGTTGACTACATCCCCTCCGTCGCTCATGCGCTCGGGCTGGAATACTTCAAGATCGTACCAACGACAGATCCCAACGGAACCTTTGGGATCTCCATTGGCGTGTTCCTGCTTATTCTGTTTTACAGTTTCAAGATCAAGGGCGTGGGAGGTTTCGCCAAGGAACTGTCATTCAATCCCTTCAATCATTGGTCGCTGGTTCCGTTCAACCTGGTGCTTGAAATCCTGGCCTTGATCATCAAGCCCATCAGTCTGGCACTGCGTCTGTTCGGTAACATGTATGCCGGCGAAGTGGTATTCATCCTGATCGCGCTTCTGCCATTGTGGATCCAGTGGACGCTGAATGTTCCCTGGGCTATCTTCCACATCTTGGTTGTTACGCTGCAGGCTTTCATCTTTACGACGCTGACTGTGGTTTACCTCAGTGCAGCGCACGAAGATCATTAATAATTTCTGTAAACAAACCCTTAACTATCTGAAAAACTGAGGAGTCTTCAATGGAAATGGTATACATCGCAGCTGCGCTTATTATCGGTCTGGGTGCCCTGGGCGCCGGTATCGGTTTTGGTCTGCTGGGCGGCAAGCTTCTTGATTCCACCGCTCGCCAGCCTGAAATGGCCAACCAGCTGCAAACCAAAGCCTTTATCATGGCTGGTCTGCTCGACGCCGTTCCAATGATCGGTGTTGGTATTGCTATGTACCTGATCTTCGTTGTTGCTGGTTAATCAAATCACGACCTGAGGGCGCTGGTTGACGCCACGCCCCACTTCCCGTTAACCGGGACGCAACGAATAGCAAGAGGTATATCGCCGTGAATATAAACCTTACGTTGATAGGGCAATCGATTGCCTTCGCTATTTTCGTCTGGTTCTGCGTCAAGTATGTATGGCCGCCTATCACGGCTGCCATGGCAGAGCGCCAGAAGAAAATAGCCGACGGCCTTTCTGCTGCAGATCGGGCTTCCCTTGATCTGGAACTTGCCCAGCAAAAAGCTTCCAAAGAGCTTCAAAAGGCGAAAGAAGAGTCTGCTGCCCTTATCGATCAGGCAAACAAGCGTGCCGCCCAGATTGTAGAAGCCTCCAAGGATGATGCTCGCAAAGAAGGCGAAAAGCTCCTTGAACAGGCCAGGGCGGAAATTCAGCAGGAGCGTGTCCAGGCTCGCGATGCACTCAGAGCAGAAGTGGCAACACTGGCTGTTGCTGGTGCCGAGAAGATCCTGGAAACCTCTGTAGATGCCAAAGCTCACAGCGAGATGCTGGACAAGCTGGCCGCAGAACTCTAAGCGAGGGTCACCATGGCAGAACTTACTACGTTAGCCCGACCCTACGCGAAGGCCGTTTTTGGTGCGGCGCAAGAGCAGAACGCTATTGATCTGTGGGATCAGGCTCTGGCTTTCGCGGCTCAGGTGGCGGCTGACCAAGAGGTAAAGAATATTCTGGCCATTCCTGGCCTGTCTGAGCAACGCAAGGCGGAACTCTTCGCTGACTGTTTTGAAGAGCCGCTGCCTGAAGCACTCAGAAACTTCCTGTTGATTCTTGCTGAAAACAAGCGCCTGCCGTTGTTGCCGGAAGTTTCAGCCCTGTTCAGCCTTTACCGCGCGGATCTTGAGCGCACAGTCAAACTGAAGGTGAGCACGGCATTTGAAATGACCGAAGAGCAGCAGCAGAAGCTCATCGAAGCGCTGTCCAAAAAGCTGGAGCGCAAGGTGGCCCTGGAAACCGCCGTCGATCAGTCCCTGATTGGCGGCGTGGTAGTAAACACGGGTGATCTGGTTATCGACGCTTCAGTCCGAGGCAAACTGGCCAAGATGGCCAGGGCTCTGGGCTCCTGATTTCAGCACAAGGTTTGAGGACAAAGGCATGCAGCAACTGAATCCATCCGAGATCAGTGACATCATCAAGAAGAGAATCGAGAAGCTCGATATCTCTTCCGAAGCAAAAAACGAAGGTACGATCCTGTCGGTTTCTGACGGTATCGTACTTATTCACGGTCTTGCCGACGTTATGTACGGCGAGATGATCGAATTTGCCAATGGCACATACGGTATGGCGCTGAACCTGGAGCGTGATTCGGTAGGTGCGGTTGTATTGGGTGACTACGAAGACCTGGCCGAGGGTCAGAAGGTTCGTTGTACCGGACGTATCCTTGAAGTGCCGGTTGGTCCGGAACTGATGGGCCGTGTGGTCGATGGTCTGGGTAACGCGATTGACGGTAAAGGCGATCTGGGTACCTCCCTGACCTCGCCGGTCGAGAAGGTCGCGCCGGGCGTTATCGCCCGTCAGTCCGTTGATGAACCTGTTCAGACGGGCCTGAAGGCGATCGATACCATGGTGCCGATCGGCCGCGGCCAGCGTGAGCTGATCATCGGTGACCGTCAGATTGGTAAGACGGCCGTCGCCATCGACGCGATCATCAACCAGAAGAATACCGGCATCAAGTGTATCTACGTTGCCGTTGGCCAGAAGCAGTCTTCCATTGCCGCTGTTGTGCGCAAGCTGGAAGAGCACGGCGCCATGGATCACACCATCGTCGTTGCCGCGGGCGCCGCAGATCCTGCAGCAATGCAGTTCCTGGCTCCGTACTCTGGCACCTCCATGGGTGAATATTTCCGTGACCGTGGCGAAGACGCCCTGATCATTTACGATGATCTGTCCAAGCAGGCTGTGGCTTACCGCCAGATCTCCCTGCTGCTGCGTCGTCCGCCGGGCCGTGAAGCTTACCCGGGTGACGTTTTCTACCTGCACTCGCGTCTTCTGGAGCGTGCGTCCCGGATCAACGCCGCGGAAGTTGAAAAACTCACCAACGGTGAAGTGAAAGGCCAGACCGGTTCCCTGACGGCGTTGCCGATCATTGAAACCCAGGCAGGTGACGTGTCCGCGTTCGTACCAACCAACGTGATCTCCATCACCGACGGTCAGATCTTCCTGGAAACCAACCTGTTCAACTCCGGTATCCGCCCGGCGATGAACGCGGGTGTTTCGGTATCGCGGGTTGGTGGCTCTGCCCAGACCAAGATCATGAAGAAGCTGGGCGGTAACATCCGTCTGGCCCTCGCCCAGTACCGGGAACTGGCGGCGTTCGCCCAGTTCGCGTCAGACCTGGATGAGGCAACTCGTAAGCAGTTGGAGCATGGCCAGCGCGTCACCGAGCTGATGAAGCAGAACCAGTACAGCCCGATGTCGGTTGCTGAAATGGGTACCGTATTGTACGCAGCCAACGAAGGCTTCCTGGATGATGTCGAGGTCAATAAAGTGGTTCAGTTTGAAGCCCAGCTTCTGGACTGGATGCGCGCTGAGCAAAAAGACCTGCTCGACAAGATTGGCCCCGAAGGCAAGTACGATGACGACATCATTTCCGGCCTGAAAGCTGCTTTGGAGAAATTCAAGACCACTCAAAGCTGGTAACGACTGAGGGCCCGTTGCGGCGGGCTTTCTTGTCCACATGAGTGTCTAACTTGAAAAGGCAGTGACTTATGGCCGCAGGAAAAGAAATACGCAATCAGATCGGAAGCATCAAGAGCACGCAGAAGATCACCAGCGCCATGGAAATGGTCGCGGCGAGCAAGATGCGCAAAGCTCAGGAACGCATGAAGGCGACGCGCCCTTATGCGGAAAAGATGCGGCAGGTAATCGGACACATAGCGAAGTCCAACAAGGATTACGTGCATCCCTTCATGCGTGAGCGGGAAGTAAATCGTGTGGGTTACATCGTGATTTCCTCGGATCGGGGACTGTGCGGTGGCCTGAACGGTAACGCCTTCAAATTGCTCGTGCGTGAAATGAAGCAGTGGAAAGATAAAGGTGTAGAGACCGATCTCTGCGCTATCGGGCAAAAGGGGGCCTCATTCTTCCGCAGTTATGGCGGAAACGTGGTAGCAGCCCTGACCCACCTGGGAGACAGCCCAAGCGCAGAGAAGCTCATCGGTAACGTCAAGGTCATGCTTGATGCGTTCGAAGACGGCAAGATTGATCGTCTTTACGTCATTTACAACGAGTTTGTAAACACCATGACCCAGCAGCCGAAGTCCAAGCAGCTTCTGCCTTTGCCGGAAAGCCAGGATGAAGAAGTCGGTCACCAGTGGAATTACATCTACGAGCCTGATTCACGGCCCATCCTGGATGGGTTGCTACCACGTTATATCGAATCCCAGGTGTATCAGGGAGTGGTAGAGAATCTGGCCTGCGAGCAGGCTGCGCGGATGATTGCCATGAAGAGCGCGACAGATAACGCGGGTAGCATCATTGACGAGCTTCAGTTGGCTTACAACAAGGCCCGTCAGGCAGCCATTACGCAAGAAATTTCGGAGATTGTGAGCGGCGCGGCTTCGGTCTGATCCCGACCACAATCCTACTGGTTTTATTGACTATTAAGATAACGAGGAACCGAGCATGAGTAGCGGACACATCGTTCAGATCATAGGCGCGGTTATCGACGTGGAATTTCCACGTGACTCCGTTCCGGGCGTTTATGACGCACTGCTGCTTGAAGGTGGTGAGACAACTCTGGAAGTTCAGCAGCAGCTGGGCGACGGCATTGTACGTACCATCGCCATGGGCAGCACCGAAGGCCTGAAGCGTGGCCTGAAAGCCGAGAATACCGGCAAACCCATTTCCGTACCGGTGGGCACCAAGACTCTGGGCCGCATCATGGACGTTCTGGGTCGTCCCATCGACGAACAGGGTGACATTGGCGAAGAAGAGCGCTGGGCTATCCACCGCAAGGCGCCGGGCTATGCCGATCAGGCAGCCTCCGCTGACCTGCTGGAAACCGGCATCAAGGTTATCGACCTGATCTGCCCGTTCGCCAAGGGTGGTAAAGTAGGTCTGTTTGGTGGTGCGGGTGTTGGTAAGACCGTTAACATGATGGAGCTGATCAACAACATCGCCAAAGAGCACTCCGGTCTGTCTGTATTCGCAGGTGTAGGTGAGCGTACCCGTGAGGGTAACGACTTCTACTACGAGATGAAGGAGTCCAACGTACTGGACAAGGTTGCGATGGTTTACGGGCAGATGAACGAGCCTCCCGGAAACCGTCTGCGCGTTGCCCTGACCGGCCTCACCATGGCTGAGAAGTTCCGTGATGAAGGCCGTGACGTACTGTTGTTCGTTGACAACATCTACCGTTACACCCTCGCGGGTACCGAGGTTTCCGCACTGTTGGGCCGTATGCCGTCAGCGGTAGGTTACCAGCCGACGCTGGCTCAGGAGATGGGCGAGCTGCAGGAACGGATCACCTCCACCAAAGACGGTTCCATCACATCCATCCAGGCGGTATACGTACCGGCGGACGACTTGACTGACCCGTCACCAGCGACGACCTTCTCGCACCTGGATGCAACTGTGGTACTGAGCCGTGACATCGCTTCCAAGGGTATCTACCCGGCGATCGATCCGCTCGACTCCACTTCCCGTCAGCTGGATCCGCTGGTCATTGGTGAGCAGCATTACGACGTAGCCCGTGGTGTTCAGAACGTACTTCAGCGTTATAAAGAACTGAAGGACATCATTGCGATTCTGGGTATGGACGAGCTGTCAGAAGAAGACAAGCTGACTGTTTCACGCGCCCGTAAAATCGAGCGTTTTCTGTCCCAGCCATTCCACGTAGCAGAAGTATTTACCGGCTCGCCCGGTAAGTATGTCTCCCTGAAGGAGACGATTGCCAGCTTCGAAGGTATCCTGAACGGCGATTACGATGATATGCCGGAGCAGGCCTTCTACATGTGTGGTGGCATCGAAGAAGCTATCGAGAAGGCTAAGGCAATGAAAGCGAAGGAAAGCAAATAAGCAACCTTCACTTTCTGACGCGAGAGGCGTAAGAAATGGTTATGACCGTACACTGTGACGTCGTAAGTGCCGAGGAGAAAATCTTCTCCGGCCTGGTAGAGGTTCTCACTGCTACCGGGACTGAAGGTGAAATGGGCATCCAGCTGGGCCACGCTCCGCTACTGACCGCGCTGAAACCCGGCGCGGTGCGGATTGTCAAACAGGGTGGTGATGAGGAAGTCCTGTACGTTTCCGGCGGATATCTGGAGGTGCAGCCCAACATCATTACCCTGATGGCTGATACCGCCGTCCGTGCAAAGGATGTGGACGAAGCTGCTGCACTGGAAGCTCAGAAAGAAGCCGAGAAGGCATTGGCGAACAAAACAGGCGAGTTTGAATACTCACGTGCTGCTGTTGAGCTGGCGGAAGCTGCCGCTCAGCTGCGTACCTTGCAGAAACTGCGTAAAAACGTTCGATAGGATCGTTTTTCCGTTTCTGGATCTCGCCTGAGACAAGACCGCATCCTGAAAAGGCCGGCAAGGTTTGTTCTCTATGAACAACCTTGGAGGCCAATTGGGACGCGGTTTTTCTTTTTTGGAATGGTTACCCGATCACTTACAGGGGTAGTACTGAGATGAGCCCGCTACACGTCGTCATTCTGGCCGCCGGCCAGGGTTCCAGAATGAAATCCGCACTGCCCAAGGTGCTGCATCCGATTGCAGGCCGCCCGATGCTCCATCACGTCATCGACACCGCCAAACTCCTGGGCGCTGAAAAGATCCATACGGTGATCGGACACGGTGCTGACAAGGTCCGCGAAGTCACGGACGAAGCCTCGGTAAACTGGGTGACCCAGAGCGAACAGTTGGGTACCGGCCACGCTGTGGCTCAGGCCCTGCCGGATCTGCCCGACGACGCGCGGGTTCTCGTGCTCTATGGCGATGTGCCGCTGACCCGCCATGAAACCCTCGAGGGGCTGGTTGGTACCCTGGATGACAACACCCTGGGTCTGTTGACGGTGACCATGGACAATCCCCAGGGCTATGGCCGGATCGTCCGGGATGCCGATGGCGACGTGCAGTCAATCGTCGAGCAGAAAGATGCGTCGCCCGAGCAACAACAGATCCGCGAAGTGAACACGGGCATCCTGGCGGTATCCGCGAAACACCTGAAATCCTGGTTGCCGACGCTCTCCAACAGCAATGCCCAGGGCGAATACTACCTTACCGACATTATTGCCATGGCGGTGGAGCAGGGCCTGGGTGTTTCGGTGTCGCAGCCGGAGAATCCTTTTGAAGTGCAGGGGGTCAACAATCGCCTGCAGCTGGCCGAACTGGAACGCTGGTTCCAGCGTCGTCAGGCGGACCGGCTGATGACAGAGGGCGCTACGCTCGCGGATCCTGCCCGGGTGGACGTCCGCGGCGAGCTCAGTATCGGCAATGATCTGTGGATCGATGTAAATGTGGTATTTGAGGGTAAGGTCAGCCTTGGTAGCAATGTGTCCATTGGCCCTGGTTGTGTCATCAAGGATGCGACCATTGCAGATGGGGCCGAGATCAAGGCAAACAGTGTGATTGAGGGCGCGGTGATTGGCGCCAATGCCCAGATCGGACCATTTGCCCGGATCCGTCCAGGCACCGAACTGGCGGCGAATACCAAAGTCGGCAACTTTGTGGAAACCAAAAAGGCCATCGTCGGCGAGGGCAGCAAGATCAATCATCTGAGTTATGTGGGTGATGCCTCACTGGGCCGTAATGTGAATGTGGGTGCAGGAACCATCACCTGTAATTATGATGGTGTGAACAAGTACCAGACCGTGCTGGGTGACGGGGTCTTTGTTGGTTCCAATACGGCCCTGGTCGCCCCGGTTACCGTTGCGGCGGAGGCCACCATTGGCGCCGGGTCGACCATCACCCGTGATGTGGCCGACCACGAGCTGGCCGTCGCCCGGGGCCGGCAGCGGAATATCGCCGGCTGGGAAAAGCCGAAGAAACACTGATATAAACGATCGACAGACAGGTAGAGCAGCATGTGTGGAATTGTAGGCGCGGTTTCGGAAAGGGACGTTCAGGGCATCCTTCTTGAGGGTCTGCGCCGTCTCGAATACCGGGGGTATGACTCCGCGGGCATGGCCGTGATCGGTGGCGATCACAGCGTCCAGCGTGCACGGGAAGTAGGCAAGGTTGCCGCTCTTGGGGATGCCATGGCAGCAAACCCACTCGCAGGTCATCTGGGCATCGCTCACACCCGATGGGCCACCCATGGCGAGCCGTCCCAGATCAACGCCCATCCGCACATGTCCGGTGAGCATCTGGCCATCGTCCATAACGGTATTATCGAAAACTATCAGGAGCTGCGCGAAGAGCTCCGGGCCGACGGTTTCGAGTTCACCTCACAGACCGATACCGAAGTCGTTGCCCACCTGATCGAAAAGAACTACCGCGCCCTGGGTAACCTCCATGATTCGGTGCGGGCCTCCATTGCCCGTCTTCGCGGTGCTTATGCCCTCGCCGTTGTCCATGCCGATGAACCGGACCATATGGTGGTGTGTCGCGAGGGCAGCCCCCTGGTGATCGGCGTGGGTATCGGCGAGAACTTCATCGCCTCCGATCAGCTGGCCCTGCTGCCGGTTACCGATCGCTTTATGTTCCTGGAAGAAGGGGACATTGCAGACATCAAGAAGGATGGCATCACCATTCTTGATCGCGAGGGCCAGCCGGCGGAGCGTGAGGTAACCCGCTTCGAACACGGCGCCGATTCTGCCGACAAGGGCGAGTATCGCCACTTCATGCTCAAGGAAATTTACGAGCAGCCCAAGGTGATCAAGGCCACCATGGAAGGCCGGGTCACTAAAACCCGGGTGCTGGAACAGGCCCTTGGTACCGAGGCTGCGAACCTCCTCGAGAACGTTCGTCATGTCCAGATCATTGCCTGCGGCACCAGTTACCACGCCGGTATGGTGGCCCGTTACTGGATTGAGGAGCTGGCCGGTGTCGCCTGCTCGGTGGAGGTGGCTTCCGAATTCCGCTACCGCAAACATGTGATTCAGCAGGATACCCTGTTCCTCTGTATCTCCCAGTCCGGCGAAACCGCCGATACCCTGGCCGCTCTGCGCCAGGCCAAGAAGGCCGGTTTCCGGGCGGCGCTGGCCATTTGCAACGTGCCGGGCAGCTCGCTGGTGCGGGAATCCGACCTGGTGATCATGACCCAGGCAGGGCCCGAGATCGGGGTGGCCTCCACCAAAGCCTTCACTACCCAGCTGACTGCGCTGCTGATTTTCACCCTGGCCCTGGCCCGCCACAATGGGTTGTCTGAGGAGCAGGAAACGGAAATCGTTGAGGCCATCCATCTGCTGCCTGGCCAGGTCAGTGATGTCCTGGCCCTGGATGGCGAGATTGCGGAGATGTCCAAGGCGTTCATGGATAAGAACCACAGCCTGTTCCTTGGCCGCGGTTCCCAGTTCCCGGTCGCCCTCGAGGGTGCCCTAAAGCTCAAGGAAATCTCCTATATCCACGCCGAGGCTTACCCGGCAGGTGAGCTCAAGCATGGCCCCCTGGCCCTGGTCGACAGCGAAATGCCGGTGGTCACCGTAGCGCCCAACAACGACCTGGTTGAGAAGCTCAAATCCAACCTGGAAGAAGTCCGGGCCCGCGGCGGCGAGCTATTTGTCTTTGCCGATAAAAAGGCCGATGTAAAAGCTGAAGACGGCATTCACGTGATGCAGATTCCATCTGTGCATCCGATTACGGCGCCGATCGTCTACACCGTACCATTGCAGCTTTTGTCCTATCATGTGGCGGTGCTCAAGGGTACTGATGTGGATCAGCCGCGGAACTTGGCCAAGAGTGTGACGGTGGAGTAATTCCACAATGCAGTAAGGCACTGATCACGTAATAAACGTTTTCTTGTATTTTTCGATAATGATAATTATTATCATTAATGTGAATAAACAAGGAGAACGTGATGGAATTTCTATGCCCCAATCACCGTCAGCAATTCGCCGAGCTTCCGCTGGAAGAACGCAAAGACCTGTGGCTTTTCTGGATGGAGAACGCCCAGGCCTGCAGTGAGCAGGGACAGTGGCGGGACGTTATTTCCCTGTCAGGCAGCGCTTTTGACCTGGCCTGCCTCCAGAGCCCCAGAGAAGAATCCTGCATGCACATCGAGCTGACCCTCTCAGCCATTCTGGTATCCCGGGCGCTGTCCGACCGCGGCGACCGGGCCGGTATGGACGCTGTAATACTTCGGGCACTGGAGTGCTTGCCGCAACTCGACTATCAGGCCTCTGTCGAGGGGTGTTGCCACGCCCAAGAATGCGTCGCCGTGCTTATCGACCCTTCGCGGCACGCAGACTTCTTTGCTGACTACCTGAACTGGCCCTCTTTACCATTTGTTCCACGGAAGCGGGTAACCATGGTGAGAACGCTTCACTGATCTCATAACTGGAGAATAGGGGCATATCCAGCAGACCAGGCTGACGAGGCGCGGAGAGGGCAGGTTGCACACATTCAGTCGGGCAGATTTCGAACGTTTCGGGCAGCTTTACGACATTGAATTTCGGTTCCCGGCCATCCAGGGCGACACCAGCACTGATGACCGTATTGTTGCCCGGGGGGAGATTATCGAACACAGCCTTGCATCGGGTTTTCGGTTTACGTTTTCCTCTCTTGAAGTGCTCGAAGCCTACGAATCAGATTCCTGTGGTCACGCACCGTTACTGGTGCTGGTAGTCCTTGATGGCATCGTTGAGCTTACCCTCGGCTCTGTCGAACACGCACTGACGCCGGGTACTGCAGTCAGCATGCAACTGCATCCGGACTACCCATTGCAGGCCCACCAGCCAGAGCAACAGCATCTGGAAATTGTTGCGCTTGCGTTCGATCCCCGGGGCGCAACCTTGGGCCATGTCTCACCCAGCTTACATGGCCTGACCACGCTCCCTCGGGTTCCCCTGTGTAAATGGAATGTGCCTCCTGCGCTCAAGCAACTGTTACAGACGTACGCCGGCCTTACCATGACGGACGTGCAGAAAGACCTTGTGTTGGAGGGCCTTGCGCTGCAGCTTGCCGGACTGGGGCTGGGAGGCGAAGAGCATCAATCTCCGCATGTTCCGGTGGTTCCGGTCCAGCAACGTCAGCGCCTTGAGCTGGTAAGGCAGCACCTCGAGTTCACCCCGGACCATCATCACACTCTGAAGGACCTTGCCGACATGGCGGCTATGAGCTCAAGCGGCCTGCGAGCGAAATTTCGGGCAATGTATGGCGTTCCGGTCTTCGACTATCTCAGAAAATGCCGGCTTCGGTTGGCAAAACACTATCTGGAGCAAGGCTTCAGTGTTGAGCAGAGTGCGAACAAGGTGGGGTACACTCACGCGACCAATTTTTCGACGGCGTTTCGCCGGGAATTCGGATTTTCTCCGCGACAACGCACAGCTGACCAGAAAAAATAGCACTCCGCATAGATTTTTTGTCTTCCTGAATACCAAACATAGGATCTAAACAACAATAATTCGCATTACATTTAAACTTGTAAAGCGCGTTGTTTGGAGCTGATTAATGAATTCGTCCCGTGATAACCGCCAGTCCTTTCTCCCGTCAGGCCTCGCAGTGGCCATAGCCGGGGTTCTGGCAAGCCCGATGTTGTACGCGCAGGAAGCGAACGTTACCGAGCTGGATGCAATTGAGGTATCTGCCGATGCCGCCGAACCGAGCGGTACTGCACCGAGTGATGGTTATAACGCAGAGGCTACCGTCACTGGCACAAAAACAACCACCAGCGTGGTTGAAACACCCCAGTCAATTTCGACGGTCACAGCGAATCAGATCCAGGATCAGAACGCGGCCAACCTGGGCGAAGTTCTGCGCTATACAGCCGGCGCCCGTGGCGAGACTTTTGGTTTTGAACCGCGCACCACCTTTCTGAGAATGCGTGGCTTCGATGTGGCCACCAGTGGTTTGTTCCGTGACAACCTGAAACTGGCTAACCCCGGCTTCGCGGCGGGTTACAGCCTGGAGCCCTACGGTGCCGAGCGTATTGATGTGCTCAAGGGACCCTCGTCCGTACTCTACGGACAGGCGGGCCCGGGCGGGTTGGTGAACTATGTGTCAAAGCGACCTACGTTCGACACCCATCGAGAAGTGCGCGTTGAGGCGGGCACCAACGATCTGGTCCAGGGCCAGTTTGATATCAGTGGGGCGGTGAATGACAGTGATACCCTGGCGGTTCGCCTGGTGGGCCTGGTTCGCGATAGCGAAACCCAGGTGGATTTCGTCAATGATGATCGAAAGTACCTGGCTCCCAGCCTGACCTGGCAACCCACAGACGCCACCCGACTGACGGTACTGGCGCACTGGCAGTATGATGATACCCAGCCCTCCCAGCGCTACCCGTTGCAGGGGACTCTTGAGCCAAACCCGAATGGTCCGATTCCTGACAACCGGTTTACCGGTGAGCCCGGGTACGACGCCTACGAGCGTCGCGAGAGCGCCTTAGGCTACGAGTTTGAACACCACATCAATGACCAGGTGGTGCTGCGTCAGAATGTCCGGGACTACCGCAACGATGTGGACGACCAGACCATTTACACCACCGGCTTGCGGGCGGATCAGAGAACCATTACCCGGTCACGCTTTGACAGTTTCGGCCGCATTGACGGGCTGGTCATGGATAATCAGTTGCAGTTGAGCGCCCAGACGGGTGCGGCAGAGCACACGGTCTTGGTCGGCCTGGATCATCAGGATATCGACGTGTCTTCCCGGCAGTTCTTTGGGGCCGCCAGTAACCTGGATGTCTATGATCCCGTCTATGGCGCGCCTATCCCTGATGCCCCTTTGTTTAAAGACGAGGACGGCCAACTCAAGCAGACCGGCGTTTACCTGCAGGATCAGATCCGAATAGACCGATGGACGGTTTCCCTTGGCGGCCGGTATGACGTGGCCCGCTCCGAGACCCTCAATAATCTTACCGGCACCACAGCTACCCGGGAAGACGAGGCCTTCACTGGGCGTGCCGGTGTCAGCTATCAGCTAGCGAATGGCCTTGCACCCTATGTGAGTTACATGGAGTCGTTTCTTCCCACCACAGGCACCGATGCCGCAGGCAATCCGTTTGGGCCGGAAACCGCACATCAATACGAGGTGGGCGTTAAGTACCAGCCCAACACGGACACGTTGGTCACACTGGCCTGGTTCGACCTGACCCGGGAAGACTACCTGACCACCAACCCAATCAGTTTTGCCAGCGAGCAGAAGGGTGAGGCCAACTCACGAGGCTTGGAGATGGAAGCCCGAACGCGTTTGTTCCAGGTGCTGGATGTGGTTGCCAGCTATACCTACACCGATGCTGAGATCACCAAAGCCAGCAACCCGGTGGAAGAGGGCGAACCTCTGGAATACACCCCGGAGCATGAAGCAGCGCTGTGGGGTAAATACAACTTCCGGGGCGGCGTGCTGCATGGCCTGGGGCTGGGCGCCGGCGTGCGTTACATCGGCGAGAGTTTTGGCGCGGCGTTCAACGCGGATAATTCTGCCCTGGAAGTGCCGGATGTAACCCTGGTGGATGCCGCTATTACCTACGACATTGGCCAGGTGTCGCTGGGCCTGCATGCCCAGAACCTGCTGGACGAGAAATACGTGGCAACGGCGTTCGACAGCTCGGGCACCTACGGTACCCGTCGTGAAGTCACAGGTTCGGTGTCATACCACTTCTGAGGTTCGGCTACCGGCACATGGACCGTGCCCGTCAGCCATGGCTTCGGAAATTGCCTATCTTAGAAAAAGTGTATCCCATATATCTCAACTATTTGTTTTATATATAAATTAAATCTTCAACCCCTCGTTTTTCAGTTTTTAAAAATTCAGTTTCACAATGTAACCAATACCCTTTTACGGCATTGAATCAATCTGATCTATCATTAGCCGATTTTTACTTAAAAGCACTAATGAGAATGATTCAATCGTGAAACTGATCAATGTCCTCCTGAAGGCGTTCGCCGCTTTTCTTGTTGTCATTTCTGTGGAAGCAGCACCGAACCTGGCGGTCACTAGTGGAGAAAATACCCTGGCGCTTGATCGCACAGAGCTGGAAGCGTTTCCACAAACCAGGATCGTTACGACCAGTCCCTACTTTGAGGGTACGGCCGAATTTACTGGTCCTTCCCTGAGACGGGTCCTGGAATTTTTTTCGCTTGAAAAAGAATCCCGAGTGGTTTTCAGAGCTCTCAACGACTACGAGGTCGATGGCAATATTCAGGAGCTGTTGGAGATGGACGCGATCATCGCCACAAGAATGGATGGCAAACCTATGTCCGTTCGTGATCGCGGACCTTTCTGGATCATACTACCACTGTCAGATCGGCCGGAGCTTGATGATCAGGCGTTCCATAGGTTCATGATCTGGCAGCTTGAGGGGATTACCCTCAACTAACCATGAAACCGGGATCTTTCAAGCAACGTCTTTTTTCCCGTACGACGATGATCTTTCTGTTCATCGTCATTGGCGTCCTGTTAGCCGCCAGTTTTTATACCTATGTTCAGGACAGACGACTTGAGACGGTCTCTCTGGGCGCCTTGAGGATGGCTTCCTGGAACCTCGCCAGAATGAGTAGTGAAGCTGCCGCTTTTGATCGTGAAGTGGCGCTGATGGCGAAAGGTGTCGGTGATCCGGATGAGTTTATGCTTCGATTCGATGTGTTGTGGAGCCGGTATGATTATCTGCTTAACAGCACGGAG
Organism: uncultured Marinobacter sp.; assembly: GCA_964520755.1. Classification (GTDB taxonomy): domain Bacteria; phylum Pseudomonadota; class Gammaproteobacteria; order Pseudomonadales; family Oleiphilaceae; genus Marinobacter. The sequence continues at coordinate 4,910 of CAZFQI010000029.1, read as the reverse complement.
TCCCTGCCAACTCGACAGCACGAGAACAACCTCAGGCGCATTAAAAACCTCTTCAAGAAACTCCGTGGTTTAGAACCGACGCTTGAGACCCTTCTGAATTCGACACGACCGGACTGGTCAGCTTTCGTGGCTGCCTGGGAGGTTCAGCACAAAGAGATACAGATGCTGCTGACGGACAACTTTGTCGGTGACGAAACCAACCAGCTTATGACGGGGATGGAAGCCTCAAGGGACCGGCTTGCCAACCTTCGCTTTCTTACACTCAGTGCCTTGGTTGTTGTGTTTGGGTACATGGCATTCGCGCTTGCATACATTCGGCGCCAGTCACGAACGGACAGTCTGACCGGACTGCCCAATGGTAATTACCTTCAGTCACTCCATGAGATTGATTCACAGAAAAACATCGTTGCCTGCCATATTCGTAATCTGGGCCTGATCATCAGCGAACATGGAAATGATCGAGCAAACGAAATTGTTCAGGCATTTGCCCGGAAATTGGGAAAAGAATTGAGTAGCGCGGATGAATTAATCCATGTCTCTCAAGGGGAATTTGTGCTTCTCGCAAAAACGCAGAACAGAGAGCGCACAGAGGAATTCGCGAGACGTTTGATAGCCGCAACGGTCTTTGACTGGCGGATTTATCAAACGGTTATTCCGATCTCAGCCGAATTTGGTATTTCGCCTGCTCGCCATGCTCCATCTATGGACTGGTCTGCACGCCACCAGGAAGCCTATCGGGCACTGGCTGTAGCGCGTCTCGAAGGTGAGCGTTTCTACGTGAGTAATGAGAACCTCGAAACACGCTTACGCGAAGAACGCATTATCCACAATGGTCTGGTCCGGTTTCTAAGTGGAGAGCCTTCTTCGTTATCTCTGAGTGTTGTCTACCAGCCGATTGTCAGAGCAGAGGATATTAACTACGTCTCGGGTGCAGAAGTTCTGCTGCGTTGCGCAGACCGGGAGATCGGTTTTGTTCCGCCCAATAAAATCGTGGACTTATGCGAGAGGCATGGCCTTGGTGTTGATCTGGGTCATTGGTTGTTCCGACAGATTGCCAAAGAAACGAAACAACTGTTCCAGGACCTCGGATTCAGGGGCTGTCTTTCAATCAACCTGAATCCTGCGATGTTGAGTGAAGGCCTGGTCTCGGACGTTCAGCGTCTGCTGCTTAACGAGGGTATTCCAGCCAGCGCCTTGTGTCTGGAGATAACGGAAGATAACGCCGCTATCGACTTCGAGAAAGTTAATGAACTGATAGGGCAAATGGATGCCCTGGGTGTAAATTTTGCGTTGGATGACTTTGGAACCGGGCATTCATCTCTGGAGTATGTGCGGGAGCTATGTGTTAAGCGGCTAAAAATCGACCGGTGTTTCGTAACTGGCATTGAGGAGGATGAGGATAGGCTGCGGTTCCTCGATTCCATCATAGCCATGGCAGGCCAGGCATATATGCAAACGGTAATCGAGGGTGTTGAAAATCGGGCACAGTGGGACTTGATCGCGCGCCATCAAGGTCTTTTTATCCAGGGCTACTTCGCCCACAAACCCATGCCCCTGAATGATTTTGTGGCGGTGCTGACAGATTCAGCGTCGCGCTTTGCCACCAACAGGCAATTTGCCTCTGACGTTGTATGAAATACGGGAGTTTTGGCGGAATGACGTTCTTGCAAGGTATTTTACTGACGATGTTTTTAACAGCTTGCGTCTCTGCCCAAGCAGATTCCCGACCATTGAGTTTTGGGATCGTACCGCAGCAGTCGTCAAGCCGATTAGCTGAACAGTGGACACCGCTAATGAGCTATCTATCCGAGCGGATCGGCCGTCCTGTCCGATTCAAGACCGCACCGGATATTCCAACCTTCGAGCAACGCGTGCTTGCGGGCCAATACGACATTGCCTATATGAATCCCTATCATTATGTGGAGTTCAGCCAGGTACCTGGATATCGGGCTATCGCTCGGGAGCAGGAAAAGCGCATTCGGGGCATTGTTGTGGTAAGTGAAACAGATCCCTCCACGACACTGGCTGATCTGCAGGGCGAAACTCTGGCATTCCCGGCCCCGGCGGCGTTCGCCGCGACAATTCTGGTAAGGGCGGAGTTGAAAAGGCTGGGGGTGTCTTATACGCCAAAGTATGTGTCTTCCCATGATTCCGTCTATCTGAATGTCTCCAGAGGTTTTGTTAAAGCAGGGGGAGGCATCGAACGGACTTATGCTGCGGCGCTGGAGCAGGAGCTCGAAAATGTGAGGGTTCTTTGGCGGTCACCGGGTTATACACCCCATGCCTTTGCTGTTCACCCCGATCTTCCGCAACGAGAGATGGATCAGATTGGCGATCTTCTGGCGGATCTATCCAAAAGCGAACGAGGTCGGGCTCTACTGGAGCGGATTACTCTGAAGACACTTGTTCGAGCCAATGACAGCGACTGGAATGACGTTCGTGACCTCGGCCTCGAGTTTATAAAGACAGAACAAACGCCGTGAAGTTCTCGCTCCGAACCCAAGCAGTTATTGGCATCGGCCTTATTGAGGTCGGAATGTTAGTAGTGCTCCTTTACTCGGTGTTTCACTTTATTGATAAGTCCACCCGGGACGAGGTAGAGCGTCGTGCGCAGTCTATTGCGAGGGTTTTCGCTGAAACGGCTGCCGACGACGTCTTATCGCTGGATCTGGCGTCTTTGCAATCTTTTGTTGATGAAGTGGCAAAAACACCGGGCACGTCTTTTGCCCGTGTGGTGGATTACGAAGGGCGCTTGCTTGCCGAGGCGGGTAATCCGGAGCATCTGACTAGGCACTTCCGACGCTCTCTGGATGAAGAAGAGTTGCCCAGCCTGTTCATGGCCAATGCGACTATCGTAAAAGCCGGCCTTTATTATGGCGAGATAGAAATTGGTCTTGATTTACGGGCGCAGAAACAGAGCATTCAGTCTCTGCAGCGTAACAGTTTGGGCATCGCCGCAGTGGAGGTTTTGATGGCAGCTCTGTTCTCCATTGGAGCTGGCTACTATCTTGTGCGCAGACTTACCCGCATGAGCCGAATACTCGAGAGGATCAATGCTGGAGAAGCCTACGAAACAATAAATGATCGTGGTTCGGATGAAGTCGGCGAATTAGCCTTGCAGATCGATCTCGTGAATCAGCGCAATTACTGGGAAAAATCCCGTTATAACGAAAGAATCAGGAATCTCGAGGAGCTGAATCGGATATTGCAACGGAAGTTGGCAGAAAAGCGTGATTTCTGAATGACTCAGTATCGAACAGGGGCGTAACGCGTACTTTCGAAGTCATCTGGATATTTTTCCACAAAGCGACCTATTCGCGACAGGAATCGGTTAAAATACGCGCCGCTGTATTTTTATTAGCGAGTATTGTTTCAGAAACCGCCGGCGTGGTTGGGCTCATCTGCCTCTCTTGTTGTTATACGACCAAATAAGGTCTGAAAACGTGCCTATGGAGCATTCTCCGGTACATAAATATCAAGGACGATTCGGGCCTCCAGCCACATAATATTAAAAACCCGTTTTTTCAGAAGACCTCCTTAATGCCCACTACCGTTATTTCAGGCTTCACCCACAATTTCCTTGGCAAGGCGCCCGTCTGGTACAAGCAGGTCATTCTGCTGTTTCTCGTCGCCAACCCGATTGTCATGTGGACCCTGGGCCCGGGAACGGCCGGCTGGCTTCTTATTGCCGAGTTTATTTTTACTCTGGCCATGGCCCTGAAGTGCTACCCGCTCCTGCCGGGTGGTCTGCTGGCGGTGGAGGCACTGCTGATCGGGCTGACTACGCCGGACGCGGTCTATCTGGAGGTGCTCACCAACTTCCCGGTTATCCTGCTGCTGATGTTCATGGTGGCGGGCATCTATTTCATGAAGGAACTGCTGCTGGTGACCTTCACCCAGATTCTGGTGGGGGTGCGTTCCAAATCGGCATTGTCTCTTCTGTTCTGCTGCGCGGCAGCGATTCTTTCGGCCTTCCTGGACGCCCTGACCGTTACCGCGGTGATTATCAGCGTGGCGGTGGGTTTCTACTCGGTTTACCACAAGGTGGCGTCCGGTAAGGGCTATCAGCATAAGGACCACAACGCCGGTAGCGATGAAGAAGTGATCGAGCTGCATCGGGAAGACCTGGAAAACTTCCGGGCCTTTTTGCGTAGCCTGTTGATGCACGGCGCTATCGGTACAGCTTTGGGTGGTGTGGCCACCATGGTGGGCGAGCCCCAGAACCTGCTGATTGCCAAGGTGGTGGGTTGGGATTTCGCGGGTTTCTTCCTGCACATGGCGCCGGTGAGTGTGCCGGTGCTGGTAGCGGGGCTCTGTACCTGTTGGGCTCTGGAGAAGCTGCGCTGGTTCGGCTACGGTGGACGCCTGCCCAAGCCCGTACGCCGGGTGCTGGAAGAGTTTGCCGAGAACGAGCGGGCGAAGCGTACCAAGGCTGATCAGGCGGCACTCTGGGTGCAGGCATTCGCTGCTGCAATCCTTGTTGTGGGCCTGGCTCTCCACCTGGCAGAGGTCGGGCTGATTGGCCTTTTGGTAATCATCCTGATTACCTCATTTACCGGTGTCACCGACGAGCACCAGATTGGTAAGGCCTTCCAGGAATCCCTGCCGTTTACCTCCCTGCTGGTGGTGTTTTTTGCGGTGGTTGCCGTGATCCACGAGCAGCACTTGTTCAAGCCGATCATTGACTACGTGCTGTCGCTTCCCGAAGCCCGTCAGCCGGGCATGTTCTTTATCGCCAATGGTGTGCTTTCGATGATCAGCGATAATGTGTTCGTGGCCACCGTGTACATCAGTGAGGTGAAGCAAGCTCTCGATGCCGGTGCTATCAGCTACGAACATTTCCAGAAGCTGGCGGTCGCCATCAACACCGGTACCAATCTTCCCAGTGTGGCGACCCCGAATGGCCAGGC
>CAZFQI010000028.1:28808-36252 GCA_964520755.1 uncultured Marinobacter sp. | reverse complement strand
ATATTCACCTAAGATAATAGAACAACGGTCTCAGGGAGAGGGCAATGTATCGGTACAGTCTGGGTGGCCGGCGCTGGCAGTTCGCAACGCTGGCGGAGTTGATGGCCAAAGCCACGCCGGCGCGCTCCGGTGATCGCCTGGCGGGTGTCATCGCCCACACCGCCGAGGAGAGGGTGGTGGCCCAGATGGCCCTGGCGGATTTGCCCCTGAAAACGTTTCTGAACGAAGCGCTCATCCCCTACGAGCAGGATGAAATCACCCGTCTGATTCTGGACGATCATGATCCCGGGGCGTTTGAGCCGGTTTCCCATCTTACCGTCGGCGATTTCCGTAACTGGCTGCTCAGCGACCTTGCCACGCCGGAGATGCTCGCGAGCGTGCGGGCAGGGATTACTCCGGAAATGGCCGCGGCTGTGTCCAAGATTATGCGCAACCAGGACCTGATTCTGGTGGCGGCCAAATGCCGGGTCCAGACCGCCTTTCGCAGCACCATAGGCCTGCCCGGCCGGATGTCGACCCGTCTCCAGCCCAACCATCCGACCGATGACATTACCGGCATTGCCGCCAGCATCCTGGACGGTTTGCTGTATGGCAGTGGCGATGCGGTGATCGGGATCAACCCTGCCACGGACAACGTGGTCCAGAGTGTCCGCCTGTTGCGGCTGATGGATGAGGTGATTCAAAAATACGACATTCCCACCCAGTCCTGTGTTCTCACCCATGTAACCAATACCCTGGAAGCCATCGAACAGAAGGCCCCGGTGGATCTGGTGTTCCAGTCCATAGGCGGTACCGAGGCGACTAACCGCAGCTTCGGGTTCGATCTGGCCACTCTGGCCGAGGCCCGGGATGCCGCGCTGTCGCTGAATCGCGGCACCGTTGGCAACAACGTGATGTATTTCGAAACCGGCCAGGGCAGCGCGCTGTCGGCCAATGCCCATCACGGAATCGACCAGCAGACCTGCGAAGCCCGGGCGTACGCCGTGGCCCGCAAGTTCGAGCCGCTTCTGGTGAACACGGTGGTCGGGTTTATCGGCCCGGAATACCTGTTTGACGGCAAGGAGATCACCCGGGCGGGGTTGGAGGATCATTTCTGTGGCAAGTTGCTGGGCCTGCCCATGGGGTGTGATATCTGCTACACCAACCATGCCGAGGCGGACCAGAACGATATGGACAACCTGCTCACCCTGCTGGGCGTGGCCGGGTGTCATTTCATCATGGGTATACCCGGCTCGGACGACATCATGCTGAACTATCAGACCACCTCGTTTCACGATGCGCTTTACCTGCGCCGCATTCTGGACAAGCGACCGGCACCGGAATTCGAACAGTGGCTGACCAGGATGCAGATTTTCCGGGATACCGAGGGCAAGGTGCCTGCAGATGCTTTGCCGCAAGTCTTCCGGGAAAGCCTGGCCCGGTTACCGGAGGGGCAGGGCAATGACTGAGCGTAAGCCGGTTGTCACCGATAATCCCTGGCGCCGGCTGTCGGCCTGGACCGATGCCCGGATTGGGCTGGGCCGAGCAGGCATCAGCCTGCCCACACAGGAGATGCTGGCGTTCCAGCTGGCCCATGCCCAGGCCCGGGATGCGGTGCACCTGCCGCTGGACACGGATCGGCTGATGGCCGATCTGGAAGAACTGACGGGGAAGAGGAAAAATCTTTTACGACATGATCCGGTTCACCTGCAAAGCCAGGCGCACGACCGAATCACGTATCTTCAGCGCCCCGATCTTGGCCGCAGACTCAGCAGCCAGTCAACTGAGGAGCTGGATCGGCGGGGCCACACCGGCGCCTCACCCGTTGATCTGGCTCTGGTGATTGCAGATGGGCTGTCCTCCTATGGAGTTCAGCAAAACGCCATCGCCTTTCTTGAGGCCCTGCTGACGGACATCGAAGCCGATAATCAGCCCTGGGAACTGGCGCCGCTGGTTGTTGTCTCTCAGGGGAGGGTAGCGATCGGGGATGATGTGGGCCACCGCCTCAATGCTCGTTGCGTGGTGGTACTGATTGGCGAACGCCCGGGCCTGAGTTCTCCAGACAGTCTGGGACTTTACCTGACCTGGCAGCCAGGGCCAGGGCTGACCGATGCCAGCCGAAACTGCATATCGAATATTCGGCCGGCGGGACTGTCATGCGGGGAGGCGAGCAGGCGCCTGATGTACCTGCTCAGGGAGGCGCGCCGACAGAAGGTTTCCGGGGTGCCGCTCAAGGACCGGTCGGAAGAGACGGTTATTGATCAGGGTATTGGCAACTTCCTGTTACGCTAGAGGTAGCCGTTGAACCATTCAGGGTAGGAGAATTCCATTGCAGCAAGCCGCGTATTATGAAAACGACACCACCCTCGCCCAATATCTGGAATTTAACTTTGGTGAACGGTGGCATGGTGAGGCCAACTTCCCCAAGGCGCTGGCGGATGCCGCCATGAATGCCATGGACGGCCGACCCCTGGATCGTGCGCTGGATATCGGCTGCGCCGTTGGCCGTACCAGCTTTGAGCTGGCCCGGCATTTCCGGCACGTGGACGGCATCGATTTTTCCAACGCGTTCGTCAACAAGTGTCAGGAAGTGGCCCGGGACAAACGCGTGCGTTATGCCCGTCCGGAAGAGGGCGAGCTGGTGACCTTCCAAGACCAGAGTCTCGCGTCTCTCGGGCTGGAAGAGGCCGCTGACCGTGTGGCCTTTCATCAGGGCGACGCCTGCGATCTGCCATCGCAGTTCACCGGGTATGATCTGGTGCTCGCAGGCAACCTGATCGATCGGCTGTACCAGCCATCGCTGTTTCTGGAAACCATCCATGAGCGGATCAACGAGCTCGGGCTCCTGGTGATTGCCTCACCCTATACCTGGCTGGAAGAGTACACGCCGAAGGAACACTGGGTTGGCGGGTTCAAGAAAAACGGTGAGGATTTCTCGACCTTCGACGGCCTCAAGGAGATGCTGGCTCCCCATTTCCGGCTGTTGTTCGAGCCCTGGAGCCTGCCGTTTGTCATCAGGGAGACGAGAAACAAGTTCCAGCACAGCTTCTCCGAGCTGACGGTCTGGGAAAAAGTGAGTCAGTAGAAATCAGTAGGGATACGAAAGTTTCGGGATGGCCCCAGGGCTGTCATCAAACTGTCACCGGAAAAGCATAGCCTGAGATCTCATCAGGACGACATGCATTGTGTTGTGCATCGTGTGAATGCTTTAACCGGGGACTTCCCCGGTTTTTTTATGCCTGGATAAAAGGATCTGACAGGATGAGGACCATAGCGTTTTATAGTTTGAAGGGCGGTGTTGGCAAAACCGCCGCTGCCGTGAATATCGCCTATCTGGCGAGCCAGGCCGGGTATTCAACCCTGTTGTGGGACCTGGACCCCCAGGGCGCATCGAGCTGGTATCTGGCCGGTGCTGACGAGGTGAAAGGGCACAAGTTGTCGCAGCTGCTCAAGGGCAAGACACCCATCGCCGAGTTCATTCACGAGAGCGACTATGAAAACCTGGATTTCATCCCCTCCCACACCAGTTTCCGTAACCTCGATGTGAAACTCGATCAGGAAGATGGCAGTAACCTGATCAAGCAGTGGCTGGCGCCGCTGTCCGAAGAAACCAGTCTGGTGATACTGGATTGCCCGCCTTCGCTGTCCCGGCTTTCCGAACAAGTGCTGAAAGCGGCAGACGAGGTGTTCGTCCCGGTGATTCCCACCTGGCTGTCCCTGAACAGCTGGAAACAGTTGCTGGAGTTTGCCAAGGACAAGAAGCTGAAGCCGGGCAAGCTCCACCCGTTCTATTCCATGGCAGACCGCCGGAAGGGGCTTCATCGGGAGTTGATCAATGCCCAGGATGAAATCCTGCCCAAAGGCCTGAAGACCATCATCCCGAACGCCAGTGTGGTGGAGAAGATGGGTGAGGAGGGCACACCGGTGGAGCTGCTGGCGCCCAGCTCGGTGGCCGCCGACGCCTATCGCAGGTTATGGAAGGAGATCAATCGACTGCTCTGAGACCCTGATTGCCCGCTTTCAGGATCGGGCGAGCTTGTCCCTCCGCAGGGATCGCTCCAGTCGGCGATGGCTCTCACTGCGTTCTGAAAGCACCTGCTGGACATACTGGATGTGCTTTCCGGCCAGCTCCCGGGCTTCCTCGGCCCGTCCTTCGGTGATGGCTTCGTACAGCATCCGGTGCTGTTCCACCAGACCCTGCCGGGTTTCCGCCTCTCTCTGATACATGCCGCCGATGTTGGTAACCACGTTGCTTTTCAGCATGTTGAACAGGTTTCGGATGGTGTGCAGAAGAATTACGTTATGGCTGGCTTCGGCAATCGCCAGATGGAATCGGGCATCGGCGGCGCCCTCGGCTTCCAGATCCCGGTCTCTGTCCCTTCCGTAGCAGGCTTGCAGCGCCTCATAGGCGGTTTTCAGATGTGCCCTGTCGACCTCCGTCGCGCGTAGTGCTGCGTAATAGGCACAGTCCGCTTCCAGTGTGCGACGAAACTCCAGTAGGTCCCGCTGTGCGTCTGGCCGGTTTTCAAGCAGAGGAATCAGCGGATCGCTGAAACTCCCACCGAGGGATTCGGTGACATAGTTGCCGCCGCCCTGACGGCTGATCAACAGGCCTTTGGCGGTCAGCCGCTGAATGGCCTCCCGCAGGGAAGGGCGGGACACCCCGAACTGCTCTGACAAGACCCGTTCCGGGGGAAGCCGCTCGCCCGGTTGCAGGGCGCCTTCCAGAATCATGGTTTCCAGCTGTTCCACGATGGTGTCCGCGAGTCTGCGAGGCGCGATATGCCCGACGTCCATAAGAAAGAATTTCCTGTCTCAGAATTTATTGGTAATACCAATAACACAGAGGAAGTCCGAGGCCAAGCGCCGATGTATTTTCGATGTTCCGACTGAAGTCTTCCGTGAAAAATTTTGACATCGGCAGCCGGTCTCGAATACCTTGGTTATTATGCAATGTCAATTGGTATTACCAATTTAAAGTTTGTCTGTCTGAGACTGTCTTGAGGCGCAATCAATGAGCCAGCTGTTTTACGATGCCGCCCCCAATGCCACGCGGGTATCGCCCGAGCGGGAACCGGAAAGGCATTACCCGGAAAAGCCGGAAGCGGTCACGCTGTTCGGTACCTGCGTGGTGGATCTGTTCTTTCCGGAAGCCGGGCTCGACGCCATCCGCCTGCTGGAGCGGGAAGGTGTGGCCGTGCATTTCCCACAGGAGCAGAGTTGTTGCGGGCAACCCGCCTGGACTTCGGGATACCGGGATGAGGCCAAAGCCGTGGCCCGTGCCCAGCTGGATATCCTTGATCGATCGGGTCTGCCGGTAGTGGTGCCCTCCGGGTCCTGTGCCGGTATGTTCCGGCATCATTACCGGGCGCTTTTTGCCGACGAGCCGGACACGCTCAAGCGGGTGGAAGCGCTGGCCGAGCGTACCTTCGAGCTGACCGAATTTCTGCTGAAAGTCTGCCGGGTGCAGCTGGCAGACCGGGGTTCACCGAGCAAGATCGCCCTGCACACCTCCTGCTCAGCGCGCCGGGAAATGAACACCCACCTCCATGCCCGCGAGCTTCTGCAACAGCTTGAAGGTGTCGAACGCGTCGATCACGACCATGAAAGCGAATGCTGTGGGTTTGGCGGCACCTTCTCGGTGCGGATGCCGGAAGTCTCGGGGGCTATGGTCAAAGACAAGACCCGTTCGCTGATGGACTCCGGTGCCGTGGAAATGGTCACCGCCGATGGCGGTTGCCTGATGAACATCAATGGTTCCCTGGAGAAGCAGCGGGAAAGCTTCCGCGGCCGTCACCTGGCCAGTTTCCTCTGGGAACGGATTAACGGCGCCAGCGCAGGGGAGGTGGCATGAGCCAGCGTATTCCCGTTACCGAACTGACCCCGGATTTCCGGGGCCGAGCCGAAGAAGCCCTTGCGGACGGGCAGCTGCGCAACAATTTCCGTGTGGCAATGGACTCGCTGATGACCAAGCGGGCCAACGCCTTTCCGGATGCCGACGAGCGTGAAGGCCTGAGGGAACTGGGTAACCGGATCAAGGCCGGTGCACTTTCCCGTCTGCCGGACTTGCTGGAGCAACTCGAACAGAAGCTGACGAAGAACGGCGTCAAGGTCCACTGGGCGGAGACCGTTGAGGAGGCCAATAACCTGGTGCACGGCATCATCGAGGCCCGTAAGGGCAGCCAGGTGGTGAAGGGCAAGTCCATGGTCAGCGAAGAGATGGAAATGAACGACTACCTGGCGGAGCGGGGCGTTGAATGCCTGGAATCCGACATGGGTGAGTACATTGTCCAGCTCGATAACGAGAAGCCCTCCCACATCATCATGCCGGCGATTCACAAGAACGCCCGGCAAGTGTCAAAGCTGTTCCACGACAAGCTGGGTGAGCCGGAGACCGAAGACGTTAATCAGCTGATCCAGATTGGTCGCCGGACCCTGCGCCGGAAATTTATGGAAGCGGATGTGGGTGTTTCCGGAGTGAACTTTGCCATCGCCGAAACCGGCACCTTGCTGCTGGTGGAAAATGAGGGCAACGGGCGCATGAGTACCACGGCGCCGCCGGTGCACATTGCGGTAACGGGCATCGAAAAGGTGGTCGCCAATCTTCGTGATGTAGTGCCCCTGGTGTCCCTGCTGACGCGCTCCGCTCTCGGTCAGCCCATTACCACCTATGTGAACCTGATTTCGGGTCCCCGCAAGCCCGACGAACTGGACGGTCCGGAAGAGGTGCATCTGGTACTGCTTGATAATGGTCGCACCGGCGCTTTTGCCGACGCCCAGATGCGCCAGACCCTCAACTGCATCCGGTGTGGTGCCTGTATGAATCATTGCCCGGTGTATACCCGGGTGGGCGGTCACACCTACGGTGAGGTCTACCCCGGCCCTATCGGCAAGATCATCACGCCGCACATGGCGGGGCTGGACAAGGTCCCGGACCATCCAAGCGCCTCCTCTCTGTGTGGAGCCTGCGGTGACGTGTGCCCGGTGAAAATACCGATCCCCGAGTTGCTGCAACGCTTGCGCCAGGAAAATGTGAAGGATCCGGAGCAGCCACAGAAGGTGAAAGGTGGTGGCGCCAAATACTCCCGAACGGAGCGGTGGATCTGGCGTGGCTGGCAGATGCTCAATACCCGGCCGGCGCTGTATCGCAGTTTTCTCTGGGCTGCGACCCGCTTTCGGGCGCTGGCTCCGAAAAAGGCCGGTCCCTGGACCAAGAATCACAGCGCACCGGTGCCCGCCCGCCGTTCCCTGCATGATCTGGCGGCGCGGCATCTTGATCAGAACGGAGGCCGGCCATTATGAGCGCCCGCGGTAATATTCTTGGTAAGTTGAGAGACAGCCTTGCCGGCACAACACCCCGTCCCGACGAGTTCGACGAGCCGCTGGTGACGAAGCCCTGGCGCTATGCGCCGGGAGACCGGCTGGCCCGGTTGCGCAGCCTCATGGAAGCGGTTCACACTGAAGT
>CAZFQI010000028.1:0-28708 GCA_964520755.1 uncultured Marinobacter sp. | reverse complement strand
GGGATCGCCGCCACCGGCACGCTCGTGCTCTGGCCGGATCGCCACGAACCGCGGCTGATGAGCCTGGTGCCGCCGGTACACATTGCCCTGCTGAAAGCCAGTGAGATTCATGACAATCTGTATGACATGATGGTGGCTCAGGACTGGGCGGCCGGGCTGCCCACAAATGTATTGCTGGTGTCCGGCCCGTCCAAGACCGCAGACATCGAGCAGGTGTTGGCCTACGGTGCCCACGGCCCCCGTGAGCTCATTGTGCTGGTTCTGGAGGACGCATGAGTTTTACTGCAGCGGTATTGGCTGAAATCCGGCAACGGATTCCGGAAAACCGGGTTTTTGATGACCAGGTTTCCACCCTCGCATTCGGAACCGACGCCAGTTTCTACCGGCTGATTCCCAAAGTGGTGGTGCGGGTACAGAGTGAGGCAGAGGTTGTCGATCTTCTGGCGATCGCCCGCAACCACAAGGTGCCGGTGACTTTCCGGGCCGCCGGAACCAGCCTGTCTGGCCAGGCCATCAGCGACTCGATCCTGATCGTCCTGGGCGATCAGTGGAACGGGCACGACATCCGTGCCGAAGGCCGCCAGATTCGTCTGCAACCCGGTGTGATCGGCGCACAGGCCAACGCCTGGCTGGCGCCGCGGGGTTACAAGATCGGTCCCGATCCGGCGTCCATCAACGCCTGCAAGATCGGTGGCATTGTTGCCAATAACGCCAGTGGCATGTGCTGTGGCACCGCCCAGAACAGCTACCACACCCTGGCCGGCATGCGCCTGGTGCTGGCGGACGGCGCGGTGCTGGATACCGAGGACCCGGCGAGCGTCTCGGCGTTTCGCAACAGCCACGGGGACCTCCTGGCAGCCCTGAAGAAGCTGGCCATCAACACCCGGGAGAATCCGGAGCTGGCGGAGCGCATTCGCCATAAATACCGGCTGAAGAACACCACGGGGCTGTCCCTGAACGCCCTGGTGGATTTTACCTGTCCTCTCGAGATTCTCACGCACCTGATGGTGGGCTCCGAGGGCACCCTGGGTTTTGTCAGCGCAGTGACCTACAACACCGTACCTGAGTACCCCGACAAGGCCACGGCCCTGCTGGTGTTTCGGGATGCCGAAAGCTGCTGTCGAGCGGCGTCAGTGCTGCGCTCACAACCGGTAGCGGCCGTGGAGTTGCTGGACCGTCGCAGCCTGCGCTCGGTTCAGGACAAGCCCGGCCTGCCGGACTGGATTCATGATGTTTCGGAAAATGCCTGCGCGCTGCTGGTGGAGACCCGGGCGTCATCTTCGGAAATTCTGGATGAACAGCTGACCCGAATCAGGCAGGCCCTCGCTGAGTTCCCTCTGGAGCAGCAGGTGGACTTTACCCGAGACGCCAAAGTGTCCGACCAGCTCTGGGCCATTCGCAAGGGCACATTCCCCGCCGTAGGCGCGGTGCGTCCGAACGGTACGACCGTGATCATTGAGGATGTGACATTCCCCATTGATCAGCTATCCGAAGGTGTCACCCGCCTCCAGGCGCTGTTCGTGAAGCATGGCTATGACGACGCGATCATCTTTGGGCACGCCCTTGAAGGCAACCTGCACTTCGTGTTTCCCCAGGGCTTTGACGACCCCGCGGAAGTTGCCCGTTATGAAGCCTTCATGCAAGACGTGGCGCAGCTTGTGGCGGTGGAGTTTGGTGGTTCGCTGAAGGCGGAACATGGTACCGGCCGCAACATGGCGCCGTTCGTGGAACTGGAATGGGGGCACGATGCCTGGCAGCTGATGTGGCAGATCAAGCGGCTGCTGGACCCTGAGAACCTGCTCAACCCGGACGTGGTGCTCTCGGAGGATCCGCAGATCCATCTCAAGAATCTGAAGCCTCTTCCGGAGGCCGATCCGCTTGTGGACAAGTGCATTGAATGTGGCTTCTGTGAGCCGGTGTGTCCCTCCGAAGGGCTGACTTTGTCGCCGCGCCAGCGCATCGTGATCTGGCGGGATATTCAGGCCCGCCGCCGTGCCGGCGAAGACACTGCCGAACTGGAAAAAGCGTATCAGTACCACGGCCTGGATACCTGTGCCGCGACCGGCCTCTGTGCCCAACGCTGTCCGGTGGGTATCAATACCGGCGATCTGGTGCGCAAGCTGCGCAGCGAGAAGGCCACCGGCCAGTCTGTGGCCAATCAGCTTGCCAGGCATTTTGCCGGCGCACTCAAGGCGACCCGTTTTGTCCTGGCCGGAGCATCCACGGCCGAAAGGCTGCTGGGCGCGCCACTGCTGACCCGTCTCAGTGCCGGCGTTCGCAAGGTGTCTGGTGGTCGGGTTGCCCAGTGGGATCCGAGCCTGCCCCAGCCGGTGCGTTTTGTTTCGCCCGCGGCGCAGGATCCGTCCGATGGCCGACCACGGGTGGTTTATCTGGCCGCCTGTGTGTCCCGGACCATGGGTCCGGCGCGGGGCGATAAGGCGCAGGAACCGCTGATCGAGGTAACCCGACGATTGCTGGAGAAAGGCGGTTACCAGGTTGTGTATCCGGAGGCGTTGGACAGCCTGTGTTGTGGCCAGCCGTTCGCCTCCAAAGGCTATCCGGACCAGGCGGCCACCAAGAAAGATGAGCTGATTTCGGCGCTGTTGCGGGCCAGCCGGAATGGCGTCGATCCGATCTACTGCGACACCAGCCCCTGCACCCTGCAGATCCGCGAAGCCGCCGAAGAAGCCGGCCTGACGCTGTTTGATCCGGTCCGGTTCATTCGTGATCATCTCTACGAGCGTCTGGATTTCGAGCCGGAGCAGACTCCGCTGGCGGTGCACGTCACCTGCAGCACTCAGCACCTGGGTGAGTCGGAAGGACTGATCGATGTCGCCAGGCGTTGCAGCACACAGGTGGTGGTGCCCGAGGGCATCCATTGTTGTGGCTTTGCCGGGGATAAAGGCTTTAACGTGCCCGAACTCAACGCCCATTCTCTGAAAACACTGGCAGAGCAGACGGCCGGCTGTGAGGAAGGTATATCCACCAGCCGTACCTGCGAGATAGGACTCAGCCGGCACAGTGGTATCGACTACCACGGCCTGGTGTATCTGGTGGATCGGGTCACCCGGCCGAAAGCCGTTCCGTAGTGGTTATTTCATCTCGAAGCCGCATTTGCGCAGAAAGTCGCGCATGTGCGGCCGCAGTTTCGAGGTGAACAGGGGCTTGAGCTGCTCCGACCAGGTGGTGTCCTTGTTGCCACCGGTGCGTTCCCGGTAGTACTCGTTCATGGTGCGATCGAACCCGGCGACGAGTTCCTCGTCCCGGGCATCGGAGTAATAGTCTTCCCGTAGAATGGCCTCTACTGGCAGACGGGGCTTCACGTCCGGGTTCTGATCCGGGTAACCGAGACACATGCCGAACACCGGGTACACATGCTCTGGCAGCCTGAGGATCTCGCTGACTCCCGCCGGGTTGTTGCGTATGCCACCGATATAGCACAGTCCCAGCCCCTCAGATTCCGCGGCGATGGCCACATTCTGTGCCATCAGGCTGGTGTCGATGGTGGCGACCAGTAACTGTTCCGTCATCCCTCGCACCACTTCAGCCCCGGCCCGTCCTGCGGCATCGGTTGAACGCCGCATGTCGGCACAGAACACCAGAAAGTCTGAACAGTCGGCAATGTAGCCCTGGCCACCGGCAAGCTCCGCGATTTTCTGGCGATTGTCCGGGTTGACCACGTGAATGATCGAATAGGCCTGCACATGATTCGAGGTAGCGGCGCACTGGCCGGCCCGGATCAGTTCTCTGAGAAGATCCTGGGGGATTCGCTCTCCGGTGAATTTGCGGATGGAGCGGTGGGAGGTCAGCAGTTCGATGGTCGGATTCATGATGGCTCGCAATCGGTTCAGGCCTGAGGCTTCAGATCAATCAAAGCGTGGAGATTACGATTTTTCGAGCGGTGAACGCAAAAATTGAAGCATGCCCTGCGTTCACTGCCCCCGAAAGGCGGCGGTTCGCTTGTCCAGAAACGCCGACACGCCTTCGGCGAAGTCTTCGGTCCGGGTCATTTGAAGGAACGCCGCGCGCTCCGCTTCCAGATGGTCGGCCAGCTGATCACCGTTGGCCCGATCGATAAGTTGGCGAAAGGCACCAAAAGCACGGGTTGGTCCCTGGGCGACTTTCTCGATCATGCGATTCAGTCGGTTCTCGAATTCGCTGTCCGGAGCGACTTCGTTGACCACGCCCCAGTCCCTGGCTTCCACGGCACTCAGGGTGCGCCCCAGCAACATCAGTTCCGCCGCCCTGCCAGCGCCGACTTTGTGGGCCAGGGCCCAGCTACCACCGCAGTCCGGAACCGCGCCAATGCCGTTGTAGGCGACCAGGAATTTCGCGTCTTCATGGGCGACCACCAGATCGGCCATCAGGGTGAGGCTCAGCCCGGCGCCGGCGGCCACCCCCCTGACCGCAGCGATAACCGGTGCATCCATGCTGCGCAGCAGCAGGATAGCGGGATTGACGGCATCCAGGATCGCGCTGATGGCTGCCCCTGCCTGCTCAGACGTTCCAGCCATGCTGGACACGTCACCGCCTGCCATGAAAGCCCGCCCTGCACCTGTCAGAACGATGCAACGAACGCCGGAAAGGCCACGGATTTCCTGAACCGCTGCCAGAAAAGCCTGTGCCAGAGGTACATTGATGGCGTTGAGGGCCTCAGGACGATTGAAGGTCAATCTGGCCACACCTGTTTCGGTATCAAATGCGGTGGTTATCAGTGTGTCTGTCATGGTCCATAGCCCTCTCGATACTGCAGGTCTGAAGATCCGAAACCTGCGTACTGATGATCGTTGTTTGTCGGGTATCAGGATAGAGCGGTTTGCCTAATGTTGCCTGAATGGACTACTTTAAATCTGGATCGGGGCTAATCCCCGGCGATAAGAAACAACAAAAAATACAATCATCTTCGGGCGTGAGATGGGTATCGGCAGGGCGTGTTCACGTGTCTGTGTACCCGGCGCCAGGGGTGCCGGGAGGTAGTGTGAGCATCCTTGAAATCAGCAACCTGTCTCTGTCGTTTGGTGGTGTGAAGGCGCTGCAGGACGTGAGTTTTCGGGTGCCTGAGAACACCGTAACCACCATTATCGGCCCGAACGGTGCCGGCAAGACGTCACTATTCAATTGCATCTCCGGCTTCTACAAACCACAGCAGGGCACCATCCGCTATCAGGGGCAGTCCCTGCCGGGCAGCATCAAGCCGCCGAAGCGAGCCGCATTGGGCCTGGCTCGAACCTTCCAGAATATTGCCCTGTTCCGGGGTATGACCGTACTCGACAACATCAAGCTGGGCGCCCATGTGCATATGAAAAGCGGCTTGCTCAGCGCGCTGGCCTATTTTGGCCCGGCCCGGCGTGAGGAAATGGCCGTCCGCAAAGAGGTGGAAGAGCGGATCATCGATTTCCTCGAGATAGACCACATCCGCCGCCAGCCGGTGGCGAGCCTTTCCTACGGCCTCCAGAAGCGGGTCGAGCTTGCCCGGGCGCTGGCCATGCAGCCGAAAGTACTGATGCTGGATGAGCCGGTGGCGGGTATGAACCGGGAAGAGAAGGAGGACATGGCCCGGTTCATCCTCGATATCCGGGAAGAGTGGGGCATTACCGTACTGATGGTGGAACACGACATGGGCATGGTGATGGATATTTCCGACCATATTGCGGTTCTCAACTTTGGTCAGGTGATTACCGAGGGCCTGCCGGCGGATGTTCAGAACAATCCCGAAGTCATAAAGGCGTACCTCGGCAACAGCGACATCGATAGCCTGCGCAAGAAGCTCAATGCCGAAGGGGAGGCCGCCTGATGGATTGGTTGTTCTTCGGCGAAATCAGCCTGGCCGGGCTGGCCATGGGTGGCCTGTATGCGCTGATCGCCCTGGGCTTTGTAATCATCTATAAAGCGACGAGGGTCATCAATTTCGCCATCGGCGAGATCATGATGTTCGCGGCCTACCTGTTCCTCGCGTTTGCCGGTGGCATGGAACTGTCACCCTGGATTGCCCTGCCCATGGCCGTCATCGGCGGCAGTATTCTTGGGGGTGTCATCGAAAAGACCATGATCCGGCCGATGTTGGGCGAGTCGCCAATTTCGGTGGTGATGGTGACCATCGGTATCGCCAGCATCCTGGTGGGCCTGGTGGAGTTTATCTGGACGGCTGATCCGCAGCTGTTGCCCAATTTCCTGCCCAGGGAGCCGGTGTTTATCGGTGAGCTGTACCTGGCGCCTAAAATCGCCTACGGCTTTCTCATTGGTTCCGCCCTGCTGATCATCTACCTGTTGTACTTCCGGTTCTCCCGGGGCGGCGTGGCGCTGAGGGCAACGGCCTCGGATCAGGCAGCGGCTTACTCCATGGGCATCAACGTGCGCCGGGTATTCAACATGGCGTGGGTGTTCGGCTCTCTGGCGGCGTCTTTGGCCGGTGTGCTGGTGGCGGCTACCGGCGGACTCAGCCCGCAATTCGGGATCATCGGTCTCAGTGTTCTGGTGGTGGTGATCGTTGGCGGTCTGGACAGCATTCTCGGTGCCCTGGTGGCGGGCGTGTTTATCGGCTGGCTGGAAACCGTGGCGGGTGCCTACCTGGGCGGCGAGTACCGCATGCCGGCAACCTTCCTGGTGCTGGCGGTAATCCTGGTGATCCGTCCCTATGGCCTTTTCGGCACCCACGAAATAGAGCGAGTGTAAGATGCGCATCGGTGACGCAAAACAGAGTTACGAGGCCGATGAGGCAATCTGGACCAGCCAGACCCAGAAACTGTGGCTGGGGCTGTTCCTTTTCATTCTTCTGGCGTTCCCTTTTATGGTGGACTCCTACCTGCTGTATTTGGGGTGTCTGGTCGGCATTGCAGTCATCAGCACCACCGGCCTGAACATCCTGACCGGTTTTACCGGACTGATTTCCCTGGGGCAGGCCGGATTTATGGGTGTGGGCGCCTACACCGTCGCCTGGTTGTCGATAAATACCGCGCTGCCATTCCCGGTGACCCTGGTGCTGGCCGGTCTTATGGCCGCCGCCGTCGGTATTCTGGTGGGGCTCCCTTCGCTACGTGTCAAAGGCCTGTATCTGGCCATTGCCACCCTGGCGGCGAGCGTGTTTCTGCATTTTATCTTCGCCGAGTGGGAATCGGTCACCGGGGGTATGGGTGGCCTGAGTCTGGAGCCGGCGCACCTGTTCGGTCTGAGTTTCCAGAGCGATTTCATGATGTATTTCATCATTGTGCCGCTGGCGGTTTTGATGGTGCTGGCGGCCCGGAACGTGTTCAGAACGAGGATCGGTCGGGCCTTTATCGCCATCCGCGACCGGGATATTTCTGCCGAGATCCTCGGGATCAACCTGCTGCGTTACAAGTTGATGTCTTTTGCGCTCAGCTCATTCTATGCCGGGGTGGCCGGCGGTCTGTTCGCCTACTTCTATCGGGTCGTCACCCCGGAGAGTTTTCCGCTCTCCATGTCCATTTTCTATCTGGCGGCGGTGATTGTGGGCGGCATGGGTAATCTGCTGGGCGGCATTCTCGGCGCTGCCTTCATGACCCTGGTGCCGGAAGCCCTGAAACTGCTGACTGCGGCGCTGACTCCTTTCTATCCCAACGCACCGGTGTTCATGTCGCCGATGCTGGAAATCATCTTTGGCGCCCTGATCGTGGGCTTCCTGATTTTTGAACCCCATGGCCTGGCGGAAATCTGGCACCGCATCCGCCGTTTTTTCCGCCTGTGGCCATTCCGGAATTAATCGTGTTTCGACGGGTTTTCACCGAAAACCCATGCACCACCAACAACAAGAAGCAGCAAGGAGAAGAAACATGTTCAGAAACATACTCGATAAGGGTCGCCGGCTTGCCGGGCTTGGTAGCCTGGTCGCTGCGTTGACAGTCGCCGCCCCGGCGATGGCACAGGATAAGGAGCCCATCGTGTTTGGCGGCTCCATTCCGCTCTCCGGTGTCTTTGCTTTCGCCGGTATTCACATCCACGCGGGTCTGACCGACTACACCAACTACATCAACAGCCAGGGCGGAATCAATGGCCACCCGGTGGAATATGTCATGGAAGACACCGCTTATGAAGTGGACCGATCGGTTGCTGCCTTCAAGAAGATTTCCGGCAGCAGTTCCCCGGCCACCTATTACGGTGACAGCACCGGTTTCATGAAGGCCATTGCCTCGGAGCTCAACAGCCAGGGCGATACCCTGATGAGCGGGGCTTCTTTCGCGACCGCGCTGACCGATAACGAGCAATACCCCTATCAGTTCATACCCGGCCCTAACTACAGCCAGATGTTCGGCATTATCCTGGAGTACATCGCCTCCCAGGGTGAAGGTGGGGACATGCCGAACGTGGCCTTTGTCTACAGCGACACCGAATTTGGCAAGGACCCGATCGAGAATGGCAAGGCACGGGCCGCCGAACTGGGCATTGAAGTGGTGGAAGAGATTGTCACCAAGCCCGGCAGCGTCGACGTCTCGGCCGAGGTGCTGAAGCTGCGGCGGGTACGCCCGGATTACGTGGTGTTCCACGGCTACGTGCTGTCACCGATCAATGAATTCATGGTGCAGATGCGCCAGATGGGCCTGGATACCCAGTTCATGGGTACCTTCTGGTCCTCGGACAAGCTGATCATCGACAAGATGGGCGCGGATGCCGACGGCTACATGGGCGTGATGCCCTACAACTACTACGACAGCGAGGAAGGCGGCCCGATGCTGGATGCCCTTCGTGCCCAGGCCGAGAAGAGTGATCCGGAAGCCGGCTACCGACCCACCGGTTACATGCAGGCCTGGTTCAATGCCATGGTCTGGACCGAAGTGGTCGAGCGCACCCTGGATGCTGGTAAAGAGCTGACCGGGGACAACATGGCGGAGGCACTGGCCTCCATTGAGGACTGGGACACCGGCGGTATCATCGGGATTCCGGTTACCGTGCGGGACATGTCCTTCCCGGTAGGTCGTATCTGGCGAGTGAATGCCGAAGAAGGCCGTTATGAGCCGGTATCGGACTGGATTCACCTCGACTGAGGGGCTGTATGGAAGCCTTACTGGAAATCGATAATATCGAGGTGGTCTACAACAAGTCGGTGCAGGTCCTCCGGGGCCTGTCACTGCGGGTGCCGAAGGGTGCCATCGTGGCGCTCCTCGGCTCCAACGGTGCTGGTAAATCCACCACCCTCAAAAGCGTCTCCGGCTTGCTGACCCTGGAAGACGGGGAGGTGACCGCCGGTGAAGTGCGGTTCCGGGGCCAGGATGTGAAAGGCACTCCTCCTGAAAAACTGGTGCGCAATGGCCTGTTCCATGTGATGGAAGGCCGCCGGGTGTTTGAGGACCTCACGGTGGAGGAGAACCTGATTGCCGCCACCTACGCGCTCAGCGGCAACAAGCCGTCACTGAGCGACAGCTACGAGCTGGTTTATAACTACTTTCCCCGCCTGAAGGAACGCCGTAAGCAGCTGGCGGGCTACCTGTCCGGCGGCGAACAGCAGATGCTGGCCCTGGGGCGGGCGCTGATTGCCCAGCCGGACCTGATCATGTTGGACGAACCCTCCCTGGGCCTGGCGCCGCTGCTGGTGGAGGAGATCTTCACGATCGTGGCGAGGATTAACCGGGAGCAGGGCACCGCCATTCTTCTGGTGGAGCAGAATGCCGCCGTGTCTCTGGCCATCGCCTCCTACGGCTACATCATGGAGAACGGCAAGATCGTGATCGACGGCCCGGCGGACAAGCTCACAGCCAATGAGGATGTCCAGGAATTCTATCTGGGTGTGGGCGGCAAGGAAGGCGAAACCCGCAGCTATCGCGACATCAAGCACTACAAACGCCGTAAACGGTGGCTGTCATGACAACACCTTCCATACCTGATCTTACACTCACGCAAATGTTGCGTGCCCACGCCCGGGAGCGGCCGGACGCCCTGGCCCTGCGCCAGAAGGATTTCGGTATCTGGCAGGCCTATTCCTGGCAGGATTATTACCGGCGGGCCCGGCACTTTGGATTGGGGCTTCGTGCCATGGGTCTCGAACCGGGCGGTCATGTGGCCATCATCTCGGAAAACCGGGTGGAGTGGGTCATCGGCCAGATGGGCATCGGCCTGGTGCAGGGCATCTGTGTCGGGGTCTATCCCACCAGTCCCTGGAACGAGGTGGCCTATGTGTTGGAGCACAGCGATGCGGAATTTGTGATCTGCGAAGACCAGGAACAGACCGATAAGGTGCTGGAGGCCTGGCCGGACCTGCCAAAACTGAAGTACTGCATTGCCATCGATATGAAGGGCTTGCGGTACTACCCGGAGCCGCCGTCCGCTTTCGAGGATATCGAGGCCCGGGGCCGGGAATTCGAAACGCAGCACCCCGGGCTGGTGGATGAGCTGCTGGATGGCCAGCAGATGGATGACACCGCCCTGATGATCTATACCTCCGGCTCCACCGGTCGACCGAAAGGCGCCATGATCAGTTGGCAGAACCTGCATGCGGCGGCGCCGGGACTGATTGAACTGTTGCAGGCCGATGAACACGGATCCAGCCTCTCTTACCTGCCCCTGTGCCATGTGGCCGAACAGGCCTTTACCAATATTGCGCCGGTTTATGTGGGCAGTACGGTCAGCTTTGGTGAGAGCTTGCGGACCATTCAGGAAGATTTGCGGGAAATTGCGCCGACCTTTTTTCTGGGGGTACCGAGGATCTGGGAGAAGCTGCATTCTTCGATTTACATCAAGATCCAGGAGACGGGGCGGTTCCGGCAGGCGTTGTTTAACTGGGCCATTCGGGTATGTTCACCCATGGCTATGAAGCCGCGGTCAGAATGGAACCTGAAGGAAAAGTGCCTTTACAGCGTGAGCTACTGGCTGGTGCTTCGAGCTTTGCAGAACTTTATCGGCCTGCGTCGCTGCACCATTGCCCTTACCGGTGCGGCCCCGATTTCCACCGGTATTCTGGAATTCTTCCGGACCATCGGTATTCCCCTGGTGGAGGTGTATGGCCAGACCGAGAGCACCGGCGTCGCCACCGCTCAACCCGTTGATGATGTGCATCTGGGAACGGTGGGTGTGGCTATTTCCGGTGTCGAGGTGAAGCTCGGGGAGCATAACGAGATCATCATGCGCGGTGGCAGCATGTTCAAAGGCTACTACAAGAACGACGAGGCCACCGCCTCAACCCTGATGGACGGCTGGCTGCATACCGGCGACGTGGGGGAGTGGCGGGATGGCCAGCTCAAGATTGTCGACCGCCTGAAAGACATCATGATCACGGCTGGCGGCAAGAACCTGTCACCGACGGAAATCGAGAACACCATCAAGGCCAGTCCCTATATCAAGGAGTGCATTGTCATAGGGGAGGCCAGAAAGTACGTGTCCGCGCTGATTCAGATTGATTTCGACACGGTGGCCAAATGGGCGGAGCAGGAGCGGATTGCCTACACCACGTTCCGGAGTCTGACCGAGCAGGAGCGGGTGAACGAACTGATCCAGAACGAGGTGAACAGGGGTAATGAACAGTTGCCGCAGGTGGCGCAGATCAAGCGCTTCCACCTGCTTACCAAGGAACTGGACCACGACGACGATGAAGTAACGGCTACCATGAAGGTTCGCCGGAGCAACATCTACGAGAAATACACCGACGTGATCGAATCGCTTTACGCCTGAGAGTGAGGCGGCCTAGAAACGGGCGCCTTCTTCCACCCGGATGCGTTCCATGTACTGGGTCAGTGCGGCATTGAGTACCGCCAGAACCAGGAACAGCAGGATGCCCTTGGGCACCAGGGCGTGGATTTCCGGGTTGGGCGCGGTGCTGGCGGTTACCAGGATCAGGCCCAGTATGTTGCGGGCCAGACGCATGGTGAGCATGGCGCAGAGATACCCGGACTGGAATGCCGATTCTGCAGCCTTCAGGCAGCGACCAAAAGCCGGCATCAGATGCACGGTATTGAGCAACAGAACCGAAAAAATGACTAATTGAATAACGCTGTAAATGGTCATGACCAGAGACTACCGAATGACACTGGTGTTTAAAAAATCAGGGTAAATTATCCCCGATTGGGCACGTTTAATCCAGTTCAGGCCGGCGTTGGCTAATAGCTGCTGTTCAGAAGATCGTGGTAGTCGCTCCGAAATCGTTGAAAACTCAGATAGTTATTCCGGTGGTCCACCAAACCTGCTGAATTGAACGCCTCCACAAAGGCGCGGGACTCTCCGGTGCTGACTTCGCCGTAGAAACCGCCGTCCCAGTCCAGCAACTGCACCATCTCAAGCAACACTGTCATGGCCAGGGCGCCGTTGGCCTTTTCCAGGTAGCGGTAGGCCAGACCGTAATGCTCGAAGCGATACGGTGTGTTTCCAGCATCAATCGGAGTCACATCCCAGAGAGGGTCGTAGTCATAGTGTTGATAGACCGGGGCAATGGGTTCGCCCGCTACAACAACGGACTGCCCTTCGGCAAACCAGTAGGGAAGCAGGCTGTAACTGGCATCATATCGGGAAAGGTTTTCCTGGACGAAATGGGCCAGCTCATGGGCCACAATCTGGCCGGTCTCATAGGGCCATTGGCCGAAATACGGGTTGAACGCCACGGCGGCCAGGGAGGCCGATACAAATTCACTGTGCGGCACCTCGGGGCTGAGGCAGCCGATTACCTGCCGCGGATAGGATGCTGCTGAGCTGCGGTCCTCGACAAAATCGGACCAGCGCAACTGGAACCGGCTCAGCACGCCGTCGATCCGCCGTTCAAGCTCGGAGGCGGCAGCCCGGAATGAGGTCTCGCTGTAAGCCGGCGAGCCATAGACCCGCACCCGACCACTGTCGGTTTCGAAATACAGCGGTTCGTTTCGACATGCTTCGGTATAGGTGGTTAGCGACCAGGCGCTGGCTGGGTAATGCCGACCCGTATCCCGCGCGTCGTAGAACAGGCCGGAAACGAAGTCATCGGAATCCGGGTAATGGTGACTGTCTGAGGTAGTGACCTTGCAACCGGTCAGACCCAGCGCGAGAGCAATGATCATCAGCATGGCTTTACTGGGTGCCATAAACGACTCCTGAATCGGATCCTGTTGTCCGGAATGATTGCAGGGTTTGCGGTAGGACTCCGTCAACGGGGTGTAAAAATCAGGTAAAGCGAGCTAGCGTATTGACTGATACCGACTAAGGAGAACAGATAGATGGACTACATCGCTCCTGTCAGCAGCGCCATCATGGCGATTGTCTGGATTGTCTATTTCCAGCTGTTTTTCCTGCAGTACAAACGAAACAACCGTCCCTACCTTGTGATTCACCACGCCCAGAACGAAAACCCGGATGCCCTGTGTCTGCTGGTGAACATGGGCAAGGAGACGGTGCACGTGCAGTGCGTTCAGGTAGTGCTGTACACCCGTGCAGGTGAAGAGAAAACCATGACGGTAACCGAATATCGCCGTGTCGGGGCGGACGACGCCAACGTGCACCAGGTGCTACGGCAGGGGCCCTTGCAGCCCGGTGGGTATCTGGTGCTGGGCTCGTTTCGGAACATCATCCTGGGTCGTCGCAGTGAAGAGAGTGAAAGCGACTATCTGTTTGAGGATATCACTGGCGTTGAAATCCGGGCCGCCGTGATTCATGGCCCCACAAAGTACCCGGTTGGTGTGCGCCGCAGTTTTTCTCTCAGCCATGAAGGCAGCCCCGAGATTGTCCCCCGGAATATTCACAGCGAACAGCTCGTTCGCCGCAAGGATCGACACCAGGTGAGACGATGGGTTGAAGAGGAGCTGCAGCCGGAGCGGAAGGGCAGTTCGGAATCGGATGATTCCGATCAGTCCCAGTCTCAGTGAATGCCGGTTCGCTGGGTATTGCTGATGCAATGATCATTCATGATATGGCCATGCCTGCCAGCTGGGCATGAATCATTTTTTCCAGAGCCTGGGCGGAGGGCGACAGAGAGCGAGAGGCCTGCTTGATGATGCCGATCTGGCGCACCAGTTTCGGTTCACTCAGCGGAACAAAGCACAGCCTGTCGTTTGCCACAGGGAAGGCGAGGCGAGGGAGTGTCGTGATGCCGCTGCCGGCTTCCAGCATGGCGAGCAGGGAGATCATGTTGGAGATAAAGAAGTCGTTGTTGTCGACCAGGCTGGCGGCGGGAGTGTGCTTCAGAAGCCGGGAGGTGCCGTTGGCAATAAAGCGCTCCTCCGTCAGTTCCTGCCATTGCAGGCTGCTGCGACTGGCCAGAGGATGGTCCTGGCGCATGACAACGCCCACGTTGTCTTCAAACAGCGGATTGAATGCCAGAGTTTCGTCCTGAACCCACATGCTGCTGATGCCCAGATCCACCTCGCCATTGGCTACCAGTCGACAGACAAACTCTGCGTTTTCATCATGGAGGTTGATGTTGATGTCCGGGTACTCGGCAACAAAGGCTGCGAGAAACTCAGGCATCAGCCGGCTGGCAACCGAGGGTACCGTGGCCAGTGTGACCCGCCCCTGGTGCCCCTTGGCCATGTGTTGTAGTTCGTTTGCCAGCCGGTCGTGCTGGTTGATCAGCTCCCGGAATCTTGGCAGGCAGTACTCGCCGAACGGGGTTAGTTGCCCTTTGTGAGCTTTCTCGAAAAGTGGCTGCCCAAGTTTCTCTTCCAGATCACGAATAGCCATGGATAGCGCCGGCTGGCTGCGGTGGAGCTTCAGCGCTGCGCCGTGAAAGCTGCCCTCTTCCCGCACCGCCAATACGTAGCGTAGAGGCTGAATCTTGAGCTCAATCGACATGCTGCACCTGCTTGAATCTATTTCCTAAGTAAATCTATAAGAAAAACTTACTAAAAACACGATATTTTTGATTATCCTTATGGATGTAAGAGGTCTAGGCTTGGGAGATCAATTAAGGAGGACCCCATGCCAAATTCACACGCACTTTACATCGGCGGCGAGTGGGTTGCCGGCGCCCATGCCGCCCAGCCCAATCAGAACCCTTCAGACCTCAACGACATTATCGGCCACTATGACCAGGCAAGTGCCGAGCAGGTAAAGCAAGCCATCAGTGCCGCCCAGGCTGGCCAGAAAATCTGGGCAGAGACCGGTCTTGAAGCCCGCTACAGCGTGTTGATGGCTATCGGTAATGAGCTGATTGCCCGCAAGGATGAGCTCGGTGAGCTTTTGTCGCGTGAAGAGGGCAAGCCCCTGGCAGAAGGCAAGGGTGAGGTCTATCGCTCCGGGCAGTTCTTCCAGTACTACGCAGCTGAAGTGCTTCGGCAGATCGACGATCGGGTTGCGTCTGTGCGGCCCGGCGTTGAAATCGAAACCCGTCGTGAACCGCTCGGTGTGGTTGGCGTGATCAGCCCCTGGAACTTCCCCATGGCCACTGCGGTCTGGAAAATCGCGCCCGCCCTGGCCTTTGGCAATGCCGTGGTGTTCAAGCCCGCAAATCTGGTGCCGGCCAGTGCCTGGGCGCTGGCTGAGATTATCAGCCGTCAGGGCCTGCCAGCTGGCACGTTTAATCTGGTAACCGGCAGTGGTCGCGAAGCCGGCGAAGCCCTGATTACCAGCCCCCATGTGCAGGCGATAACCTTTACCGGATCCCTGGAAGTCGGTCGGCGAGTGGCATCAGCCACCGCGGCCAATCTGGTGAAATGCCAGCTGGAAATGGGATCGAAGAACGCGCTGATCGTGCTCGACGATGCCGATCTGGATCTGGCGGTGGAAGCAGCCTTTGCCGGCGCCTACTCAGGCTCCGGGCAGAAATGTACGGCATCCTCGCGATTGATCGTTGTGGATTCTGTCCATGACCAGTTCGTACAGAAGCTGACGGCGAAGCTGGCCGGTGCAAAAGTTGGCCCGGCGCTGTCCGAAGGCACCGCTATTGGGCCCATAGCCAGCAAGAGCCAGCTGGAAGCCAATCAACGCTGGGTCGGTGTTGCGCTGGAAGAAGGCGCGACCATGGCCTTCGGTGGCGACCACGTCAACGCGGGTTCAGACGGTTACTACATGCAGCCGGTGCTTTTTACGGACACCACCAACGACATGAGCATCAACCGCGACGAAGTGTTCGGTCCCGTGGCCTGTGTTATCCGCGTTCCGGACTACGAAAGCGCTTTGTCCACCCTGAACGATACCAATTACGGGCTGACCGCCGGTTTGATTACCCGGTCCCTGCAACGGGCCTCCGACTTCAAGGCTCGGGCCGAGACCGGATGTGTGATGGTCAATCTGGCCACAGCCGGTACCGATTACCACGTGCCGTTCGGCGGACGAAAGGATTCCAGTTTCGGGCCCCGTGAGCAGGGCCAGTATGCCCGCGAGTTCTACACGGTGATCAAAACCTGTTACACCAAGGCCTGAGGTCTGCTGCCATGTCAAAGTCTGTGCTAACCATTGATGGCCTGCAGTACTCCAACTGGTCCAGAGCTATTTTCGAACAAATGCGGGACGGTGGCGTTGATGCGGTGCACGCCACACTCGTGTACCACGAGAATTGCCGCGAAACCCTTCTGCGTTTCGGCGAGTGGCAGCGCCGCTTCGAGGAACATGCCGACCTGATCATGCCGGTATTCGAGGCCAGCGATATAGAAATGGCCAGGGAAACAAACCGGGTCGGTATTTTCTTCGGGGCCCAGAACTGTTCGCCGATTGAGGACGATATCGACCTGGTGGCCATCATGCGCCGGTTGGGATTGCTGATCATGCAGCTTACCTACAACAATCAGAGTCTTCTGGCCTGTGGCTGCTACGAAGCGGAAGACAGTGGCATTACCCGGTTCGGCCGGCAGGCGATCCGGGAGATGAACCGGGTCGGGATGCTGATCGATATGTCCCACAGCGCGGAGCGGTCCACGCTGGATGCCATCGAGCTGTCCGAGCGACCGGTCATCATCTCCCATGCCAATCCGGCCAGCTTTCATCCTGCCAAGCGCAACAAGTCCGATACGGTGTTGCGCGCCATCGCCGAAAACGGCGGCATTCTGGGCTTTTCAGTGTATCCGTTCCACCTCAGGAACGGGCCTGACTGCACGCTGGACGAATTCTGCGGCATGGTGGCCGATACCGCCGAACTGATGGGGATCGATCACATCGGCATGGGTACGGACCTTTGCCAGGCCCAGCCGGAATCAGTGCTGACGTGGATGCGAAACGGCCGCTGGACCAAAGCCATGGACTACGGCGAGGGCAGCCAGTCGAATGCGGGCTGGCCTTCACCGCTGGCCTGGTTCAGCGACAACCGTCACTTTCCGAATATCGTGGAAGGCCTGCGCCAGAAGGGTTTTAACCACGAAGAAATCGAGAAGATCATGGGCCGGAACTGGCTCAGGCAATTAACCGAAGGTACGCGGCCGGCGGTAAACGCCGCGTTCTGATTACACACTGTTCCAAAAACAACAACAGGTAATCGTCATGACAAACTCAGCCAGCTCCATAGCTATCCCGGAAACGGGGATCAAGCGCTTCGGCGATCCGATTGTATTGGGCCTGAGCGTAGGCTTCATACTGCTCTTTCTTGGCCTTTCATTGTATGACATCCAATGGACGGCCGGCCTGATCAGCGAAGGCTTCGCCTGGACAGCCAAGTATCTCGGTTCTTATTTCCAGCTACTGTTGCTACTCACTTTCCTGATTGGGATGGGGGTAGCCATTTCACCTGCCGGCAGTGCCAAAGTGGGCAACCGGGATACCCCTGAGCTGAGTACGTTCAAATGGCTGTCCATCATCATGTGCACCCTCCTGGCCGGCGGTGGTGTTTTCTTCGCGGCGGGTGAGCCGGTATACCACTTCGTTGTTACGCCCCCGGTATTTGATACCGAGGCAGGCACCGCCGAGGCGGTCGCGCCGGCGCTGGCACAGTCCTTCATGCATTGGGGTTTTCTGGCCTGGGCAATCCTCGGGACCCTGTCTGCCATTGTTCTGGCCCACGCCCACTATGTGAAAGGTCAACCGCTGCAACCGCGCACCCTGCTGTACCCGGTGTTTGGTGATCGCGTCATGCACGGTTGGTTTGGTGGCTGTGTTGATGCCGCCTGCGTGATTGCGGTGGTTGCCGGAACGGTCGGGCCCATCGGGTTTCTTGCGACCCAGGTCAGTTTTGGTCTGCATGACCTGTTTGGCTTTGCCGAGGGCTACGGAACCCAGCTGATTATTCTGGCGGTCCTGGCCGGTGTGTATGTGACCTCGGCGATGACCGGTATTCACCGGGGAATCCAGCTGCTGAGTCGCTTCAATGTGTTTCTCGCCCTGGCGATTGCAGCCGTCATTTTCATCTTCGGGCCGACGCTGTTCCTGACCAACGCCTACACTCAGGGCTTTGGCGAGTACATCAGTTCCTTCTTTGCGATGGCAACTGTAACCTCGGGCACCGCTGAAGGCTGGTGGATGCAGTGGTGGACCGTGTTCTTCTTTGCCTGGTTCCTGGGCTATGGCCCGCTGATGGCAATCTTTGTCGCCCGAATTTCCAGAGGTCGCACGATTCGTCAGATGATTCTTGCCGTTGGTGTCATGGCGCCGATAGCCACCACCATCTGGTTCACTCTGCTCGGTGGATCCGGAATTTTTTACCAGATCACCGGAGTGATCGACCTTTCTGAAGCCCTCAACAATTTCCAGTTTGATGTCGCCACACTGACCATTGCAAAAGCCTTGCCGGGCGGCGCCCTGATGGCGCTCGCGATTCTGCTGCTGACGACTATCTTTGTTGCTACCACCGGCGATTCCATGAGCTATGCCATCGCCGTGGTAAGTGCCGGTCATGACGAGCCTGAGCCCATCGTACGGGCCTTCTGGGGTGTGGCCATGGCATTAATGGCAGCCGTGTTGCTGTACATGGGGGCAGGCCAGATCAGCGCTCTGCAGCAGTTCATTGTGATTACGGCGATCCCGGTTTCGCTGATCCTGTTGCCATCGCTTTACATAGGCCCCAAATCCGCCTACGCCATGGCTCGGGAGCAGGGTATCGTTCCGCCCAAGGGTGAAGTGGCGCTGGTTGGTGCCACCACAGGCTCGTCCGAGAGTTCAGGAGTCTGAAACATGGCAACTCCGTTAGATGCACAGCCCGAGCTCCAGCTCCGCCCGGCCGACCAGGTGATGAACCTGGTTCGACTCGGGAGCCTTCATGCCAGCCGTTTGAGCTTTTGCCGTAGCCTGGTTCGCCAGATGGCACGGGAAGACTGGACGGTCACCACGGTTCGTTTTGACCTTGATGCCGATGGTCACGGGGTTGTGATCTACCGTCTGAGCACCCCGAACCACACCTATCACGGTGTGGTGTTCTCCCAGCATCTGGATCCCGAACTCCGGTCTGACCGGGTGATTGCGGAAGCCTGGGATGTCACGTTTGCCCTGTTGGAAGGCGAAGTTGAAGACAGCCTTCTCGAACAGATGGCGGCCAATGTGCCGTTGCAGGAGGCAGGCCGCCAACATCCCAGGTTACTGGTGCTGTCGCGCGCCAACAAAAGTCTCAGAAACTTTGGCCACTTTGTCGATGCGCTGGCCTCGGGTCAGCAGCCCGACCCGGCCTGGCTGACACGGGTCGGTTACCTGTACCGCACAACCGCTGTCTACGGTAACGGCAAGTTCGGTATTGCGGATTACGCACGCCTTCAGAATAACCCGGATTTCAACCGGCCCTTCTCGGCGCAAATGTTTGCGGTCTATCTGTTGCGGCACTTTTCGGTACAACAGGTTGAGCATCTTGCCAGGAATCGCTCGCCGGAGCGGGCGGTTGCCCTGCATCCATCCTTGCAGCGTTACCTTGGCATCGGTAATTCCACCGGGCTTGGTATGGCACCGTTTCTGATCAATCACCCGCAACTGATTCAGCAATGGGTTTACTGCCGTGAGCGTGCGCTGGCCTATGCCCGTGAACAGTTGCCCAATGCGGCCAGCCGTCGTGACCTTCTGGCGTTGTTACACCGGGCACACAGGCACTTCTGGGAGACCGTGACGGAAGATGCCGAGCAGACCCGGCGCAATGAGGCGACCGTTGTATCCATTGATTCGGTTATCGAATGGCTGGAAAGAACCCCGGCCACCCCGACTCTGTGGAACGATCTGCTGGTCTGGGCTGACAAGCAGTGTTCACTGGAGGCTCAGGAACTGATCAATACCCTGCTGATCGAGCTGTATCCGGATCTGATAGATGCAGTTGAGGATGAGCTCGGCTGTGAGGAAATACTGGAACTACAGCCGGAAATGCGGGCAGCAACGCTGAAGCAGGACATTGAAGCCCGGTTTGCCTGGGCGCTGGACTATGATCCTAAAAACCCGGACCACCAGTACTGGTTCTGGTACCGCTCTGTCGAGAAAGAAGAACCGAGGCTCGGCGTGCGCGCCTGCGAACCAGGGTCGGCCAAAGAAATGCCACTTGCCATAGGGCCCAGGATCTATCGCACCCATCAATTGCTGGATGCCTTTCTCGACCGGTCCCCCCGGGGTTCCGTGGTCGAGTTCCTGATGGCCCATCCCCGGCAGAAGGAATGCGTGCGACGGATCCAGACCATGGCCGCCACACCTTACGGTGAGATCCAGGCCAACCTCTGGCACCGGGACATGAAACCCATGCATCTGCTGCGAACGAAACTGTCGTTCTTCGGTGCCAGCCGGTTTGACCCCAAATCCGACCGCTGGGTGAGGGTAACCCTGTTCCAGGGGGCGCCCCTGTTCTGCGAACTCTTCAGTGATCATGGCACTGACAAGGCGCGACTCGCTGAACTCGACGACTGGAGCTTTCCCGTGGAACCGGAGCTGAACCAGCCATGAAAGTCTCCTTCAATGAACTTCAGGGTATCGGCAGGAAAGCGTTTATCGGAATCGGTTTTGCCGAGGGTGATGCCATTGACGCAGCTGAAATGGTCGCCTGGATGGAAGCTCATGGCCTGGGCGGGGTAGAAGCGCTGAAAAAAGGCCTCAGGTTTCTTTTGGCTGAGGATCATAACGAATCGCCAACCCTGGTTTACCAGGATGAAGACTTCAGCGTTCTTGATGCCCACAACCACAGTATTCTCGGTAACGCGAGCCTTGCTGTGGAGCTGGGGTATGCGCGAGCGCGGGGGCGAGGGCTGTCGGTTACCAAGATTCGCCACTGCCACAATCGCATCCTGATCATCGGCTACCTGTCGCGACTTGCCCGCCGGGGTATGAACGTCACGGCCTTCTGGCGCAATGCCCATGACCCGCTCACAGAACTGGTGGTCGGATTCAAGGCGGGGCACCCGGTTCCCGAGATTTGCCTCTACAGTCTGGAGAATACGCCCGATGAAACCGAGAAAAACGATGGCATCACGCTGATCATGGCGAACCATGTTGATTTATTGCCAAGCCTGCGCTCGGAATACGAGCTGACCAATCTGATGCGCCAGACCGAGGAGGATCTTGAAAAACAGAGAGACCGGGCCTTGGTGGAGGGCATGGATGTTGACGACGAGCTCTGGCACAACCTGAAATCCCTGGCCGATCGGCTTCTGGTTGAGGCAACCGACGCTTCCAGAAGCGGTGCCGGTGCAGGCACCAGTGATAACGACTGAATAGAGAAACAACCATGACTGCAGCCAGCACAATTACCCCAGTTGCTACACAACTGCCGCGCTCCAAGGCCCCTCTTGAATGGGCCGTTAGCGCCAATGGCATTCTCTTTACCGCTCAGATTCCAATTGACGCCAGTGGTCAGGTGGTGGCAGGCGGCATCGAAACCCAGGCCAGGCAAACCATGGAGAACCTCAAACACACCCTCGAGTGCGCCGGCGGCGGTATGGCTAGCCTGACTCAGGCACTTATTTACGTGACCGATCGGGCCCATCTGGCAGCCGTTAATCAGGTTTATGCCGAGTATGTGGGTGCGCCCTACCCCAATCGGGCGGCTATCATCGTTTCTGGATTTGCGCGGGAAGAGATGCTGGTAGAGATTGTGGCTTATGCCGCTACCTGAACCGTATCCAGACCGATTCAAATCAGGAAGCAGGTGTGAACGCCTCGTGGTTTTCCGAAATAAACGCCGCTGAATCCGTTGGTTACCGGCAGTGTGGGTTGTTTTTCAAGTTTGCTCTCCCACGTAGATAGGTGTAAGTCATTCATCGACTCCGTCAGGGAGAGCAATTATGTCATTGAAAGACGAACTGATCAGAAAAGCAGAAGCGCAACTTGAAGAATGGGAAAAACAAGCCGATTCCCTGAAAGCCAAGGCCAAAGCCAAAGAAGCGGAAGCTGAGAATGAGAAGGCCAGCGCGGATATCCAGCAGAGTGCCTCGGATACGTTGCGTTCGGTCGAAGATAAAATCTCGGATGGCCGCAAAAAACTGGATGAGCTGAAGGAAAGTGGCGAAGAAAATGTTGATTCCCTTCGCAAGCAGTTGTCTGACCTGATAGGACCAGACGACAAACGCTAGGCATCCCGCTCCGGAACGTCAGGCTGCTTCTACTGGAACTGGGTGTAGCAGCGCTGCCTTTTCGTTTGCCAGTCCCGCCAACGGGGCTCGCGGTGGTGGAGCTGGTAGCGCTCCATCACCGCCATGAACCTGCCCATGTAATCGCATTGACCTGAAGACGGCAGCCACTCATCGGGGCCACGGCCGTCACGCATTACCCTGTCAGGCTGATTCATTCTGATCTGGTTTTCCATGTCGCTCAGAAACCGATCCTTCATCGAGGGTGGCCACTGATCGGCGCCGAGCTCTTCGGCAAAGGCCAAAGGAACAACCTGGGTCGTCGCCCAGCTTTCAGAAGCAGACGGTTCCTCCCGCGTCGCGGCCGCCAGCACAATCAGGATTGCTGCGATGAACAGAGCCAGCTTGGTGTCCTTCATGACTCACCTTGCTCGTACGTTGAATACACCAAAACCTACGAGCAGGTTGCGCAAAGGGCTTACCTGGATCCGGACAAAACTTTGTGACCCGACAACTCCGAATTGCTGGAAGCAACGTAGGGTTTAGCTCACCTGTGATGCAGAGAGACTGGTCAGGAGCGGAAACAAGTATGCCCGAGGGTCCCGAAATACGCCGCATGGTCGATGACATCCATAAGGCCGTTGGCGGCAAGACAGCGCAATCCGTATTCTTTGCCTTTGAGCACCTGAAACCCTTTGAGAATGCCCTTCGGGGACGCAGAGTTGAGAGGGTGGAAGCGCGGAGTAAAGCCGTGTTGGTGTTTTTTGAGGCCACGGATGAAGACGGGCCGTGGTGCGTTTACAGCCATAACCAGCTGTATGGCAAGTGGCGCATGGGCACACCCGATCGGGAGCCGAGCACACGTCGGCAGCTGCGATTTGCCATTATAGGTCCGAAGAAAGCCGCCCGATTATACAGTGCCTCCGACATCCAACTGGTTCGGCCTGATGAATTAAGTGAGGTTCCCTATCTGTCACGGCTCGGGCCGGACCCTCTCAATCAGGATGTCAGCGTCGATCAACTGTTGGCGGTGTTTGATGACAAGCGTTTCCGGGGCCGGAACCTGGGTGGTTTGCTGCTGGACCAGGCGTTCGTTGCCGGAATCGGTAATTACCTCCGCTCGGAAATTCTCTTTGAAGCGGGTGCCTCACCCCGGGCACGGCCCCGTGATCTGGATGCCGATCAGCAGTCGAGACTGGCCGAGGCGATTCTGACCCTGGTGCAGCGAACCTATCAGTTAAAGGGCATCACCAATCCTCCGGAGCGCGCAGAGCGGCTTAAAAAGGAAGGATGGACCTTCGGGCAGCGCCGTCACATGGTGTTTAACCGCGATGGCGAACGCTGCCACGATTGCGCGTCGCCCCTTGTTAAAACCATGATGGCCAGCCGGCGGCTGTATTATTGCCCTGCGTGCCAGGGGGTGCCGGTTTAGGCGAATTGTTCGGTACAGGCCCGTCCCAAACGATCGTGAACGGCCAGCCACTGGCTTTCCCTGGGCGGCAGTTCGATCACGATTCGGTCGACGTTTGCCTCGTCCATCGAGTGCATTGCGGTGTACAGCATGCGGGCGTACTCGTTCGGATCGGCGCTGAGCATAATGGACTCGCAAGCCAGTTGCCCTGGAGGAGATTGCCACCAGATAACGCCAATCTTTTCGCCTGCCGGTGTGAGGTCAGGCAGAAGCCGGGCGAATTGATCCGTGGCCACTCCAACGGCAGGTGTGACCGGCTGGTAGTGGCGCTTTACGCTGCCCGGTACCGCCTGGCTGGCACCTTTGCCTGGGGCGAACGTGATTCCCAGGCAGGCTTCGATATCGCTCTGTGCGATCTGCCCGGGCCGGGCGATGACTGGCGTGTCGCCGGTCAGGTCGACAATGGTGGATTCGATGCCTACCGAACAGTCCCCGCCATCAAGTACAGCCTCGATCTTTCCGGACAGGCCCGCGAGCACGTGCTCTGCGGTGGTCGGGCTGATCCTGCCATAAGGATTGGCGGATGGAGCTACCAGATCCCGACCGAGCCGTTCCATGGTTGCCAGCGTGGCCGGGTGTGCCGGCATCCTGACCGCCACGCCCGGGTTGCCGCCGGTAATGAAATCGCTGACGCCGCTTTTCTTTGGCAGTAGCAGCGTGAGTGGCCCCGGCCAGAACGCCTTGATCAGCTGCATGGCGGTCTCCGGCAGGTGGTCGACCCAGAGTCTGATCCTGTCAGGTGACGCAACGTGCACGATCAGAGGGTGTCCGACCGGGCGCTGCTTCGCTTCAAACACTTTTCTTACCGCCTGTTCGTTGCTGGCGTCGGCCGCGAGGCCATAGACAGTCTCGGTCGGCACAGCAACGAGGTGGCCGGCAAGAAGCAGGCTGGCGGCTTTCTCAACGTCAGCTGATTGTGTTGCGTTTAACTTGATGGTTGCGGACATAAGGTCTCAGGGGCTACGGATTGGACTCACAGGCAACAGTTTGCCATTGGTTCTGATAAAAACGCTCTATCGAGGTCTGTTCGTCGTTGATCCGGAACAGATACAGCCAGTCGTTATCGATCAAATCCTTTACGACCTTGTGTTTCTGGGCGATCTCAGCAATCGCTTCTTTCGGTGCGGCCAGGTAAACGCTCAGGCGTAAGGGCTCGTGAACCCAACGCTGGCCATCGTGTACCGACTGCAGCGGTAAACCGATCCGTAAATCGCCGCCGTTGCCTTCGAATACACCCAGGTGGCCGCCAACCACGTTGTGCAGGACCTTGTTGCCGCTGCCGTAATGCAGATTGTCGGTAACGGACATGAAGTACTGCAGGTTGATCCAGTGGGTGACGACCATGGGTGCGGTCATGATCAGTTCGAGGATGCTGAACCCCTCATCGTCACGCCAGCGGTAGTCGTGTAGGAAGCTGCGTCCACCGAGGTCCAGGTGGCGCGTAGCTGAACGAGGCGCAACGATGAAGCTGGCATTGTTTGCTAGACCCCATTCGGGGCGTACTTCAGACCAGTCCTGACTGCGCTTTCTGATGGCGCTGTCAATGTCATTTTCGTGTGCGATACCGAGGTGGTTGGCGCGTTCGCGACGTGCCTGGCCCCCGGCATTGGCCAGGAAATGCCGGATGTCCTCGGGAACGTCGCCGGCGCACTCGATCTCGTCGGTGGTTGTGTTGTGCAGCGCTCCCACGAAGCGGGTTTCCGATGGAATCGAAATGCCCTGATCAGCCAGGGCCGCGCGGACATCCTTATCGTTAAGCATGCCGGCAAGTACCCGAACATTCACCGACCCGGTCTGTCCGCCACAGGCGCCGCAGTCGAGGCCGGCGGCGTGGGGATTATTGCGGGTACTGCTCCCGTGCCCCACCAGCAGCACGGTCGGGGCAAACTGATCTGTCAGGGGCATGGCCCTGAGAATGCCTCCTGCCAGTTCTGCTTTCTCCGCAGCGCCCAGCAAGGTGCCGTTCTGGCGGATTTCGAACTCGGTCTGCCCCTTATGGAGCTTGTCGACCGGGTTGGCCGATGATTTGCCAAAGAAAGTCTTACGAACCATGCGCCCTAAACCTGCCAGACCCATGCTTTCAATAAAGCTGAAACTTGCCGGGCCGGCGTTGGAAAACTGCGACCAATGAGAGTGGTTGGCCAGCGATTGCCGGCTGAAGCTGCCGGACTGTTCGGCCTCCGTTACCTCCAGAGCGGGCGCGAGCAAGCCCGGCAACTGAGGTCGGCAAAACCCGGTTCCTTTGGGTCGATACGCAATGGGAAGTCCGAAGAACCCCGCAAATCCGAGGGTCTGTATGGCCGGATCCTGAGCTTCCAGGGCGCGACGAAAGACTTCCGAGCGCACGTCAATGCAGAATGCCGCCTGTAATCTGGGTGGCTGATCGTCCGGCCATTGAGTCTCAGGCTTGGACAGGAGTTTTTCTGCCAACATCGACTGATAAGCCGCCTCGGCTTCTGTTTGTTGACGCCAACCCGTTGTCTGGGATTGCTCATGAGTATGAAGCATGTCCGGCCAAACTTCCCATTGCTCCAGCCAGCGCTGTTTCAGCTCAGCGAAGATCGCGCCCCCAACGTGCTGTACATGCCGCCATATGGCGAGCTCCCAGGCTAACCTTATGGCAAGCAGCCCGGGTAGCAGGTCTTCCTCGCGGCCTTCTCCACTGCCACGCAGCCTCGACTGCCAACGGAGGTAGGCGGCCCAGGATGACCATCCGTTGATGTCCAGCAAGAGTGCATGGGCATAGTCCGGTGCATAGTCTGGTTGCGCAGCGAGGGCATTGAGGGCATCGGTTATCAGCTTTTCATGCTGATCGGGTAATACCTGGAACTGGGAGGGCAGCGACGGTTCGCCCATGACAATGGCAATGCCGCGGTCAGCCCGGGTCATCTCCAGCCAGCTGTGATAGAGATCCTGGGCATCTGCCTTGAAATCACCGGCATCCAGGCGCTGGAAATAGTCGCCGCAAAACTGGCTGATCTGGTGCACAACTTCGTCCTGCCAGCCTACCTGATGGGCCGTGTCGCGATTGCGATCGAGTTGGGCGCTCAGGTTTTGCCAGTGTTCGGGCATGCTGGCGGTCTCGGCAGCAGCCGGGCCATTGCCCTGGCCGCCAAGGGCGGCCTGGTTCTGGCAGCAGGTGCCATTCAGCGCCGCCATGCGTGAGGCGACCCTGGTAAATGGCAGGTTGCGCATTTCCCAGAATGGGTTCACCGCGATCATCTGATCCAGTGGCCACGACGGTGCGATTCGCCCGCAGGCATCTGTGACAGCGGCCTGCCAATCTGGTGCATCGGTGGTTGCTTCGGTGGTGGCATTAAGGCTTGAGGCTGACATTATGCGGACTCCCCGGAACCAGAAGGTGACGAAACGCTGACCACGGCTCGTGGTCGAACCACATCAGGCAGTTTTGCAGGCCAGATTTTCAGGGTCAGGCGCGTGGACCACTCATCGAGGTAGCCTGCGGCAAACAGAAACCGGTAGAGCCTGGCGCCTGAGGATGAGAAACGGTGATAGCGAATCTGGTAGTAGCCTCGAACCAGGATCGCGATAAGGGCGGCGACAAAAGCCACTTCCAGCAGGCTTGCCTGGCTCTCCGGTGGTGCGAGCACCATGCCGAAGAAGGTTTTCTGGAGCCAGTACAGCACCCAGAAGGCGGCACCAATAATCAGACCTCGACCAACGGTGAGAATGCCTCCCCCTGCTGACAGGAACTCTGAGAGCAGAATCGTCAACGCGATGCCTGGCACAATCCATGAAAACATGTGCGCTGTGCCTGGCTCATTGGACAGGGAAATAGTCGGCAGCATGAACAATCCCGCCACAGCGGCGGCGGCCAGCCACTGCCGGGGCCCGGGCTCGTTAATGGCAACCAGACGTTTTTTCATGGACAACTCAACGGTGTTGCCGGCGTTCAGGAAGGTGTGTGCCTTGTAGGCGGAATGGGCAACCAGGTGCAGGAGTGCCAGCTCGTACAGGCCCAGAGCGCATTCAACCAGCATCCAGCCCATCTGGGAGCAGGTTGACCAGGCCAGTCTTACCTTGATGGAGATACGAGTCATCATGACAAGGCTGGCAAAGACCGCCGTGGGGCCTGCCACTGCCAATAAAAGCCATTGGGCAGCGCTTACCTCGGAAATGAGCGGTGCCATCAGAATCATCAGAAAGCCGCCAAGGTTAACAACGCCAGCGTGAAGCAGGGCAGACACCGGCGTGGGTGATTCCACTACCTGAATCAGCCAACCGTGGAAAGGCATCTGCGCGCATTTCAGCAGTGCAGCCACGGCCATCAAAACCGCGGCGATTTGCGCGCCAGCGGGCACCTCTGCTGCACCTGCTACCTGTGCCAGAATCTGATCAATGAATGGCGTGTTGTACTGCACATAAAGCAGGAGGAACGCAAAGGCGAGGCAGAGCTCCGCAATTCGCGCAAAAATGAATTTTTTGTGGGCGGCCAGGGCGGCACGCGGGCGATCAGGAAAGAACATCAGCAACTGGTGCAGGCTCACACTGATGGCAATCCAGCTGGCCAGGAAGACCAGCAAATGGTTGGTGATGGCAATCAGGGCAACGCTGGCAAGGATCACCTGCAGCCAGACCATGAAACGGCGTTGGCCGGGATCCCCTGCCAGGTACTTTTCGGAGAATTGCCCCAACACCATGCCCAGCAGCGTGATCAGTAGCAACATGATGGAGGCCAGAGGCGCGTGGCTGAACCAAACGCCGGCGGCGGGCCACCACCAACTTCCGATTGCGGCGGCCAAAGCGAAAACAAACGCAAGTTTGAAGGTCACCGACCGTGCGAAAAGCTTACTCTGGTTGGTTGCCAGCCCGGTCGCCACTGCGCCAGCACAGTAAAGCAGCGGAACCAGCAGAGAGAACAGAGATTCGATCTCCTGAACATCGAACATGCGAGGACCTCGGAATCAGAAGTATTTAGTACGCGTAGTATCCG
>CAZFQI010000027.1:33722-37299 GCA_964520755.1 uncultured Marinobacter sp. | reverse complement strand
TTGCGTTATGGAGTGGCCCTGACAGTCGCTCTGTTATCGCTGACCGCACACGCGGACCTGCAAGAACAGCTTGATGCCCTGAAGCCGGGATCGAGCTTTGAGCTTCCCCCGGAGCAGATTTCGTCTCTGGCCATCCGGGTGCCTGGCGTATCTGTGTCTTGCCATGCCGAGACGGTGATTGACCCGGGCGGGCAGGGCAATGCGGTGGATATTATTGCCGAATCGGTGACGTTTTCCGGGTGTGATGTACGCAACTGGGGCAGCGATCTGAACGAGTTGGACGCGGGTATTTTTGTGGCCCGGGAGGCCCGGGGCGCGGTGGTTGCCAATAACCGTCTGCAGGGTCCGGCGTTCGGGGTCTGGCTGGATGCGACGCCGGATGTGACGGTGCGGAACAATACGATTCGCGGTGATGACAGTCTGCGTCCGAATGATCGGGGCAATGGAATTCACCTGTTCAATACCACCGGCGCGCTGATTGAGGGCAATGACATTCGTCGGACGCGAGATGCGATTTATATCGAGACGGCGAATAACAATACGATCCGGGGCAATGAGATGGCGGATCTGCGTTTTGGCATCCATTACATGTACTCGATGAATAATCTGCTGGAGAACAATGTCACCCGTAACACGCGAACCGGTTATGCACTGATGCAGAGCAAGCGTCTGACGGTGATTAACAATCGGTCGGTGAATGATGAGAACTACGGGATTCTGATGAACTTCATTACCCAGTCGGAGCTGCGGGGGAATGTGGTGACGGGTGTGTCCCAGGGGCAGACCGCCGGTGTTGCCATTGAGGGGGCTGAAGGCAAGGCGGTGTTTATCTACAACTCGCTGTACAACACCTTTGCAGGCAATGTCTTCGCCGACAGTAATATCGGTATCCACCTGACGGCTGGTTCTGAAGATAACGAGGTATTCGGGAACGCCTTTGTGAATAACCAGCGGCAGGTGAAGTATGTCGCGACCCGCACGCAGGAGTGGTCCAGTGACGGTAAGGGCAATTACTGGAGTGACTACCTGGGATGGGACCGGAATCAGGATGGCGTTGGCGATGTGCCCTATGAGCCCAACGACAACGTGGACCGGCTGCTGTGGAAATACCCGGAAGCCAAGGTTCTGATGTTCAGCCCGGCGGTGGATACCCTGCGCTGGGTGCAGGATGCGTTTCCGGTGGTCAAGTCCGCCGGTGTGACCGATTCCCATCCCCTGATGCGGATGCCCGCAGAGCTTCAACCGGAGAACCGATGAGCTGTTTTCGTCTTGAGAATGTGAGTTACCGGTACGACAAG
Source organism: uncultured Marinobacter sp. (assembly GCA_964520755.1). Classification (GTDB taxonomy): domain Bacteria; phylum Pseudomonadota; class Gammaproteobacteria; order Pseudomonadales; family Oleiphilaceae; genus Marinobacter. Next base: position 36,001 of record CAZFQI010000027.1, on the reverse strand, counting down.
AGCCCGGTCCTTACGGGGATCGACCTGACTCTGGAGCCGGGGGAGATTCTGGGGTTGTTCGGCCATAACGGGGCCGGTAAGACAACCTGTATCAAGCTGATCCTGGGGCTCATGACCCCCAACCAGGGATCGGTTTCCGTGCTTGGCGGCCATGCTGGCGATCCGCAGGTAACCCAGCACATCGGTTACCTGCCGGAAAACGTGATGTTCTATCCGCAGCTGACCGGTCGGGAGATTCTGAACCATTTCGCACGGCTGAAAGACGCGCCCCTGCAACAGGTGCCGCAACTGCTTGAACAGGTTGGCCTTGGCGATGCGATGGACGCCCGCACCAAGACTTACTCGAAAGGCATGCGCCAGCGTCTTGGCCTGGCCCAGGCGCTGTTGGGCAAGCCTAAGCTGCTGATGCTGGACGAGCCTACGGTGGGGCTGGATCCGGTCGCCACGGCAGACCTGTACCGGCTGCTCCGGGAACTGCGTGATGGGGGCACGGGCATTGTGCTGTGTTCCCATGTCCTGCCCGGTGTCGAGCCTTACATTGATCGTGCGGCCATTCTCACCGATGGCGCACTGAAGGCCGCCGGCGATCTGGCCGCATTAAGGCGGCAGGCGAATATGCCGGTAACCCTGTCTCTGGAGCCGGCCAACAGTATCTCGGCGCTGGAACATGTAATCGACAGGGCATCGAGCAACAGTGGCCTGATCATCAAGACCGATAGCGGGCGCCTGCGGGTGGATGTGCAGCCGAGGGAGAAAATGGCCTTGCTGAATGCAGTGATGGCATCGGGTGAAGTGGCAGATATCAGCATTCATCAACCCAGCCTGGAAGACATCTACGTGCACTTTATCGGTTCCGGTGGCCTGGCCCACCGGGGAGGCAGTCAATGAACAGTATCTGGACCATTGCCCGCAAGGAACTCAGTGACAGCCTGCGCAACCGTTGGCTGATGGCGATTTCCCTGGTTTTCGCCACTCTGGCTTTGGGCATCGCCTGGTTTGGCGCCGCGGCCTCCGGGCAGGTGGGTTACGCCTCCACGCCGGCCACCATTGCCAGCCTGGCGAGCCTGGGAATCTTCCTGATCCCGTTGATTGCACTGCTGCTGGCCTACGATGCCATCGTCGGGGAAGAAGAGGGTGGAACCCTGCTGTTACTGCTGACTTACCCTCTCAGTCGCAGCCAGTTGCTACTCGGAAAGTTCCTGGGTCATGGCCTGACCCTCGCCCTTGCCACCGTGATTGGCTTCGGCGTCGCCGGCGTGGCCATTGCGGTGCTGGTGGAAAACGTTGCTATCGCCAGTCTCGCGGCAGCCATGCTGCGGTTTATTGGCTCCACCGTGCTGTTGGGATGGGGCTTTATTGCCCTTGCCTACGTGATCAGTGTGCGGGTCAGCGAAAAGCCCATCGCCGCCGGCCTGGCCCTGGCGATCTGGTTCTTCTTCGTGCTGATCTTCGATCTGATGCTGCTGGGTACCCTCGTGGCCAGCGAAGGCCAGTTCAGTGCTGAACTCTTGCCCTGGCTGTTGATGCTCAATCCCACGGATATCTACCGCCTGCTCAATATCGTTGCCTTTGGCGACACCGCCCAGCTCAGCGGCGTCCTCAGTCTCGGTGCCGATCTGCCCATCGGCGCCACCGGCCTGTGGATTGGCCTGGTGCTGTGGTTTGCCATCCCGCTGGCGGGTGCCCTGTTACTTTTCCGAAACCGCCGTATCTGAACGGAGTTGTCCCCATGAACAAAAGCAAACTCAACTGGCTGCTGGCCGCCCTGGCAGCCTTCACACTGACAGCCTGCTCAGGTAGCGAAGAACAAGCGACTGCCAAAGCCGCCCCGGTGAATTTTGCAACTGGCGATGAATGCCACGTCTGCGGCATGGTCATCACCAACTTTCCGGGACCCAAAGGCCAGGCGATCACGGAAAAGGACCAGCACGTGCGCAAATTCTGCTCCACCCGGGACATGTTCGCGTGGGCGCTCCAACCGGAGAACGTTAACCGAAATCACACCCTGTACGTCCACGATATGGCCGAGACTGAGTGGGCAAGCCCGGACGACACCTCTTTAATCGACGCCCGTGAAGCCTTCTACGTCGTCGGTTCCAGTCGAAAGGGCGCCATGGGCCCGACTCTGGCATCATTTGCCAGTCAGGTTGGTGCAGAAAATTTTGCCAACGAACAGGGTGGCGAGGTAATGGCTTACAGCGAAATCACCATGGATCACCTGAATACCGGCATGGCGATGCATAGTATGGATGGAATGGACCACTAGAAATGAAAAAGGG
>CAZFQI010000027.1:25481-33622 GCA_964520755.1 uncultured Marinobacter sp. | reverse complement strand
ACCGGCATGGCGATGCATAGTATGGATGGAATGGACCACTAGAAATGAAAAAGGGATCAGATGAAAGCCTTCATCTGATCCCTTTTGTTGTGCTAGTTGTTGTGCCGGCCGCTTAGCCGCCGGTCATATTCATAAACCGAAGAATCTGCACATCCCCATTGGTGGAGAAGTGATGCCGCTCCGGCTTCAGGTCCATGGCATTGATAATGGTCTCCCGCAGCTTGTCATCGGTCACCGGATTGCCCCGCAGAACCCTGCGCAGATCCACCGAGTGCTCGTTGCCCAGGCAAAGAAGCAGCCGACCTTCAACGGTCACTCTTACCCGATTGCAGGTAGAGCAGAAGTTGTGGGAATGGGGGGAAATGAAACCGACCCGGGTCTCGCTATCCTCCATCCGGTAATACCGGGCGGGACCGCCGGAATCCTCGGTAGCGGGCACCAGTTCATGGTGCTTGCGGATAATGTCCCGCACTTCCTCGCTGGTACACAGCGCCAGGCCCCGATCGTGCTCGGAAATCTCACCCAGGGGCATCTCTTCGATAAAGCTGATATCCACCTGCTTTTTCCGCGCGAACTCGATCAGCTCGGGAATCTCTTCGTCGTTCCGGCCCTTCATCACCACCGTATTGATCTTGATGCCTCGGAAGCCGGCCTCCCGGGCAGCATCAATACCGTCCAGCACCTGTGAAAGCTTGCCGGTGCGGGTGATGTTGTGGAATTTCTCGGCGTCCAGGGAGTCCAGGCTGATGTTCAGGCGATGCATGCCGGCCTTGCGCAGGGGCTCGGCCATGGTGGTGAGCTGGCTGCCATTGGTGGTCATGGCAAAGTCGCGCAGCCCGTAGGTGCCGATTTCCTTTACCAGCTCCAGGATGTCCTTGCGCACCAGAGGTTCGCCGCCGGTCAGACGAATTTTTTCGGTACCCAAATCAACGAAGTTGCGGGCAACGCGGGCGATTTCTTCCAGGGTGAGAACCTGCTGGCGGGGAAGGAATGTCATGTCCTCGGCCATACAGTACACGCAGCGGAAGTCGCACCGGTCAGTGACGGACAGACGCACGTAGTTAACGGTGCGACCAAAACGGTCTGTCAGCTTGCTCTGGGGCATCGGGTTGGTCCTGTTGCCGATTGTTTTTTAACCTGAGTATAGACCAAGTATTGCAGATCGGATCACCAAATTGCGATACCCCTCGGGAGGTAAGCCTACTATCAGACTTGTCAGAGTGGGCCCTCCCTGGCCCGTGCTCTGGTTGGTCAGGCGCTCAGCTTGCTGGCTGCGCCGTTTTCATCAGTTTCGAGGGCAACCGGCTCCAGATCCGGGAAGAAAACGCCCTTCACGACTTGCCAGGTGACGGCGAGGGCGCCGACGATGAAGACCACGTCGCCAATGGTTCTGACCCAGCGCAGGGTTTGCAGGATATCGCTTTGCATGAAGGCTTCACTGCGTGCGTACCACAGGCCCTCGCTGGCGCTGGCTATGAACTGGATGATGCCGACGGGCAACAGGCTGGTGAACAGCATCAGTACCAGGCCAATGTTCAGCCACCAGAAGCCGACTTTCATCAGGCGCTCGTCAAAGACAATGCGCGGGCGGATATAGCGCAGGATCATCAGCGCGAAGCCCAGGGCCAGGAACCCATAGACACCGAACAGGGCCGCGTGGGCGTGGGTGGGTGTGGTGTTCAGGCCCTGGATGTAATACAGCGCGATTGGCGGGTTGATCATGAACCCGAGCACGCCTGCACCCAGCATGTTCCAGAAGGCTACAGCCACGAAGAAGGTCAGCGGCCAGCGGATGTTTTCCATCCAGGGTGCGCGGGACTTCAGGCGCCAGTTCTCCCAGGCCTCGTATCCGAGGACCACCAGCGGCACGACTTCCAGGGCGCTGAAGGTGGCGCCCACAGCCATCACCGGTGTGGTGGTGCCTGAAAAGTACAGGTGATGGAAGGTGCCGGGGACACCACCGAGCATGAACAGGCTGGCGGAGGCCAGGCTGGCAGACGTTGCCACGGTGCGGGATACCAGGCCCATGCTGCAGAAGATGAAGGCCAGGGCAGTGGTTGCGAACACTTCAAAGAAGCCCTCTACCCACAGGTGGACAATCCACCAGCGCCAGTACTCCATGATCGAGATATGGGTGCGCTCGCCGTAGAAGAAGCCGGCGCCATAGAACAGGCCGATGGCAACCACCGAGGCGGTCAGCAGGGCCAGCAGGTTCTTGTCACCAGGCTGGCGCAGGGCGGGAACAATACCGCGCAGCATCAGCACCAGCCAGAACACGATGCCGAGGAACTTGCCAATCTGCCAGAGGCGGCCAAGGTCTACATACTCGTAACCCTGGTGGCCCAGCATGAAGCTGAGGTTGGCTGGCATGATCTGGTTGATGGCGAGGAAGTTGCCAATAAACGAACCGACAACCACGGCCACCAGGGCCCAGAACAGCACATCAACACCGAGTTTCTGGAATTTCGGATCCTTGCCGCCGTTAATGATGGGAGCGAGAAACAGACCAGCAGCGAGGAAGCCGGTGGCAATCCAGAACATGGCGGACTGAATGTGCCAGGTGCGCATCAGGGAGTAGGGGAACCACTCAGAAGTCTCGATGCCGTAGAAACCCTGACCTTCAACCGTATAGTGGGCAGTAAAGCCGCCCAGCATGACCTGGAAAGTGAACAGGCCAACGACCAGCAAAAGGTATTTGCCCAGTGCTTTTTGGGAAGGCGTCAGCCCAACCTCGCTGAGCGGGTCCTTTAGAGGGGCCTGCGGTTCTTCATCTTCTTTGCGAAGGAAGGCCCAGGCCCAGACCAGGCCGCCGACACCGGCAATCAGGAGAACCACACTTACTAACGACCAGACCACGTTCTCGCCGCTCGGCCGGTTGTCGATCAGTGGCTCATGGGGCCAGTTGTTGGTGTAGGTAACGTCACTGTCCGGGCGCTCGGTAGCGGCGGCCCAGGCAGTCCAGAAGAAAAACTCGGTCATCCGCTCGCGACGCTCGGCGCTGGGCAGGGTGTTTTCCTTCATGGCGTAGTTTTCGCGGGTAGACTGCAGTTCCGGCGCGTCGCTGAAAAGGCGGCTGTAATAGTCGGCGGTTTCGGCAATAGCTGCGGTCCTGCGCTCGGACAGGTGCAGGGTGCTGGTGGCGGCGTCGTAGGTATTGGTGCGGTACTCGGTTTTCAGGTCGTACTGCAGGGCGTTCTGCTGCTGCCCGCTGAGGCTGTGCCAGTCCTGTCCGTACTCTGCCCGGGCGGCGATTTCCAGCCAGGTTTCCAGTTCCCGGTGCAGCCAGTCGGCGGTCCAGTCCGGTGCCTGGTAGGCGCCATGACCCCAGATCGAGCCAAGCTGCATACCCCCGACGGACTGCCAGGCAGTCTGCCCGTCAAGAATACTTTCCTCTGTCATCAGGGTGTCGCCGTCTGCGGACACAACCCGATCCGGAATGGGCGGCGCTTCGCGGTACACCTCGGCACCGAAATACCCCAGCAGCGTGAAGGTTACTGCCAGGATCCCGATCAGCAAAAACCAGAGGCGGCGGTACTTAGCCATGGTGCGCTCCTCCCAGTCGGGTCCGGTAGGCGTCTTTCTGTTTCATAACACGGTCTCCTCAAAAACAGTTATTTAGGATAAATCTTTATGTCGGAATTTTGATTTGATGTATTTGAGGTGTCAAATTTATTTTGTGGGTATATCGGAAGGCGTAGATGTGGGTGAGGGTATGTATTCAGGTGGGTACAGTTCTACGGTTTGATTTTTCCCTGGAGCCGACTTAGTATTAAGATGTATTCAAGGTAAATGTTATAGGTGAGTTCATGAGTGACTACGAAAAGTGGCTTTTCACAGCAAACAGCACCCTGGGACTGTCAGTGTTGGGTTTGATGGTTACAATTCTGCTCGCATACCCGTTGGCGGGCGCGCTTGCGCTGTCTGTGCAAATTGCCGCTCACATCGGAACCCTGGTCTTTGCTGTCGGCATCAAAGTGGCCTACGTTGCGCGTCTGGTTTTTCTCAGCCGTTTGGGCAGACCTGTCCATTGAATCCCGGTAGAATAGATGCAGTTATGAACTTTGGTGAGAACCCCGTGATGGGCGATCGTTTTGGGAAAACCGGATTTCGTATTCTTGCGTATATCTCGATTACGCTGGCTGCTGCAGGAGTGGTTCTGCCGTTGTTGCCCACAACGCCCTTTGTTCTGCTGGCCGCATTTTTTGCCAGCAAGGGGTCTCCGGCTTTTGCTCAGTGGCTTGAGGACCACCCCAGGTTCGGTCCTGCCATTGATCAATGGCGTACACGCAGGGCAGTGCCGGCGCGGGCGAAGGTGCTGGCGTGCAGCATGATGGCCCTGAGTTGGGGGATGCTGTTTGCGCTGGGAGCGTCAGGGATGGTGTTGGGCATTTCTGGCGTATTTTTGTGCGGTACTGCCTGTTATCTGGTGACACGACCTTCTTATTGAACGATTGCAAAAACGACTGGAGTTTTGAATGCACATCACCCGTTACACGGATTACTCACTTCGCGTACTGATATATCTGGCAGTGCAGGGTGATCGTCTGGCGACCATTCAGGAAATTGCCGACAGCTATGATATCTCCAAAAACCACCTTATGAAGGTGGTGCATCAGTTGAACAAAAAGGGCTACATTGAAACCATCCGGGGCAAGAAAGGTGGGATGCGTCTGCATCGTGCGCCTTCAGATATTAACGTTGGTATCCTGGTTCGGGAAACCGAACAGGACCTCAGCATCGTGGAGTGCTTTTCCTCCAAGAATGCCTGCAAGATAACCCCCGTGTGTGGCTTGAAATCGATGTTCGGTGAGGCGTTAAAAGCGTTTCTGGAGGTGCTGGACAAGTACACTCTGGCCGATGTTATCCAGGATCAGCACCGGCCTCAGCTTTTGAGGTTACTTCAGATAGCCTGACGCGGCCAGGCGCGTCTTCAGCGCCTGGCCGGTCCAGCCCCGTCAGGCCGCTCTGGCCATTCCTATCAACTTCTCCGGCAGTGAATACCGGAGTACCCGCTTGACCACCGTGCCGTACTGCTTCGCAAAACTGCCGGTGTTATAATGAATGCCGTGTTTACGGCAAACCGCCTGAACCCTGCCGGAAATTTCCGGATACCGGTGGGCGGGCAGGTCCGGGAACACATGGTGCTCCACCTGATAGCTAAGATGGCCGCTCAGGATATGCAGCCAGCGGCCCCCGGTGAAGTTCGAGGACCCGGTGAGCTGGCGCAAATACCAGTGGCCCTTGCTCTCGCCCTCGCATTCCTCCTCCGTGAAAGTTTCCGCATCCTGGGTAAAGTGGCCACAGAAAATCACCGTGGATGACCAGAGATTTCGGATCAGGTTGGCGCCCACGTTCCCCGCCAGAACAATCGGAGCCACCGGAAAGGTGAGCAGCGGGAAGAAAACGTAGTCCTTGAACGCCTGCCTGCCACCTTTGCGGGCGAACTCTTTCATGAAGGGAAGCTTTTCGCGCCAGCTGATTTCCCGGCTGCGCAGTTTCTCGGTTTCAAGTTCGTGCAGTCCCACGCCCCATTGGAAAAATACACTCAGCAGGATGTAATTGATGAACTGCAGCGCGTGCCAGGGTTTCCAGGGTTCGTCATCAGTGAGTCGCAACACGGCGTAGCCATAGTCCCGGTCTTTGCCGATGATGTTGGTGTAGGTGTGGTGCTCGTAATTGTGGGTACGGCGCCAGGAGTCGCCGGTACATACGGTATCCCATTCGTAGGTCTGGGAGTGGAGGGTCGGGTCGTTCATCCAGTCATACTGGCCGTGCATGACATTATGGCCGATCTCCATATTCTCCAGAATCTTGGCAATGCCCAGGGTTGCGGTGCCGGCAACGAACACCGGCGGCAGGAAACCGAACGGCATCATGATCCGGCCGCCCGCTTCGAGACTCCGGTGCAGGCGGACCATCCGCCGGATATATCGTGCGTCCCGTTCGCCGAGGTCTGCAAGCACCTCATCCCGGATCGCATTCAGGTCAGTTTCAAGTTCAGCGAGTTGCGCTTCGGTCATCTTTTTCATGGTCATACTCCCTGCGGAGCACTGGGGCTCCGCGATGCAATCGGGTGTTAATTCCTAAAGGTCCAGTGAGACCGGGCCCCGGGGGACCGAGATGCAAAGCTGGATGGTCTCGTCACCGGGGCCAGAGGCTTTTCCGGTCAGGCGGTTGATAACGGTCCCCGTGGTTTTCCGGCAACTGCATTGGTGGCAAATACCCATACGGCAGCCGTGGCGCGGGGTCAGGCCGGCGGCCTCGGCGATTTCCAGCAAGGTGGCATTGCCTTCGGAATCCACTTCAAGCTGGCTGTCTTCAAACTGAACCTCACCACCGAGCGTTTCGTTACCCAGATCGGCGCTTGGAACGGAGAAGAGCGTGCTGTGGATATCCGCATCAGCAAAGCCTCGTTCGTAGAGGAGGTTCTGGGCCAGATCCATAAGGCCTTTGGGGCCGCAGAGATAAACCTGCCGTGCCTTGATGCCCGGTACCGCGTCCAGATCCTGGTCACGCAGGTAGCGAGGTTCCTTCGATTCGTTGGTGGCAATGATATTAAGCGTCAGGGCGCTGTAGCGTGCCTCCAGGGCCAGCAGCTTTTCCCGGGCGATGACGTCATCACGGGTACGAACGAAATACAGCAATGTCACCGGTGCCCGGTAATCCAGCGCCGCCATGGTTTCAAGCTGGCTCAGCACTGGCGTGATGCCGCTGCCGCCGGCGATGAACAGGACCGGCTGGGCCGGTTCTGGTATCTGAAAGTCACCAAAGGCCTCGCCCAAACCGATGACTGCACCGGTTTGCAGGTGATCGTGGAGCCAGTTGGTCACAAGCCCGCCCGGAAGGCGTTTGATGGTCAGCGTGACCCGTCCCTGCTCCTGCCAGAGCAGGGGTGAGCTTGAGAGACTGAACGTACGGTTGCGGCGGATTCCGTCAACTTCAACACAGATGTTCACATGCTGACCCGCGCGAAAGCCGGACCAGCGTCGGGCCGGCTTCAGAACCAGGGTTTTGGTGTCCCGGGTCTCAGAGAGGACCCGCTCCACTCTGGCCGGTGTGTACTCTTGTACCCACATGGGGTTGATGCGCTCGAGCAGAGGGTCAAAAAATGCCTCTGGATCGTTCCGGTTAAACAGCTGCCTGCCAAGCCATTGCAGGGCTTTGTGCTGGGTGTGTCTCGCTAACATTCTGGGTGCCTCCCCGAGGCTTTCGGTTATCCGTGTGTACAAGTGTTCACTAATGTGTACGACTGTACACACGGATGACTCCGACTACAACGGCCCGACTGGTAATGGCTCAAAATGACAAGCATTCTGTACTTTTATTTTCTCTGGTGTGTACACTTGTGAACCATCGGCTAACGGCACGCGGCATGGATACAGGATGGCGGAAAAACAACGAAGAAAGCCCGGTGAAACCCGCGAGAAACTGATGAACGCGGCGTTAACGCTGGTTGGCAAGGGGCGGCATTTCGCCAGCCTTGGTATCCGGGAAGTGACCCGTCAGGCAGGCGTGGTGCCCACCTCGTTTTACCGGCATTTCCGCAATATGGACGATCTGGGGCTTCAGCTTGTGGATGAGCTGGGACTGGTGCTGCGCAGGATGATGCGGGAGGCCCGGGCGAACGTGCTGCAGGCGGACAAGCTGATTGAAGAATCGGTGGCCATCTTTATCAGTCACGCTCAGGCGAACCGGAGCTTTTTTCTGTTTATGGCCCAGGGGCTGGCGGGCGAGAGCCGGGCAGTGCAGGAGGGTATCCGCAGTGAGATGCGCTTCTTTGCCAGCGAGCTTGCCAACGATTTGCGCAGATTGAGGCTGGTGGACCACCTGACCGACCAGGATCTGGACATGACCTGTGATCTGGTGGTGCGAAGTGTCGCCTTCAGCCTGACCGATCTGCTCGGTGTATCAGCCGATGACGACTATCAGATTGAGCAGATCCGGAAGCGGACCACCCGCTTCCTTCAACTGATCTTCGTGGGCGCGGCCCACTGGCAAAGCGCGGGCTGATCGTCCGCTCGATCAGTCCGCTTTACTCTTTCTCGTCGCCGGCTTCCGTGGCGTCTTGGGCTTGGCTGCAGTCTTTGGCTTGGCCTTTGGCGGCAGAATCAGACTTTCCAGTTCGTCCAGTGCCTCACCGG
>CAZFQI010000027.1:20217-25381 GCA_964520755.1 uncultured Marinobacter sp. | reverse complement strand
GGCTTGGCCTTTGGCGGCAGAATCAGACTTTCCAGTTCGTCCAGTGCCTCACCGGTGTAGACAGCCAGCCTCTGCATGCTTGGCAGGGTGTCCCTGCAGCCCGTGTAGCCGAAGTTCAGTGAACCGTCATAGCTCAGGCAGGTGATGTTCAAAGCGCCACCGTGAGTAATCAGCGATACAGGGTACATGGCTTCCAGTTTCGCGCCCTCGTAGTAAAGCGTTCTCTGGGGCCCCGGCACATTGGAAATCGTGACGTTAAATACCGGACGCATCCGACCGCCAAGGCCGGACATCAGTTGCAGTATGTAGGGCGACATCAGGAGCATGGTGTACTGGGTGAGCGCACTCTTGGGCAGCTTCTGCAAATGCTCTTTGGCCCTTCGCGTTGATGCCTTGATGTTTTGCAGGCGGGTCAATGGATCGGCTTCGTCGGTCGCAAGTGAAGAGATCATGAAACTGATCTGGGTGCCTGTCCCCTCGTCATCGGACGGCCGGATGTTAACCGGTATGCCAGCGGTGAGGGGAACGTCCGGCAGCTCATCCTGTTCCAGCAGAAAACGCCTGAGGGCAGTTCCGCACAGGTACAGAACGATATCGTTAAGGGAAGCGCCGGAAACGTGGGCAAGCTGCTTGATCCGCTCCAGCTGGTAATGCTGGGTCGCAAACCGGCGCTGGCCAGTTACCCGGTGATTGATCTTGGATACGGGGCCGGTGAATGGCGCTGTGAGGCCGTCCTCTGGGTGACGGACTGAATGTACCAGCCGATTGCCAGCCTGCCACAAACGCGGCGCCATATCCGCCTGCAGTTTCAGGGCATCCATGGCTTGTGAAACCGCGCCGGGCACGCTGGCCTCGGAATCGGATTTGCTGCCGCGACGGCGCTCCGGCCGAACCGACCAGGGTGGCGGCATATCCCGTTTGTCGGGATCGGTTGTCAGCACCCGTTGCATCAGGCGCACACCGCTGATGCCATCAATCATGGAATGATGCATCTTGGTATACAGCGCAAACCGGTTGTTTTCCAGTCCTTCAATGACGTGGCATTCCCAGAGCGGGCGGGCAAAGTCCAGGGGGTTGGAGTGCAGTCGCGACACCAGAATACCCAGCTCCCGTTCACCGCCAGGGCGGGGCAAGGCGGAATGGCGCACGTGGTAGTCCAGGTCGATTTTCTTGTCGACTTTCCAGCCCGGCGCCAGTACCCGACCCAACAGTCCGGACCAGGCAAGCTTTAAACCCCAGGGGGGCGCTACGTCACCGGTTTCCTTCATGCGGGTCACCATGTCCCGAAGAAAGGTATCAGGGGCGCCCTCCGGGAGCGAAAAAATCTGCAGGTTGCCCACGTGCATGGGGGTGTCTTCAGACTCTACGGCCAGCCAAGAGGCATCCAGGGTTCCCAGGCGTTTCATTCCTTGTGTGTCTCCACGAGTGTCCAGGTATTTTAATTGTCTGATGCAAGTATACGTGCAACCGATCCCGTACACGATGCTTCAGGTCATAAAGTTCCCCGGTTTTGCGGTGGTTTACCGATGTAAACGTTTGCCGTTTTAGGCTCCCGAAAGGCACCAGTGTGTGCTACTTTTCACCGGTTGGTTGCAGTAAAAACAAAAACATCCGGAGGCGTTGTGGAATCCAGCCCGCTTATCTCGGCAGGACTGCCGATTGCTCTGTTCATTATCATGATCGGTATCGGCATGACCCTGACGATACGTGACTTCCGCCAGGTGGCGGTGTATCCGAAAGGGATGATTGTCGGCACCGTTGCCCAGATTCTTGTCATGCCTCTCATCGCCTTCATGTTGGCCACGTTGCTGGCGGTTCCGCCGGCCATAGCGGTCGGACTGGTGATTATTGCCGCCTGCCCCGGGGGCACCACCTCGAACCTGTTTGTGCTGTTGTCACGGGGTAACATTGCGCTTTCCATTGTGCTGACCGTCAGCGCCAGCCTGATCACCATCCTTACCTTGCCACTGTTCACTAATATTGCGCTTCAGCACTACATGGGAACCGAAGAAGACATTGTGCTCCCGGTATGGAAAACCGTGGGTATGCTGATTGGCATCGTGCTCTTCCCGGTAGCCATCGGAATGGTGGTGCGCACCCGTAAGCCCGAGGTTGCCCGCAAGGCAGAAAGCATTGTAAGCATCTTCGGCGGTATCGTTCTGGCGGTCCTCATTGTGGCGTTGGTGTATGGGGTTCGTGACCAGATATGGGAGCTTCTGAAACAGGCGGGGCCGGCAACCATTCTGTTAAACCTGGCCGGCATCGGGCTTGGACTGGCAGTCGGCCGGATGGCGGGTCTGACCCAGCGGGAATCGCTGGCGGTGGCGGTGGAACTGGGGGTAAAGAACGGTACCATTGCCCTCATGGTGACCCTGACGCTGCTGGAGTCCAGTGCCATGTCCATTCCGGCAGCGGTATACGGGGTTCTGATGTTCCCGATAGGCTTTGTTCTGGCCATGTATGGCCGAAGTGTCATTCCCATTTCGACCATAGAGAGCAAACACTGACTGGAGCCCTGCGCTATGCAGTTCCTGAACGGCATTACCCTGCTCCTGGTGTATCAACTGGTGGGGGAGATTACAGTCCGATTGCTGGGCCTGCCTATCCCCGGCCCGGTACTTGGCATGGTGATGCTGTTCGTAACCCTGATGATCCGGGGCAAGGCCCCGGAGTCCGTTGATCAGGCCTCCACGGCCTTGCTCAGTCATCTCTCACTTCTGTTCGTCCCGGCCGGCGTGGGCATGATGGCGCATTTTGGCCGCATCGCCGACGAGTGGGTTCCGATCACCCTGGCGCTGCTGTTGAGCACGGTAATTACCATGGTCGCCACCGCCCTGATTATGCAGGTCACCACCCGCTGGTTTGCAAAGCCTCTCCCAGAAAAGGAGGGTGGCAATGAATGAGCCGGGCCTGCAAGACATCTGGGTATATCTCTCCGCATCACCGCTATTGGGGCTCACGATCACCCTGGTGGCCTATGGCCTGGCCTACCGGCTGTACCTGAAAACCAACTCCAGCCCTCTGGCCAACCCGGTGGTCACTTCTGTCGCCATGCTGATCCTCCTGTTGCTGGCAACAGGTACCTCCTACAGTGATTATTTTGAAGGCGGTCAGTTTGTTCACTTTCTGCTGGGTCCCGCGACGGTGGCGTTGGCCGTTCCGCTGTATCAGCAGTTTTCCAGGCTGAGACAGCTCTGGTTGCCGGTGACGATTTCGCTCTTCTGCGGCGTGGTGATTGCCGCTGGAAGCTCCATTGGGCTGGCCCGTATTCTGGGTGGCTCCACGGAGATCCAGATGTCCCTGGCACCGAAATCAGCAACGGCGCCGGTGGCCATGGGGATTTCTGAAAAAATCGGCGGGCTTCCGTCGCTGACGGCGGTATTGGTGGTCATCACGGGAATTACAGGCGCCGTTCTGGGCACCAAGTTGTTTGAATGGATCCGGGTTCGCGATGACACCGCCAAGGGCATCGCCATGGGGGTCGCGGCCCACGGTATCGGGACCGCCCGGGCATTTCAGGTAAGTTCGCAGATGGGCGCTTTTTCCGGCCTGGCGATGGCGCTTTCAGCGTTTGCCACGGCCTTGTTGGTGCCCTGGCTGGTTGATCTGTTGGAGGTCTGGCTACCGGTTTAGGGTTTTTGAGTTGAGATGGTGGTGTCAATCGAGCGGAGGTCTTTTGATCAGACGTACACGTTGTGCAATGTTGCTGGCCAGTATCACTCTTACGGTCTCGATTTCCTCGATGGCGCAGTCATCCGCGGGCTCGGAGGAGGAGCTGGTACTTGAGGTTACCTCACCGAGACTGGTGCGGGATCTGTATGAAACCCCCGCTGCCGTCTCCGTGGTCAGCGCCCCCGACATCCGCGAGGGCCAGCAGCGCCTGCAGCTGGATGAATCACTGGACACCGTCCCTGGCCTGTTTTTCCAGAACCGCTATAACTTCGCCCAGAACCTTCGTCTTTCCACACGGGGATTCGGGGCCCGGGCGCCCTTTGGTATTCGCGGTATCCGGATTCAGGTAGATGGTATTCCCTATACGCTCCCCGACGGCCAGTCCCAGATCGACGCGGTGGACCTGGATTCGGCGCAGCGGATCGAGGTGATTCGGGGCCCTTCCTCGGTCCAGTACGGCAATGCTTCCGGTGGCGTGATTGACATCACCACTGCCAGGGGGGATGACATGCCGCCTGGCGCGAGGCTGCGCCAGGATGTGGGCAGCGATGATTATTACAAGACCACAGCCCAGGCCAACGGTACCCAGGGTAATACAAGCGGTATCGCCACCATGTCATGGCTGAACTATAACGGCTACCGGGAACAGAGTGAGGTGGAAAAGGGCCTGTTCAATGGCCGCTTGTCCCATGAATGGGGTGAGGGACAAAGGCTGACCGCCACGTTCAATGCCTTGCACACGCCCAAGGCGGAAGATCCGGCAGGTCTCACCGCTGAGCAGGTCGCTGAGGACCGGCGCCAGGCTACGGACAATGCCAAGAGGCTGGACTCGGGCCAGGACGTTGATCAGCAGACGCTCGGGCTGTTGTATGAAGCCCCTGCCGGTGGTGCCGGCGACCTGACCGTCAGTACCTTCTTTACGCGCCGCGATTTCAGACAGCAATTACCCTTTCCCGGCCCCAGCCTTATTGCCTACGACCGGCAGTTTTACGGCATCAGCACGGATTATCAGCAGGACAGTCAGTTTGCCGGGCGGCCACTGACCTGGGCTGTGGGTGCCGACCTGCACCACCAGTCGGACGAGCGTCGCCGGTACTCGGTGGCTTTCAGCGGTGATGTAACCGGACAGACCCAGGAAGAAACCCAGAATGCGACGACAGCGGCGGTATTTGCTCAGGGCGATCTTGCCGTAACCGAGCGTTTCAATGTCTCCATAGGCACCCGGTTTGATCGTCTGAGGTTGTCTGTCGATGACGATAAACTCGATGACGGGGACGATTCCGGCAGCCGCACCTACGATGAGTTCAGCGGGTTTGCCGGTGTCAGCTACCGGCTTGCCCCTCGCCAGCAGTTGTATGCAACGATAGGCACGGCATTCGAGTCGCCCACCTTTACCGAATTTGCCAACCCCGATGGCAGCGGTGGCTTCAATCCCGATATCGAACCCCAGCAGGCCCTCAACCGGGAAGTCGGGGTGCGGGGCAGTTTTGGG
>CAZFQI010000027.1:0-20117 GCA_964520755.1 uncultured Marinobacter sp. | reverse complement strand
TATCGAACCCCAGCAGGCCCTCAACCGGGAAGTCGGGGTGCGGGGCAGTTTTGGGGATGGCTTGAGTTATGACATGGCGCTGTTTTCAATTCGGGTGGATGATGAAATCCTGCCTTATGAAATAGACAACCGCACATTTTATGAAAATGCCGGGCGTACCGAACGAAATGGAATCGAGCTCGGCCTCGGATGGGATATTTCATACGCCTGGCGAATCACCAGCGCCCTGACTCTTGCAGATTACAGGCTCAGGGATTTCACCGACGAACAGGGTAACGACGCCGATGGCAACCGCCTCCCCGGTCTGCCTCGTGAACAGTGGGTCACTGAAGTGGAATGGCGTGGTGGCGGGCAGCGATTCGCAGCGCTGGAGTGGCAGTACGTTGGCGATCTGTACGCTGAGAACAGTAACCAGACAAACGTCAGTGACTATTGGTTGCTTGGTATCAGGGCCGGCGATAGCGTGCGTATCGGGCGTCAGAGCCTGAATTTCTACGGCGGCGTCCGCAACCTGTTGGATGAAGACTACTTCAGCAATATCCGTATCAATGCCAACGCGGATCGGCCCGTCGAGGAGCGTGGCTATTTTGAGCCCGCCCCGGGAAGAACTTTTTATGCAGGCCTGGAATGGGTATTCTGATGAGCGATAACAACATAAACAGTAGGGATTTTTAATTCATGCAAACCAAGTTCCTTCTCGAAGAAAGCCAGATGCCAAAGTACTGGTACAACCTGCAGGCGGATCTGCCTGAGCCGTTGCCGGCCGTACTGCACCCGGGCACCCAGCAGCCGGTGGGCCCGTCGGATCTTGAGCCGTTGTTTCCGATGGCTTTGATTGAACAGGAAGTGACCACCGAGCGGGAAATCGAGATCCCTGAGCCGGTGCGCGACGTTTACAACCTCTGGCGGCCAGCGCCTCTGTACCGGGCCCATCGCCTCGAGAAGGCCCTCGGCACACCGGCAAAAATCTTCTACAAATACGAAGGCGTCAGCCCGGCGGGCAGTCACAAACCGAACACTGCGATTCCCCAGGCCTTCTACAACCGCGAAGCGGGCATTCGCACCCTTACCACTGAAACCGGTGCAGGGCAGTGGGGCACATCGCTGTCCTTCGCCGGCTCCCTGTTCGATATCGACGTTACCGTGTTTCAGGTGCGGGTTTCCTACAACCAGAAGCCCTACCGCAGGGCGGTCATGGAAACCTACGGCGCCAAATGTGTGGCTTCTCCCTCGGAGCTCACCGAGTTTGGCCGCAAGGTTCTGGCTGAGACACCGGACCACACCGGCAGTCTGGGCATCGCCATCTCTGAAGCGGTGGAACTGGCGGTCAAGGACCCGAACACGAAATATGCCCTGGGCTCGGTTCTCAACCATGTATTGCTTCACCAGAGCATCATCGGCCTGGAAGCCATGCAGCAGATGGAAATGGCGGACTGCTGGCCCGATGTGATTGTTGGTTGCACCGGCGGAGGTTCCAACTTTGCCGGTATCGCCTTCCCGTTCATGGGCCACGCCCTGAGAGGTGGTGAGAAATCCCGGATCGTGGCGGTAGAGCCTTCAGCCTGTCCCACACTGACCCGTGGCAAGTACGCCTACGATTACGGTGATACTGCCCACATGACCCCGCTTACCAAGATGCACACCCTGGGCTCGGGGTTCACGCCGCCCGGATTCCACGCCGGCGGCCTGCGCTACCATGGTATGGCGCCGCTGGTGTCCCACGCCAAGGAGCTGGGTCTCTTTGATGCGGTGTCCTACACCCAGCGGGAGTGCTTCGAAGCCGGTGTCCTGTTCGCGAAGAACGAGGGTATCGTGCCGGCTCCAGAAGCCAATCATGCGGTCAAGGGCGCCATCGACGAGGCCCTGCGCTGCAAGCGGGAAGGCAAGGACGAGGTGATCCTGTTTAACCTCTGCGGTCATGGCCATTTCGACATGGCAGCCTACACTTCCTACTTTGCAGGTGAACTGAGCGACCACGAATACGACGAACAGGAACTGGCCATGGCCCTGTCCGGGCTGCCCTCGGTCAACGCCTGATCAGTCGTCTTTCGCCCGCTGCTGAAAAAGCGTACCTCCGCCTCCGGCGTCCAGTTGCCGGATGGCGGTGGGTGCGCCTTCTTTATCGAGCCGCACGTCTCCTATGCCTGCGCCGTTCCACAGCCGCTCACCGGCCTCCCGGCCCTCGGGCAGTCTGGGGGAAATCCACATGCGCCGCCTTTTGGTGAACCAGTTCAGAGGGGACCAGGGGGCAAAGAGCCATCGATTGAGCCGGTCCAGCCATTCCAGCAGGGCGTTGGGGAATTCGTTCTTGATGCCGCTACTGGTGATCTGCCAGACACGGGGGCCGTTCTGTTTGTGGCGCAGCCGCACATCGTAGGCAAACGAATAGTGGACATCCCCTGACAGAATCACGAAGTGTCTGGGCGTTCGGGGGTGGCCGAAAATATTGAGCAGCACGCTGGCAGCGCCCCGGTGAGCCATCCAGTTTTCTGCATCGACTAGCAGCGGCTTGCCGAAGAAGGTAAAAACCCGTTGGATCATCTCTATCAACTTCACCCCGAACATGGGGGCCGGTGATACCACCACCACAGCGTCCTCGCCCATGATTTCGTGCTGGAAATCGGTCAGGGATTCCCAGTCCATCAGTCCGGACGGGTGGCTGCGGCGGATTTCACTGCGCCAGCGATGGGTGCGTGTGTCCAGCACCACCAGTCTGGGGGATGTGTGCAGGCTGTAATGCCAGTGTTGAAAGTGAAACAACTGGTCGATCAGGTCATCCTGAATGGCCTTGTCCAGCTCGTGCTGTCCGTTGCTGGACTCGAACAGTTTCTGACAATGCTCGATCAGCTCCCGGAAATTGCCCGGCTGGTTGCCCCAGCCCTGGCACAAGAGATAGCCCAGCAGGGCATTGCCGATGATCCGACGTGAAAAAGGGTGTTCGTAGGCGGTGGCTTCCCACAGGGCCGAGAGGTTCCAGTCGTCGGTAACATCATGATCATCAAAAATCATGTAGACGGGCACGTTGGCCATGGCGCGCGCTGCCCGCGGAAGGCTTCTGCGGAACTCGTCGATGGCCGCCTGTTCTTTCCGGTAGCGCGCCAGCTCGTCCGGCTCATCAACCGGCTCAGAGTTGGTCACGTAAGCCCAGGGGGCCGGCGACCACACCAGCAGGTACATGGCCATGACTTCGGCAAAGGAAATCAGGTGGTTGCCGGCGTTGGCGGTGGTGAACACCGGCTTGCGAACGCCGCCAAAGAAACGCTCGGTCAGGTCCTCATTAAATTCGGACTCCGGCAGCAATTCATCCCGGTGGTAATAGGCATTCGCCACCGAGGTAAGCTCCCTGCTGTGTTTGAGCGAGGCGCCGTCCAACGTTTCCTGGTAAAGCCCCAACTGGTGAATAACACACTGGATGGCATGCAGCATGGGCCCGGCGACGTCATCAGCGTAAACCTGGTCGCCTGTCATCAGTAGCAGGGACGGAACGTCTTCCAACCGTTCTGCTTTCTGAAGTTCCTCATCCACACGAACCAGCCCGTCGGCCGCAGGATGATGGGGTCTTCGGCAGGAGCCATGAAGTATTCGATCCAGTCGGGATTTCAGGGTAAAGCCCGGGCGCTCCCGGCCGTCGGGGCAAAGGTGGGGAGCCCAGCCCCGGATCCACTCGGGAGGCTCAGATCGCACTCCGGTCAGTCCCAGGTCGTATTCCAGTCGGGTGTCATGGGGTAGGGCGGAATCCGGTGTGATGCTCAGCAGGTTCAGCCAGGCGCGGGTACCCACCCTTAGCCGCACCACCTCGGAATCAGCCACCGGACGGTCCAGGAGCAGATGGTCTCCGTTAAAAATACGTACAGCAAGTATGACTGGCTCCTGTGTTACCAGCCATAGAACGATCGAGTCCGGCGCAGCATGACGTAGAACCGGGCCGGCCAGTACCGGCCCATATTTGTCACCAGGCTCCAGGTTCAGTCCTCCTCAAATTCCCGGGGCGGGCAGTGGTGGTCTTCCACAACCGTGCCATCGTCCACGCTTTCCAGGTGCACATCAAAGCCCCACAGCCGGTGTACGTGACGCAGGACCTCGTCGGTTTCCTTGCCCAGGGGTACGCGGTCCACGGGAATGTGTCGAAGGGTCAGTGAGCGGTCGCCCCGCACATCCACATTCCACACCTGGATATTGGGTTCCCGATAACTGAGATTGTACTGCCGTGCAAGTTTCTCGCGCAGATCCCGGTAGCCCGGCTCATCGTGGATGGCGGTCACCCGGTAGACATCTTCCTGATCGTCGTTCTGGATCGCGAAGAGTTTCAGATCCCGCATTACCTTGGGAGAGAGAAACTGCTGGATAAAGCTCTCGTCCTTGAAGTTCTTCATCGCAAAATGCAGGGTTTCAAGCCAGTCGCTGCCGGCGATGTCGGGGAACCACTCGCGGTCCTCTTCAGTAGGGTTCTCGCAGATCCTGCGCAGGTCCGTGAAGATCGAGAATCCGAGGGTGTAGGGATTGAGGCCCGAATACCAGGGGCTGTTGAACGGTGGCTGATACACCACGGCCGAGTGGCTCTGAAGAAACTCCAGCATGAAGCCGTCGGTCACCAGACCCTTGTCGTACAATCGGTGCAGCAGGGTGTAGTGCCAGAAGCTGGCCCAGCCTTCGTTCATCACCTGGGTCTGGCGCTGAGGATAGAAGTACTGACCGAGCTTCCGCACGATGCGGATGATTTCCCGCTGCCAGGTTTCCAGCAAGGGCGCGTTCTTCTCAATGAAATAGAGAATGTTCTCCTGGGGCTCTTCCGGATAGCGTTTGCCGCGTCTTACCGGGTCATCGTCGTCGTCCGGTTTCGGGATGGTGCGCCAGAGATCGTTGATGCGCCGTTGCTGGTATTCTTCACGCTCCTTCTGGCGCCGCAGTTCTTCCGACGCCGATATCGGAGCCGGCCGCTTGTACCGGTCCACCCCATAGTTCATCAGGGCATGGCAGGAATCCAGGATTTCCTCCACCGCATCGACGCCGTAGCGTTCCTCGCATTCGGCCACGTAATGGCGTGCGAACACCAGGTAATCAATGATCGCGCTGGCGTCGGTCCAGGTGCGGAACAGGTAGTTGCCCTTGAAGAATGAGTTGTGGCCATAAGACGCGTGGGCAATGACCAGCGCCTGCATCGGCAGGGTGTTTTCCTCCATCAGATAGGCGATGCAGGGATTGGAGTTGATCACGATTTCGTAGGCCAGGCCCATCTGACCGCGCTGATAGCCCTTGGACGTGCTGAGGAACTGCTTGCCGAAGGACCAGTGATGGTAACCAACCGGCATGCCCACGGAGCTGTAGGCGTCCATCATTTGCTCGGCGCTGATCACCTCGATCTGGTTGGGGTAGGTGTCCAGGCCAAACTCGGCAGCGCATTTGGCGATCTCATCGTCGTATTTCTGGACCAGCTCGAAGGTCCACTCAGACCCTGTCGAGATGGGCTCCCGAGCCCTGGGCTGGTCACTTTTCGGCAGATTCGGGCGGTCCATGAGGTTAGTCATGCGGCTTTCCTCTCAAACAACTGGCGGAACACCGGGTAGATTTCGCCGGGGTCGGCGATTTGCTGCAAGGCAAAGCTCTGGGGGAATTGCTCGTGAATCTTCTCGTATTCGTACCAGAGCATCTGGTGGTCCTGCGGCGTGATTTCCACATAGGCGAAATACTGCACCAGAGGCAGGATACTGTCGGCCAGGATCTTGCCACACACAGGGGAATCGTCGTTCCAGTTATCACCGTCTGATGCCTGGGCCGCGTAGATGTTCCATTCGGCCGGGGAATAGCGGGATTCAATGATCTTGTGCATCAGCTTCAGGGCGCTGGAGACGATGGTGCCCCCGGTTTCCCGGGAATAGAAGAACTCTTCCTCGTCCACTTCCTTGGCGCTGGTGTGATGCCTGATGAACACCACCTCGATCTTTTTGTAGTTCTTCTTGAGGAACAGGTACAGCAGAATGAAGAAGCGCTTGGCGATGTCCTTGTGCATCTGGGTCATGGACCCGGACACGTCCATCAGGCAGAACATCACGGCACTGGTGGCCGGTTGCGGCTTTTTCAGGTGCTGGCGGTAGCGCAGGTCAATTTCATCAATAAAAGGAATACGGCGAACGTTTGCTTTCAGGCGCGCGATTTCCTCTTCCAGAACCTGTATCTGGTCTTCATGGCTGAACGCCGGATCCAGGTCCTCCGGCGCGGACTTCAGCGCTTCCAGTTGTTTTTCCAGATCCCTGATCTTCTTCTTGCGCGCCCCTCCCAGGCCCAGTCTTCGGGCGTGGGCACCGCGCAATGAACGCACCACATCCAGCTTGGCCGGTACGCCATCAGTGCTGAAGCCGGAGCGGACATACTTGAAGGCCTCGGTATCCTTGAGTTTCTTGCGAGCCAGGTTGGGAAGTTCGAGATCGTCAAACAGGAAATCCAGGAATTCTTCCTGGGTAATCTGGAAGGCGAACTCGTCCATGCCCTCGCCGTCCGGGCTGGCCTGTCCCTGTCCGGAACCCTGGCCCCCGCCACCCTCGGGTTTGGGGATGGTGTCGCCGGCCACGAACTCCTGGTTGCCGGGGTGCACCACCTCCCGTTTGCCGCCCTGGCCGTGGTGGAAGATGGGTTCGTCAATGTCCCGGGACGGAATACTGACTTTCTCGCCCCGTTCGATGTCTGTGATCGAGCGCTTCTGAACAGCATCCGATACCGCCCGCTTGATGTGGTGGCGGTACCGGCGCAGAAACCGTTCCCGGTTCACCGCGCTCTTGTTCTTACCGTTCAGTCGCCGGTCGACTATGTGGGTCATTCCCATGGCGTTACTCCAGCTCAGTGAATGGTCACTGACTTAGTGAGACTTGCGAACCCGCAGATACCATTCGGCCAACAGCCGAACCTGCTTTTCCGTGTAGCCTCGATCGACCATACGCTCGACAAACTGCTTGTGCTTGTTCTGATCTTCCTGACTCGCTTTCGGGTTGAACGAAATCACCGGCAACAGGTCCTCGGTGTTCGAGAACATCTTCTTCTCGATGACGGAACGCAGTTTTTCATAGCTGAGCCAGGACGGGTTCTTGCCGCCGTTGTTTGCCCGGGCCCGCAATACGAAGTTGACCACCTCGTTGCGGAAATCCTTCGGGTTGCTGATTCCGGCCGGTTTCTCGATCTTCTCCAGCTCTTCGTTGATTGAGGAGCGGTCGAGGATTTCGCCGGTGTCCGGATCCCGGTATTCCTGATCCTGAATCCAGAAATCGGCATAGGTAACATAGCGGTCGAACAGGTTCTGGCCGTACTCACTGTAGCTTTCCAGGTACGCAGTCTGGATTTCCTTGCCGATGAATTGCACGTAGTGAGGCGCCAGGAATTCCTTGATGAACCTGAGATACTTCTCATGGATTTCCGGCTGGAACTGTTCCTGCTCAATCTGTTTTTCAAGAACGTACAACAGATGCACCGGGTTGGCGGCCACTTCGGTGGTATCGAAGTTAAACACCTTGGACAGGATCTTGAAGGCAAACCGGGTCGACAGGCCGTCCATCCCTTCCATTACGCCCGCGGCGTCACGGTACTCCTGGATGGATTTGGCTTTCGGATCGGTATCCTTGATGTTCTGGCCGTCGTAGACCCGCATCTTGGAGAAGATGCTGGAGTTTTCCGGCTCCTTGATGCGTGAGAGCACGGAGAACTGGGCGAGCATGTCCAGGGTGTCCGGTGCGCAGGGAGCGCCTTCCAGGGAACTGTTGCTCAGCAGCTTCTTGTAGATCTCGATTTCTTCGGTCACCCGCACACAGTAGGGCACCTTGACGATGTACACCCGGTCAAGAAACGCCTCGTTGTGCTTGTTGTTGCGGAAGGTCTGCCACTCGGATTCGTTGGAGTGGGCCAGGATCACGCCATCAAAAGGCACTGAACCCATGCCTTCGGTGGTGTTGTAGTTGCCTTCCTGGGTAGCCGTCAGCAACGGGTGCAGCACCTTGATCGGTGCCTTGAACATTTCCACGAACTCCATCAGGCCCTGGTTGGCCTTACACAGGCCACCGCTGAAGCTGTAGGCATCCGGATCATCCTGGGAGAAATCCTCCAGCATGCGGATGTTGACCTTGCCGACGAGGGCAGAAATATCCTGGTTGTTGTCGTCACCGGGCTCGGTCTTGGACACAGCGACCTGGTCGAGTACCGAGGGGTACATTTTTACGACCCGGAACTGGCTTATGTCGCCGCCGTATTCATGGAGGCGTTTAACGGCCCAGGGCGACATGATGTTCTTGAGGTATCGGGCGGGGATGCCGTATTCCTCTTCGAGGATCTGGGCATCTTCGGCTGGGTCGAACAGGCCCAGGGGTGATTCGTTCACTGGCGAGCCCTTGATGGCGTAGAAGGGCACTTTCTGCATCAGTGACTTGAGTTTTTCTGCCAGGGAGGATTTACCACCGCCTACGGGACCAAGCAGGTAGAGAATCTGTTTCTTTTCTTCCAGGCCCTGGGCGGCGTGGCGGAAGAAGGAGACGATGTTTTCTACGGCGTCTTCCATGCCATAGAACTCGGAAAACTCGGGGTACCGCTTGATGACCTTGTTGGAAAATATCCGTGAAAGCCTCGGATCTTTCGAGGTGTCGACGAACTCTGGTTCGCCAATGGCAATTAACATTCTCTCAGCGGCCGTGGCGTAGGCCGTTGGGTCCTTTTTGCAGATCTCCAGGTATTCCTCCAGGCTGTATTCTTCTTCCTGGGTACTCTCATACCGGTCTTTGAAGTGCTGCAGTATGCTCATAGATTGCCCTCGCTCGCTGTATCTTCAGCTTTCAGTTCACGCAATTTCCCCGTTGCAGTCTGGTCCGCCCATCTGGGCGGTTTGTTTAGTTATGGGTGGAAGGAATGGATACTTACAAGCCTGTGCACGATCTGGTCGAGGTCGGCTTGCTTACTTTGAGCTTAGTTCACGGTTGGGAAGTTGGACAGTGTGTGAGTGGTTAAGGTTCATTAAATTATGTTAGGCGGGTGTGTTGGTTTTGTAGCCTTTTGGCGTTGGGGGCTGGAGTGCACCGGGAGTCTTTCTGTGTACGAATTGGCAACTCGCTGCGCTCAGACATCAAATTCGTACACAGAAAGACTCCCGATACACTCCGATCAAGCCATTGGGATAATCGCTCTACATCAGCCTAGATTTTGGTTAAACGAAACACGCTTTCCGAGGCGTTCTCCAGGCCTTTGCGCTTGGTAAACGGATGATCCTTGGCCAGGGTGTTGGTGAGGATGTGCTCGATGTTGTAGTCATCCTGGTAGAGTTCCCGAACTTCGTCGTCGCTGACGTTAAACGGCGGGCCCTTGATTTCGGTGTCGTAGTCCAGGGTGATCAGAAGGATTCTGGTGCCGTCGGGAATGATGGCGGTCAGATGGTCAACATAGCCTTTGCGCATGTGTGGCGGCAGCGCAATCAGGGCGGCCCGGTCGTAGACCAGTCGGACGTGTTTGAGGTCTTCCGGTACCAGCTGGAAGAAGTCGCCGCACCAGAGCTGCAGGTTGTCGTGTTTAAAGGTGATGAAGGGTTCGCCCGGGTGGACTTTGGCTTTTTCGCCGGCTTCTTCGAAGAAGTCCTTGCAGGCCAGTTCGCTCAGTTCCACGCCGATGATGGGGTGGCCACGGTCGTGGAGCCACCACATGTCGTGGGCTTTTCCGCATAGGGGAACGAAGACGGCGTCGGTGCCTTTGCCGGCCAGTTCCGGCCAGTGGTCGTAGAGGTACTGGTTAACGGTGCCCTCGTGGAAACCGATTTCCTTTTTAGCCCAGCGTTCGTGCCAGAATTCATGTTCCATGATTTACACCCTGTTCTTGCTTGGACATTTTGAGTTTTGGACGTTTATCTCAGTCTACCCTAATCTGTGGCCAACTGGATTCAGGAGAAAAGTATGAAAGCGGTGTTCCTTGATGCCAAAACCCTCGGCGACGATGTGGACCTGTCGCCCATTGAGTCGGTCGCGGGCGGGCTGGAAAAATATGAGCGCACAGCGCCGGATGAGGTGCTGGAACGCATCCGGGGCTTTGATACGGTATTGGTCAACAAGGTGGTGTTGAGCCGGGAGCATTTTGAGGCCTGTCCGGAGCTTAAAACCATCTCCGTGGTGGCTACAGGACTCAACAACATTGACCAGGCAGCGGCGAAGGATCACGGCATCAAGGTGATGAACGTGACCAACTACGGCCGCTCCACGGTGGCGCAACATGCCATGGCGCTGATGCTGGCGCTGGCCACCCGGCTGCTGGATTACAATCGGGATGTGCAGGCCGGACGCTGGGGCAAAAGCGACATGTTCTGCCTGATGGACCATCCAATTATGGAACTGGAGGGGCGCACTCTCGGTATTGTCGGCTACGGCGATCTGGGCCAGGGCGTGGCTGAGCGGGCGGCTGCCTTTGGTATGCGGGTTCTGCTTGGGGCCCGTCCCGGCCAGGAGGCCGGTGAGGTGGACGGGTACACCCGAATTCCTCTGGACGAACTGCTGCCCCAGGCGGACGTGCTGTCGCTACACTGCCTGCTCACCGATCAGACCCGGGATCTGATTGGTGCCAGGGAGCTGAAAATGATGAAGCCGGACTCGTTGCTCATCAACACCAGCCGCGGTGGCCTGGTGAATGAGCAGGCGCTGGCGGACGCGCTGCGCGCCGGCGAGATCGGCGGTGCCGGGTTCGATGTGTTGACCGAGGAGCCGCCCCGCAACGGCAATCCGCTGCTGGCGGATGATATTCCGAATCTGATTATTACCCCGCACTCTGCCTGGGCCAGCCGGGAGGCGCGTCAGCGGATTGTTGGTATTACTGCAGCCAATTTGAGATCGGTGCTTTAAAAGAAAAGCCCCGGACAGACCGGGGCCTCAGAGACTGGCTTTTGCCTGGTTCAGTATTTCCAGCCTACGCTGACCGAGACGCCCAGTTGGTACATCTCGAGATCAATGGTCTGGTTCGGTGCGAGCGGGTTGGGGCCGGTCACTGTCTTTGCCGGGGAGTAAAACGCCATGCCCGATACATCGAGGTTTTCGCTGAAACTGTGGCTGAACCCGCCGGTAAAGTGCCACTCCTGAACACCCGGTGCCAGGATGTTGAAAAGCACATCTTCGTCTGAGATCGGGTTCTCTCCGTAGCTCACACCGGCCCGCCACGCGTGAGTCGTTGTTTGCTGCCACTGCCAGCCGAGCTTGACGATGGTCATGTCGTCCCAGCCAAAGCCAGCGCCGTTATCATCGCCCAGCTGGGCGGTCTGCAGGTTCGGCAGTAACGGGTTGCCCACGCTGTTAATCTCGCTGTAGCGGATATGCTGGATATCCAGCAGGAACCAGTGGTCTTCAAGTCCGGACCAGGCAATGCCCGCGTTGAACATCTGTGGGATGTCGAAGTCGCCTTGCTCGGCAAACAGGCCACGGTATTTGTCGAACTCGTTCATCTTGAGAATGTTGCGCCAGCTCACGCCGCCGCGGAGGGTATCGGTGATTTCGCCCTGCCAGCCGATCTGGTAACCGTAGCCCCAGGCATCGTCGGTGCCGTTGTTGGAAAGTGCGGCCGGGTCTGACGAGAATGGCGAGAAGCTCTGTAAACCTTCAGCTTCGAAGCGCTGATAGGCAATGACTGGCGAAATGCCGAAGGCCTGGTTGTCGGAGAATTCCCAGGACCAGGTCGGGGCAATAAAAAGCTGCTCCAGATTTACACCGGTTCGGCCCGCGTAGAAAGGCCCTCCGCCCTCACCGGAGTAATCGGTGTTCATGCCGCCATTGGCAAACACGGAAACGCCGAAACTTGTGGTGTCGGACAGTTCCCGATTAAAGCCCAGGTGGGGGATAACGAAACCGTTGCGGCTGCTTTTATAGGTGCCGGGCTGCAACGAGAATGCAGGGGGAGGAGAAAGCGGGCCCTCAACCGTGTACTCTCGCCTCGGCGAAAACACTTCGAAGCCGCCATCAATGCGATTGCCAACAAAAGCCATGCCCGCCGGGTTGGTCGCCGCCGCAATGCTGTCCTGGGACAGGGCAGTGCCGGCGCCGGCCATGCCTTTACTGATTGTGCCATAGCCGTGACTGAAGAAGCCGTTGGTGGCCAGAGCAGTCACCGGGGATAATGCGGTAAGTGCAGCAACGCCGAGGGCAAGTTTGATTCGCATGAAAAAGATATCCAATTAGAAAAGGGCAATTTCGTGAATAGTGGCCTTTTTACAGAAGAATGGTTATAAGAGGAAGTAATAAATGTTGATATGGTTATATTATATTTGCAGCCCTCGCAAACTGCCGTTAATCGACCATACTCTGGTTAAACCGGATATCTGACTGATAATCTGAACAAAACATGGAACGACAGGACCTAAAGTGGCTTCATTCCAATTGAAAGACCGGCTCCAGGCAGCTGAAAGCTGGATTATGGCGAATCCCAATCCGCCCCAGAGCTGGCCCTGGACCTGGCTGTACAAGGTCGGGCGCACGGCGTATGCCATGGCCCGGGATGTGCTCAGCGGGCAGCTCACTCTCCATGCCATGAGCCTGGTATACACCACTCTTTTGAGTATCGTGCCTCTGCTGGCCCTGAGCTTCTCGGTATTGAAAGCCCTCGGTGTGCATCAGCGGATGGAGCCGTTTCTGTTCCAGTTCTTTGAACCGCTGGGGCCGCAGGGTATAGAGCTCGCAGAACAGATCCTTGGGTTCGTGGATAACATGAAAGTTGGGGTACTTGGTTCTGTGGGGCTGGCGTTGCTGGTTTACACGGTGGTTTCCCTGCTTCAGAAAATCGAACGCTCCTTCAATATGATCTGGCGCGTTCCAGACATGCGCTCCATGGCGCAGCGTTTCAGCAACTACCTGAGTGTCATCATGGTGGGACCACTGCTGATGGTTTCGGCCATCGGCGTCAGCGCCACCATCTTTTCCTCAACCATTGTCCAGAAGCTCATCGAAATCGAACCGTTCGGTTCGGTGATTCTTGTTGCCAGCCGTTTCACCCCGTTTTTCCTGGTGGTTGGCGCGTTCACCTTTGTTTATGTGTTCATGCCCAATACCCGGGTCAAGTTGCGTTATGCCGCCATCGGCGGTCTCGTTGCCGGGGTTTCGTGGCAAGCCGGCGGTATGCTGTTTGCGTCTTTTGTAGCGGGTTCCGCCAAGTACGCAGCGATCTACTCCAGTTTCGCCATCGGCATTATCCTGTTGATATGGATCTATCTGAACTGGATGATCCTGCTTTTGGGTGCCAGCCTGGCGTTCTATCTGCAGAATCCGGGATCAGTGGCCAAGCGGCGGCAAGTACAATTGGCGCCGGAACTGCAGGAGAATGTAGCGCTTGCCACCATGTGGCTGGTGGCCAAACCCTTCAGCGAGGGTAAGCCGGCACCTCAGCAGGAGGTGTTGGAGTACCAGTTGAGGGTGCCAGGCGAAGTAACCCGTGCGCTTAGTGACAAGTTGATCCGGGCGGGGCTGCTTAGCCTGGCCGGAAGCCAGGGCGATCGACTTGTGCCAGGGCGTGCGCTGGATCTGATCACCGTGGGCGAAGTCTTGAAAGTGGTTCGCAACGATGAGGACCGGATCGTCGACCGGCTGCCGAAGGTCATCCCTGCTGAACTGTTAGGCGCGCGCAAAGTGGAGGAAACGAGAACTTTTGCTGAGCTGTTGCGTGCCAATGACGACCATGAGAAGCCAAGGTCTTTCTCCGAACCGGAACCTGTGTCAGCTTCTGACAGCTGAGCGGCCGCCCTCCCGGAGCATCTTCTGCAGCGCGTTGCGCAGGTTGCTGATCTGCTCCGGGGTCAAGCGCACCACTTTTGCCAGATCCTCCTCGGCAAGATTCCTCTGGTGAGCGTGCCTGAGCACTTCCCGGGTGCCAATGACCATGCCATCGGTCAGCGGCGTGTGCTTCTGTCTGGGAGCTGGCCGTTCTGCCGCCAGAAGATAGGCATGGTACTTGGGGGGAAGGTTCCATTCGTTCGCCAGAGACTGGCAGGTAGCCCACTGGTACCTCGCCAGGGCATGGCGGACGAGCGCAGGCTCTGGTTCACCCATTGCGGTGCGTGACCGACAGATACGTTGCAGCTCCCGCCGGACAGTGATGTAAGCCAGCGAAGGCAGCAACCCAACCATGAAGTGCGCACTGGTGTCCTCGCCCTGAGTCCTCGCAATCAATTCCGCTGCCCGCGCACAGGTCAGGCCCCAGCGCCAGGCGCGCTGCCCGAAAAGCGCTTCCCGGCTGTTCCTTGCTGCCATCATGGGACGCATCACTGCGGCGGAAATGACGTTCCGGATGCCATCCACTCCCAGCACAAAAACCGCCTGGTCCACCGATTCAATGGCATGGTCACTGGTTCGGAAATAGGGGCTGTTGGCAATCTGGAGCAATTGGTCGGTCAGCGACGGATCACCAAGAATGATCTCTGTCAGCTTATGACGGTCGGTGGATTCATCGGAGAGAGCCCGCATAAGCATCGGCAGACTCATGGGCTGCCGGGGGAGTTCTTCCATCCGGTTGTTGGCCAGGCGCTGATGCAGTTCCTCCAGTACCTCGTCATAGGATGACAGGTCGGCCCGCAAAGTTGCGGGTTCGGCGTCCAGCAGCCAGCAGAACAGATGCTCTTCCAGTTGTTGGGCCAGTTCCGGGCCTGTGTCCGGAGTGTCGTTGGCCGGGTTCTCCGGGGACGGATTGAACAGCCGCGCTTCCGGAGCCGGCGGTGCAGGCTGCTTTGTTGCGAATAATCCTGAAATCCAGGAGAGAAAACCTGGCATCCGTTGCCTCCGGGTCGAACCTGTTCGAAGTAATGAACCTCCGTTTCCGAGAGTATAGATGTACGACGCATCCTTGCACAGGTTTTAAGCCTGTGAATTATGGCGGGAATTTACAGGAACGATTCCCCGAACACGAAGACCAGTTGGCAGATGCCGGCGCCAAAGCCGAGGAAAGCACCCACAAGAATCAGTTTGATTTCGTCCTCCTGGAAGCAGGGCCGGAGCAGGTCCTGGAATTCCTCGGAAGACAGGGCAATCATCCGCTCCACCATGATCGATTCCACGGCCCGGGCCCGGTCCTTCTCGAACACCGGGTTGTTGAACGATGTCTGCGATATTTCGATGGCTTTTTCGCCGACCTTGTTCTTGAGGGTGGCAAAGCCCGTGGGCCCGAAGGCCATCTGGGTCAGCGCCTTGCCCATACCAGCGGTTTCATCCACCAGCGGTTTGATGTGTTTCTTGACCATGTTGCGGGCGCGGTCGCCTTTGGGGCCGTCGAGAATGGCATTGATAATGTTGCCAACGGTGAGAATCTCGTGGGTAACAATGTGGCAGAAGGACTCAGCCACGGCCGGCTGGCGTTTCAGGAACAGGCCCTGTATCCGGAAGGGGCCGACTTTTTTCGCGTGCAGCGGCCGGAAAATCACGTTCAGGGCAATCCAGTTGGTCGCCCAGCCCACCAGTAGGCCAAAGAAAGGCAGGACCCACCAGCTCGGATAGACATACCAGACCGCCATCTGAATCAGACCGAACAGGAAGCCGAAGTAGAGCCCCGAGTTGATGATGAACCGGAATTCCACCTCGCCGCATTCAATAAAGATCCGGTTCAGCAGCTCCTTGTCGCTGGCCAGGCGCTCAATGACCATGCCCTTGATATCCAGCAGGTCCTCGATGTTGTCTGAGACATCTTCCACCAGGTTGTCCACCAGCTGAGGCGTGGATTTGCGGACGCGATCGTAGACCATCTTTCGGGCCGAGGCCGGCAGGTTTTCCCAGAAGGTGGGGTATTCCTTGAGCATCATCTCGTCCACGTATTCTTCGATACGGGGTTCGACGGAGTGAACGATATGGGTGGCGAGGACTTTCGGATCGATCTGCTGGAAGATCTCCCGAACGGTGCCGATCTTTGAAATGGTGGCATCGACGCTGATGGCCGCCATTTTACGGGCCTTGGAGGGAATAATACCTTGCCAGCCAAGCAGCGGTGGTTTGCCGATGAATTCCAGGGGGTAGAAGGTCATCTTGATGGCAAGCCAGTTGGTGGTCCAGCCAATCAGGGCGGCAATGACCGGGATACTGAGGTATTGCCAGAATTCTTGGGTGCTTAGCAGGCTTGTCATCCCGTTACTCGCGTGTGATCGTTTTTTTGCTTTCGGAGTCGACAGGGATAATGTTGTTGGCACCCCTTTATGTCAATGACTTGCGTGCCGACATGAGACGGCGGCACGGTCGGGATGATCAGCTGCCGATGTCACCCCACAGCCATTGGCAAAGCGCCATGGCCGCAACCGGTGCGGTTTCCGTTCTCAGTACCCGGGGGCCGAGGGCCACCGGCAGGAAACCTTCTTTTTCTGCCTGGGCAATTTCCTCGGGGGAAAGGCCGCCCTCTGGGCCGATCATCAGGGCGACGCGTTCGGGAGGGATAATGGACTTCAGCGCGTGTTCGGTGCGGTGGTGGAGGACAAGGCGCACCTCGCAATCCCGGGTGTGTTCCAGCCACTCGGAAACGGTCATCACCGGCAGGATCTCGGGCACCCGGGCGCGACCGCATTGCTCCGCGGCGCTGATGGCGACGGATCGCCAGTGGCGCAGGCGCTTGTCTTCCCGGTCGCCCTTGAGTTTTACGTCGCAACGTTCTGTGCTCAGCGGCACGATGCGGGTAACGCCCATTTCCACCGCTTTTTGCACCGCGTAGTCCATGCGGTCACCCTTGGAGAGGGTCTGGCCAAGGACTATTTCCAGGGGCGATTCGGTGGTGTTGGCCTGCGGAGTGCCCACCTGGACTTCCACGTTCTTCTTGCTGGCACTGGTGATGGTGGCGGGATAGTCGCTGCCGTCGCCGTTGAAAAGCAGCAGTTCCTGCCCCGGCTGCATGCGCAATACCCGGCCGACATGTTGCGCGGCGTTGTCATCAAGCTCTGCGGTGCCGCCCTCGTTGAGGGCGGAATCGGTGTAGATGCGGGGTATGCGCATTGGCTGGTCTCTCAGGTTCCTGGCGGTTGTCAGTCGCGAACCGCAATCTCTATGCCTTCCGTTGCAACCTGGGCCAGGTGGCGAATCTGTTCTTCGGTGATCACGTAAGGCGGCATGAAGTAAACCACATTACCCAGGGGGCGAAGCAAGGCCTGGCGGGTTAATGCATGCTGGTAAACGCGAATGCCACGGCGTTCCTGCCAGGGGAAGGGCGTTTTCGACGCTTTATCTTTTACCATTTCCACGGCCAGGGTCATACCGTGCTGGCGGATGTCACCGACATTGGGATGGTCCGCAAGGTGCGCCACGGATTCGGCCATGCACGTGGAGAGCCCGCGGTTGCTCTCAATCACATTGTCATCCCGGAAGATGTCCAGGGTCGCCAGTGCCACGGCGCAACCAATGGGGTTGCCGGTGTAGCTGTGGCTGTGCAGAAACGCCTTGAGGGTTTCGTAGTCGTCGTAGAAGGCGTTGTAGACATCATCGGTGGTCAGTACCACCGACAGTGGCAGGTAGCCGGCGGTAAGCCCCTTGGACAGACACATGAAATCCGGAGTGATGCCCGACTGTTCACAGGCAAACAGGGTGCCGGTGCGGCCAAAACCAACGGCGATCTCGTCGGCAATCAGGTGCACGCCATAGCGGTCGCAGGCTTCCCGCAGTTTGGTGTGATAGATCGGATGGTGCATGCGCATGCCGCCGGCGCACTGGATCAACGGCTCCACCACCACGGCGCAGATTTCGTCGTGCTTCTCGGCCAGCAGCTTTTCCATGGCCTCAAACTGGCGCAATGCATAGGCCTCGTCGGTCTCACCCGGCTCCTTGTTGAAGGCGTCCGGGGATGGCGCTGTCAGCACTTCCATCAACAATGGCTGGTAGGTGTCCTTGTAGAGCGAGACATCACCGAGGGCAAGAGCCCCCAGGGTTTCACCGTGGTAGCTGTTGCTCAGGTTCACGAAGTTTTTCTTGGCCGGTTTGCCGTGATTCTTCCAGTAGTGGAAGCTCATCTTCAGAGCAGCTTCGATGGCAGACGATCCGTTGTCGGCGTAAAAAACCTTGTTCAGGCCCGGCGGAGTAACTTCGATGAGGCGCTCAGACAGATTGACCACCGGCTCATGGGTAAAACCGGCGAGAATAACGTGCTCCAGCTCACCAATCTGCTTCTGAATCGCCGCATTGATTCTCGGGTTGGCGTGGCCAAACAGGTTCACCCACCAGGAACTGACGGCGTCTATAAAGCGATTGCCTTCAAAATCTTCCAGCCAGACACCTTCGCCACGCTTGATGGGCACCAGGGGCACGGCGCCTTCGTGGTCTTTCATCTGGGTGCAGGGGTGCCACACGGATTTCAGGCCCCGGGTGACGAGATCGGCATTACGCATGGTGAGTCTCCGGTAAGTCAGTCAGGTTCTCAAGTATTGGCTGTTAACCTGTGCGGATATTACAGTTAACAGCGGATCTCGGCCACCCGGATTTCAGGTCGACTTGGCCCGTCATTGACAGACGTTTGCTGCCGGCTTGATTCCATCACACTGTGAGATCGAAGGGTTTGGCTGGAAGAGTGCTTCAGTATAAACTGCCGGTTTACAGCCAAAGGGCCAGGATGGCCTAGCTAAAACGCAAAGGACGCGACATGAGTAAAGCGATTGTTCTGCTCGGAGACCTTGGCTCCGATCACGAAGGTTTCCCGCCCACCCCGGTCATTGCCGGCTCCCCCGATGTACTGATTGATGGCAAGCCCGTTGCTCGAGTAGGCGACCCGCTGGCACCTCATTCCAAGCCCAAGCATCCACCCCATCCGCGGACCATCACTGCAGGTTCGTCGACTGTCCTGATCAACGGCA
The DNA here is from genome assembly GCA_964520755.1 of uncultured Marinobacter sp. GTDB lineage: Bacteria > Pseudomonadota > Gammaproteobacteria > Pseudomonadales > Oleiphilaceae > Marinobacter. The sequence continues at coordinate 1,336 of CAZFQI010000027.1, read as the reverse complement.
GGCCGGCGGCGGTGACAGGCGGGGCGATTTCATGCGGTGGTGTGACGATTGGTTCTGGCAGTGTGGTGATTGGTGATACTCACACGCCTGCGCCATTTTCGGGCGTATCCCCCGTCACGCCAAGAGCAGCAGTAACTTTAACAACAGCCACGGAGTCTGTGCAGGCAATGCCAGAGAAGGCGAGCTCCACAGGCCGGGCTGAACCCCCTAATTCTCCGACCAACTCACCATCCGCGACTGAGCCCAGTACGATCAGCACAGTAAATTCAACTCATCCTGACGCCAACGACAATCGGGATCTGAGTGAGCCCGGATTCCATGTCGTTCGCGAACCAATGAGCCGCAACGAACTGTTGTCTCAGCTTTATGGTGATGCGTCTGCGAAACCTGACAATTTTGAGCGTCTGAATCCAGGGCTAGGTAGCCGAGTTTTACCTGGTGAAATGATCGTTATTGCAGACCCTGAAAGTCTGGAATGCACGGTCAAAGAAAACGATCTGATGGCAGTGGCTGCAAAGGTCAATCAGCAAGTGCGGCAACTGAGCGCGCAGGAGGCTCAGTTCATCGTCGATCATTACGACCTTTTGGAACTGATGACGGCAAATGCGGCGACTGGTATGGGCGTCGGTGCTGCCATGGTTGGGCAGCAGATCAAGAGCATAAACGGCATTCTGAGGAAGCTGGAGGAACTGCATCAAAGCACGTTCCGAAAGTACGGCAAACTCAGCCATCCCGAATTTTTTGAGCGCAGACAGAAATTATTCACAAAGCTGGACTTCGCTCTTGGCAGTGTGGCACGGAAGGGCATGTCGTTAGCTGATGACGCGAAATTAAAGCGAGCTTTAGGGTTGTCGTCCAAGAGCATCGTCCATGAGTGGAAGTCCTCGGGTGTGGGAGGCATTCCAGGCTACGCCACGCATTATTCAAAATTAGCTGGCATGGGTAAGGCTGTTCAAGGAACGGGCTGGGGGTTATTACTTGTCGATGCGGGGTTGGGAGCGGCCAACATTGCAGAGGCGTGCACCCTTGAGTCCGACCAGGCGTGCGAGGCTGCCCTGATAGAAGAGCCGAGTAAATTAGGTGGCGCTTATTTTGGAGCTCAGCTTGGATCTAAATTAGGCGGCGCCTGCGTGTTATTGGGTATAACGACTGGAATTGGTGGTGTGGCATGCGTCGTTATTGCCTCAGGAGTTGGCGGTTTCGGTGGTGGTTACCTCGGCAGCAAAGGTGCAGCGATTATGGGTACTAAGGTCCGTGAGGTCATTGTTGATGATTGAGAAGCTCACAGTTATTTCAGCGTTCTTGGGGATTGCCTCCATGATAGGCGGCATACTGG
>CAZFQI010000026.1:28529-37490 GCA_964520755.1 uncultured Marinobacter sp. | reverse complement strand
GTGAGCCCCAGTATTAGGTTTAGTTAAGGTGCATCCAGCCAGACCTCGCTGCTACAGTCCAGGGATATGTTTGGAGGGCTGAACGATGAAGAACTGGACTTACGCGCTTGCTATCACTTTTGTTGGAATCTTTTCAGGGGCTGCTCTGGCCGAAATGTCATCGAAGGATTCCTCGCCGGATTCTTCTGTGGAATCGCTTGAACAGGAAACCCGGGAGTTGGGCGAGGCGCTTCAGGAGTACGGTTCTGACCAGAAAGAGCAGGCGGAGGATTCGATCAATAAAACGCTGTCTGCCCTGGACCAACGTATCGATGAGCTTGAGCAACAGCTCTCCGATAATTGGGACGACATGAGTGATACCGCCCGGGATCGTGCAAAGAAGAGTCTTGAGTCTTTGCGAGAACAGAGGGCTCGTGTTCAAAACTGGTATCAGGAGCTCAAAGAAAGTTCCGCGTCAGCATGGGAGCGTGCCCGCAAGGGATTCTCCGAAGCCTACGAAGCGCTCTCTGAGCAATGGAGTGACACCGAGAAAGAGCTGGATCAGGGGGCAGATAAACGCTCCGACAGCATCTGAGCAGACGCAACGGGTCTGATTACGAAGTTTCCTGGGGCACCGGCTCGGACGGCAGCCTCTTTCCCGACCAGTTCTCCATCAAACGGCAAGTGACCAGATCGCCGGTAACGTTGATAGCGGTCCGGCACATGTCCAGAATCCGATCCACGCCCATGATCAGCGCAATACCGCTGGGCGGAATGCCCACGGTCTGCAACACCATGGCCAGAATGACGATGCCTACCCCGGGCGTGGCAGGAGAGCCGATAGACGCCCCGACGGCCATGGCGACTACCAGAGCCATACTGCCCATACTGAGGTCAATGCCGTAGACCTGTGCCAGAAAGATGGTGGCAACCGCCTGATACAGCGCCGTGCCATTCATGTTGATGGTGGCACCGAGCGGAATCACGAACTGGGAAACCGACGGCCGAACACCCAGTTTGTCTTCGGCAGTACGAATGGAGAGTGGCATCACAGCCGCCGAGCTGGATGTGGAGAAGGCGAGCAGCAACACGTCCCGAGTATCTTTCAGGAAGCGGACGGGGGATTGGCCTGCCAGCAGCTTCAGGATCAGCATGTAAACGCCCAGCAACACAATCAATCCGGCAATGACGGTTGCCACGTAGGATGCCATGCCGAGCATTGCCCGGAATCCGAGTGTGGTTGTCAGTTGGGCCATGAGGCCAAACACGGCAATCGGGGCAAGACGCATGGCCCAACGCACGACCGTCATGCAGATTTGCTGGAGTGAATCGAGCAGATCCAGCATTGGCCGTGACTTTTCCGGAGCCATGCTCACCAGGGCAATGCCGACAATGATGGAGAAGATCACTACCTGGAGCATCTGGCCTTCAACCATGGCGTCAAGGGGATTGCCGGGTAACAGACCAATCAGGGTCTTTGGAAGTTCGTCCACACCGGGCATGCTGGCAACCGGCGCACTGTCTTCGGCCGTTGCCATTGGAGTGGCGAGCCCGGTCATCATCCTGCCGGGGTTGATCAGGTCGCCGATCCAGAGACCGATGGATGCCGCCATGGCAGTGGTGATCACGAAGAACCCGGTGACCCTCAGGCCGAGCTTGCGCAACTGTTCCAGGTCTTCGCTGGCGGCAAGCCCGCGAACCACCGAGGCAATCACCAGTGGGATCACAATCATCTGGATGGTGGCCAGGAACAACTGCCCGGGGAAAGCCAGCCAGTTCCCGATCAACGTGCCTGTTTCCGGTTTCACGAGTCCCACGGACGGACCGAGCAAGGTGCCGATAATCAATCCGAGGAACATGCCAATCAATACCTTCAACCAGAGCTTTCCCTGCACCAGCCCCGAGAGGTAGCTGCTGAGATGACGTAGTGGCCTCGGGTACAGATCGCTCGCCTGGTTTGGCATTACCGTAAATCGTCCCTGTTTCTGGTGAGAATGCCCTACAAGCATAGCCTATGCTCGCGAAGGCTTTGTGAGACAGATCAATCAGGCATCAAGCTGATTTCTTCGCTAGTGAGAGTGCGGTATTCGCCGACAGCGAGGGTTTGGTCCAGCTGGATATTCCCCATTCGTTCCCGATGCAGCGCAGTCACGCGATTGCCGACGGCGTGGAACATGCGCTTGACCTGATGGTACCGGCCTTCGTAGATGGTCACTCTGGCTTCACAGGGGCCGAGGATGTCCAGGTGCGCAGGCGATGTGGTCAGCTGCTCGTATTCAAACCAGATGCCTTCCGCGAATCGATGAGGGGTCTCTGGAGAAACCGGATAGGCGGTGCCGACCCGGTACACTTTCGGGATCTTGATCCGAGGCTCGGTGAGCTGGCGTGACCAGCGGCCATCATTGGTGAGAATCAACAGGCCGGTGCTGGCGCGGTCGAGCCTTCCGGCAATGTGCAGGTCCGGGTGCAGTTCCGGAGTAATCAGATCCATCACGGTTCGATGGTTGTTATCGGACGTTGCGCTGAGGAAACCCGCGGGTTTGTGGAGCATGAGGTAGTGGGCGGGTTCAGCTGCCTGAAGTGTGCTGCCATCCATTTTTACGCTCGCAAACCGGTCTATCTCAGCAGCACCGTCTGTGCAGATTGTCCCGTTAACTGTCACACGGCCAGAGGCGATAAGCCAGTTTGCCTGCTTTCGACTGATGTCTTTATGGTTGCTGAGAATTCGGGAAAGCTTCATGGTGTGAATCGGCTATGCTGAATGTAAACCCAGACAATAATACGAGGAAATGCCATGCCATTCTCTGTTGATCACCTTGCGGAACTCAATCTTCTGGGCCAGTTCCCTTCCACCTCGACCCAGGAAGGCCTGAAGGTGCATTCCCATTCCGCGGCACCGGAAACGGTAAAGGCGGCTGAGAATCTTCATGCCAAGGGGCTGATCACCCAGAAAGATGGCGGTTATCTCACTCCGTTGGGCGCAGAGGCCGTAGAGCTGACTCAAAAACTCCAGTCGATTCTCAGCAGTCCCTGAACCGCGGAAAAGCCCGGCAGCCCTTTGAGACCTCATGTCTTCCCGCGTTAGGGTAAGGCCATGAGCAACTGGAAGAAATCGCCTGTCCTCTGGATGGGCGGCAGCATTGCCGGGGTCGGGCTGATTGTTGGTCTGCTCTATGCGTTCGGGGTCCATCAGCAAGTGGTTGAACTTCTGCGCTGGTTTGATAAGCAGGGCGCCTGGGCGGCCTTTATGTTTATTGGCATCATGGCCTTGGCCATGGTGCTTCTGCTTCCGGGGGTGCTACTTACTACCGGCGCCGGTTTTGTCTTCGGGTTGTTGGAGGGCACGGCGTACGTGGTAGTGGGTACCACCCTGGGCTCGGCCATTGCCTTTCTGATCGCCAGGCATTTTCTGGGTGAGCACGCCCACGTGTATATCCGCAATCGGGCCCGCTTGTCTGTGGTGAGCAACGAAATGGCACCCCATGGCTGGAAAATCGTGCTGCTCACCCGCCTGATCCCTTTCTTTCCGGGCAAACTGTCCAATTTCCTGTTCGGCCTCACCAATTTTTCGTTCGGCGGTTTTGTCGCAGGCACCTTTTTCGGCGTAATTCCCTTTTCGCTTCACAACGTGTACCTGGGCTCGCTTGCGGCCGACCTCTCCACCCTGGGGGTGCGGGAAACCAGTCGTACACCGCTGGAATGGGCCATTTATGGTGCCGGTTTCGTGGGCACCGTGCTGGCGGTGGTGTTTCTCAACCGGCTCGCCCGGCGGGCATTGGCCCGATACAAGGTTGAGACCGAACCAACAGAACAGGAGGCAAACCAATGAGCTGGATGAACTGGCTGCCCTGGCGTTATCTGGTAAAGCGCGTGGCCCATCGCCACGGTTTCCTGGACCCGATCGCGCTTCTGGCCAAACTGCACAGTTTTGCCCAGCCCTCGGAAGTCGGGGAACCCATCGAACTGCTCAGGGCTGGCGTGGTGTTTCACGCCCGGGGCCTGATCAACAGCCGGGTCATCCAGCACAACCTGGACTGGGTCTGGCCTTATTGGGTGGAGCGCCAGTTTGATCCCCAGGACGTTTCCTTTATTCCCCGGGCGTTCTCCATCACCCACATTAATCTGAGCAACCGTAACTGGACGGCCATTGGCCAGCCGGATGTGGATGAACTGCCGGTTGTCGATCCGCGTGGGTTGCTGACGCCGTTCCATGACGGCTGGTCGCTCGATGCCTGGCTGCTTGCAGACGATGGCCGATGCCTGTTGCCTTCGCGCAGCAAAACGGCCAGCCAGCGCCAGGAGTTTTCGGATGGCCCCAGTGTGGTCACGGAATCCGAGCTGGACGGGCTGACCCTGACCAGCCGTTCACGGGTAGTGGTCGAAAATGGCCGGCCGGTTTGCGAGATGGTTGTGACGGCGCGGGCAGAGACCTCTGGTTCAATGGTGCTCGCCTTGCGCCCGGCCAATCCTGAAGGGGTCAGTTTCATCAACCGGGTTCGTCTGTCGGACCAGCGCGATGCCTGGACGGTGGACGGAAAGCCGGCGGTGTTTTTCAGCCGGCCGGCGGAGCGGCACCATGTCTCGGACTACCGCCAGGGCGATGTCCGCATCCACCTTCAGGACACGGAGGACCAGAGTGAAGGCCAGTGCGATGTCGGTATGGTTACAGCCGCCGCCCTGTTTACGGTCAAGGCAGGGGAGGATTCAGAACTCACGGTAAGGGTGCCGCTGTCCGACGATTCTGCGCCCACCATCCGTTCTGATGCCTGGGGCAGAGCCCTGGAAGGTTATACCAGGCTGGAGTGCCCCGATGAAACCTGGCAGTTTCTGTACGACGCAGCTCTTCATTCCCTGGTGCTGCATTCGCCGGAGGATGTATACCCCGGGCCATACACCTACAAGCGCTTCTGGTTTCGCGATGCCGCGTTCATCATCCACGCACTGCTCTGCACCGGGCTTACCGACCGGGCCGAACGGGCGCTGAACCAGTTTCCGGCACGGCAGCTGAAGAATGGCTATTTCCGTTCCCAGGAAGGGGAATGGGATGCCAACGGTGAAGTGCTCTGGATTCTCCGGCGCTTCCATGAACTCACGGGCCGGCCCCTGCACAGTGAATGGCAGGAGCCTGTGCGCAAGGGCGCTCGCTGGATCGAGACCAAGCGCCTGAGTGACAACACTGACCAGCCCCATGCCGGCCTGCTGCCCGCGGGCTTCAGTGCCGAGCACCTGGGGCCCAATGATTATTACTACTGGGACGACTTCTGGGGCGTTGCGGGTCTGGAGGCTGCCGAGGCAATGTTCGGGCCCATCGACCGCGAGAAGGCTGAACATTTTGGTGCCGGGGCGCGGGAGTTCAGCCAGACCATCGATCGCAGTCTGGCAAGCTGTGAACAACGCCTGAAGCGACCGGGAATGCCAGCCTCGCCCTACCGTCGCCTGGATGCCGGCGCCATTGGTTCCCTGGCCATAGGTTACCCCACCCAGTTGTGCGAGCCGGATGATCCGAGATTGCTCGACTGCGTCGAGTTCCTGCTCGAAAAATGCTTCGTCAAAGGGGCGTTTTATCAGGACATGATCCACTCCGGGCTCAATGCCTATCTGACCCTGCATGTGGCCCAGGTGCTCCTGCGGGCCGGTGATCCGCGATTCCTCCAACTGGTGGATGCGGTTGCCGGCCTGGCATCACCCACCGGCCAGTGGCCCGAAGCGATCCATCCGGCGACCGGTGGCGGGTGCATGGGCGATGGTCACCATGTCTGGGCTTCTGCCGAATGGGTGTTGATGGTTCGCAACTGCTTTGTTCGGGAGGAGGGCGAAGGCCTGATTCTCTGTTCCGGTATTCCCCCGCGCTGGCTGGAACAGGACAAACCAATCCGCTTTGGGCCGGCACCGACCAGCTTCGGAAGCATTTCCATCACCATTACGCCTCGGCCCGGTGAGGCGCCGGAAGTGACCTGGGAGGGACGGTGGCACCAAGACGAACCGCACATCGAGGTGAGGCTGCCGGACACGGAAGCCTGAAAACTGTACTGGTTGTGAAACCGGTTTTCTGTATCTGTTTTGTTTGCCTGCTAACTTATAAAGTAAGCTGACTGACAAATACATCGAATCCGGTTGAGGTCCATGCGCTCACTGTTTTTCTCGTTCTTCGTGCCAGCGCTGTTTGTCTGGCTGTGGAGTACCGGCTTTATCGGCGCCAAGTACGGCCTGCCGTTTGCGGAGCCGTTTACGCTGCTGCTGATTCGCATGCTGCTGACACTGGTGGTGCTGGGGGGCCTGGCCTGGGTTATGAAAACCCGTTGGCCGGGCTGGCGCGGTGCCGGACATCTTGCGGTCACCGGCATGCTGGTGCATGGCTGCTACCTGGGTGGCGTTTACTACGCGATTCAGGACGGCATGGCGTCCGGGATTGTTTCCCTGATCGTTGGCTTGCAGCCGCTTGTAACCGCAGCTGCGGCTGTTGCTTTCCTCAAGGAGTCCGTCAGTGGTCGCCAATGGGCCGGGCTCGCCCTCGGCCTCATCGGTGTTGCGCTGGTGCTTCTTGAAAAATTCGGAGTCAACGGCTCTGACTCAATGTTCTCACCGTGGAGTCTGCTCTGGGCCGTTTTTGCACTTGCCGGCATATCAATGGGCACCGTCTACCAGAAACGCTACGGCGCCAGCGCGGATCTGGTTGCTGGCACGTTAATTCAGTTTTCGGCAGCGGCGGTCTTGTTTGCCATTGGAGCCTTTGCCCTGGAAACCCGGGAGGTCGAGTGGAGCCTGCAACTGCAGTTGTCCATGGCCTGGCTTGTTATCGGCTTATCCACTGGTGCCGTCCTGCTGTTGATGTGGCTGATCCGCCAGGGTGCGGCTTCCCAGGTCGCCAGCCTGTTCTACCTGGTGCCACCGGTCACTGCACTGGAGGCGTACCTGCTGTTTGATGAGCGCCTCGGTGGGCTGGCCATGACGGGTGGTCTGATCGCCATCGTGGGTGTGGCGTTGGTGGTTACCCAGAAAAAACCGGCTTAAAAAACTGTTCCCAGGGGTGGTTAACACATGACGGAAGTGACCAAGGGCGTCTGGTATGGCTTGAGCGCCTATACCATCTGGGGCTGCTTTCCACTTTTCTTTGCCCTGTTTGAGGGCGTGCCGGCGTTCGAGATCCTGATTCACCGGATTATCTGGTCCTGTGTGTTTCTGGCCCTGGTCATCACTGGCTTGCGGCGGTGGCCTGCGGTTCGGGCGGCGTTGGCAAATCCATCCCAGCTCTGGCGGGTGCTTGCCTGTGCGTTGCTCATTGCCGCCAACTGGGGCATCTACATTTATTCCGTGGAAACCCGCCATGTTCTCCAGGCCAGCCTTGGCTATTTCCTGACGCCGCTGGTGAATGTGGCGCTCGGGATGCTGGTGCTTCGTGAACGTATGGGACCATGGCAGATGGCGGCCGTCGTGCTTGCCGGCATCGGTATCCTGATCCAGTTGGTGATACTCGGTGAGCTGCCCTGGATTTCTCTGGCTCTGGCCATCAGTTTTGGCACCTACGGCCTGGTTCGAAAACAGGTCATGCTGGATGGGCTGTCCGGGCTGTTCGTCGAGACCATGTTGCTGCTTCCGGTCGGCCTGCTTACCTTTGGTTGGCTTGCCACGGAGGGCATGTCCCACTTTGGCGATAGCGCTTACCTTGGTGCTTTGCTGATGGCCAGCGGGATCGTGACGGCCATCCCGTTGCTTCTGTTTGCCGGTGCGGCCCGGCGCCTGCGGTTGGCAACCGTGGGGTTCCTGATGTACATCAACCCCACACTGCAGTTTTTTATTGCCCTGCTGGTTTTCGGGGAACCGCTGAGCGATATCCAGCTGACCAGTTTTGTTGTGATCTGGATCGCTCTGGGCCTTTATAGCTGGTCATCCTGGCACTACCGACCCAGGGTGGCGGTAGGCCAGGACTGAGGCTGCAGCCTCCTGGACTGAAATACTCAGGCGAGGGTGGCGAGCAGGCGATTGATGGCCTGGGCAAAGGGCACGGGCGAATCCTCCTGGAGAAAATGGCCACCCTTGAGGGTTACGTGGGGCTGGTCTTTGGCTCCCGGGATCCGCTTCTGCATATACGCATCCCCGCCCCGGGTAATCGGATCACCGTTGCTGAAAGTGGTCAGAAACGGTTTTTCCCATCGTTCAAGTTCTTTCCAGGCGTTCCGATTGGCCTCGCTGGCCGGGTCGTTGGGCTGCATTGGCACCAGGCGGGGAAAGGCCCGGGCGCCGGCCTTGTATTTCTTGCCCGGGAAGGGCGCATCATAGGCGCGCATTTCATCGGGACCCAGCTTGCGGAAAGAGCCAGTGTTGATAATCCGCGCAATGGGGAACCAGGGGCTGTGCAGAGCGAAGTTTTTCCAGATCTTGAACGCCGGTGGCGCTTTCTGGTCGCCGGTAGGCAGCATGCCATTGCCCACCACAATGGCGCGGAACCGGTCGGGATTCTCTGCTGCCAGCCGCAGCCCCAGTAATGAGCCCCAATCCTGGCATACCAGAGTGATGTTGGTGAGTCCGAGCTGATCGAGGAACGACTGCATCCAGTCCATGTGCTGCTGGTAGGAATAGTCATCGATAGCCGTTGGTTTGTCGGATTTGCCGAAACCGATCAGGTCCGGTGCCACAACCCTGTGGCCGGCCGCCGCGCATACGGGGATCATGTGGCGGTACAGGTAGGACCACGAGGGCTCTCCATGCATCATCAGGATGGGGTTTGCCTCGGTGGGGCCCTCATCCACGTAATGCATTCGCAGACCGTCCACCTCCAGGTAATGGGGGTCAAACGGGTAATCCAGCAATCGATCAAACCGTGTTTCCGGGGTTCTGACAAAATCCATGTTGCTTGCCTTGTTGTTCATTATTGTGAGGGAATGGCTGCCAGAATTGTGCTGGAGCGAGGGAGCAGAGACAAGCGCAATGACCTATTGGCTGATTTCCAATTCCAGAGCAGGTGATGGCGAGCGGGGCCGGGAC
>CAZFQI010000026.1:0-28429 GCA_964520755.1 uncultured Marinobacter sp. | reverse complement strand
GTGACGACGGCGACGGTATTCCTGGCACTGCCTGAATCAGTGGCGGGTTTTCAGATACGTTTTGTCACTGACTTTTCCGCCAGGAAGCGCAATCATGGGCTTTGCTGGCATAATCAACCACAATGGCTGACATTAAGTGCCAGAGTGTCGCTTTTGCAACCATGTCCCTGGTTTCTGGCCGTTTGTTGCGGCCGCCTGACTCCCGTTCCAGCTGAATCGTCGAAAAGGACTAGAGAATGCCCACAGAAACTGCATCGGTCTCCTCGAAGGTAATTAAAGGCATTAAAACCGGCATCATCGCGTTGACCCTGTCGGCCATTGGCCAGCAGGCTCTTGCGGCCGAGCGCTTGTATATCTTCACCGAAAACTACCCTCCCTATAATGCGTCTGAAACCGGAAAAGGATTTGCCCATAACGAGGAAGACATTAGCGGCATCTGTGCGGATATGGTCAAAGCCATGCTTTCCAGGGTCGACTATGACTATGTGATGAAGATGCGGGACTGGAGTTACGCCTATAACTGGGTTCAGGACAGGGAAAACCACGGCCTTTTCTGTACTGCCCGCACCGATGAGCGGGAAGATCAGTTCCAGTGGGTTGGCCCTCTGGCATCCATCAAGTGGACCCTGTTCGCGGCGCCGGACTCCGACATCACCCTGAATTCACTGGAAGATGCCAAAGACCTGAGAATTGCCGGCTATAAGGGCGATGTGATGTCCGACTATCTGGTCGATCAGGGCTTTAACGTGATCATGGGTATGTCCGGTGATGTGAATACCCGCCGCCTTACCCTGGGCCAGGCGGATCTTTGGGTAACCGATGGTCTGGTAGGCCCCCTGATGGCTGAAGAAGAGCACGGAATTACCGGTCTGCAACCGGTCCTGGTATTCCGGGAAACGCCCATGTACCTGGCGTTCAGCACTAACACTGATCCGGCCGTCATTGAAGATCTCCAGCAGGCACTGGATGAAGCCCGTGCAGCCGGGGAGATCGACCGGATTGCTTCCAGCTACGAGTGAACCGGCCCTGGTCCGGGCCGGAGATAAGTGGTATTTGCTATCAGTGAAATACGTTTGCTATCCAAAAATGATCTACACTCCCCGGTAGAGCGTTTCAAAACGGCAGGTCAGATTTCCTCCTGCCCGCTCATAGACCGAATGGGAGGATGGACTATGGAAGATCCGAAAACGGTTATTAAGAAAGAGCCACGCAAGAGCCTGATCATTCTCTTTCTGTCAGCAATGTACAGCATCATCATCGGTATTGTGGTGCTGATCGGCTTGGGCAGCGGAGACACGCAGATGGCCGAGGGGGCAGGCTGGGTGATGATCGCCTGCGGTGTTGCCCTTCTTGTCTATTATGTCCTGGCCCGCAAGCAGACTCCTCCACTCAAGTAGCGCGCAGGTTTCAGAACCAGAGCCCGATCTTCGGATCGGGCTCTTTGCGTTCAATCAGCAGTCCTTTTTGTTCGAGCATGCCGATGAGCTTCTCGGTGTCTTCAATGTTCAGAAAACCGCCAATCGAGACTTCGGTATCCCGATGGGCCAGGCACAATTTGGCGGGCGTGAACGGGTGGGGCGGTGAGTGGACCTGAAGTCGTGCATAGCGGGCCGGCAGCGTCCATTCCGCCTGCTTGCGCTTTCTGCCCTTCTCCAGACGAATATCGTCATTGCTGATGAACAGAACCTCCTGTCGTTGGCACGACCTGGACGTAAGGTAGATGCCGCAGGCAAGCGCGATAAGCTCCAGCCCGGCAAACGGGATAATGACCCAGGCACCGGCCAGGCTGAACCCCGTTGCAATCAGGGCTGAAACGATAAACAGAGCGGCCCAGATCCTGACATTGCCTTGCCAGCTCAGGGAGCGGTTTGGGGTGAGAAGTAACCGGAAACCATCCGGGTGTGGCAAGCGTTCCACCATGGAATCTGCCTCAATCGTTAACTGGCCGCTTAACTTGATGATAGTCAATTATACGGTGAGTGCGACTGAATCAGATCTGGCAACTGGCAGGCGGGACGGTCTCGAACACGGAGCGTGCGGCAGCAACCTGGCTCTTCAGTGATGCAATGCGGGTGTCATGATTCGGGTGGGTGGAGAGAAACTCCAGCGGCTGTGCCCCGGATGCCTTGGCCATGTTCTGCCACAGGCGAACGCTCTGTTCCGGTTCAAAACCGGCCCGGGCCATGATGTCCAGGCCCATCAGGTCGGCTTCCTCCTCATGGGCACGACTGAAGGGAAGAGTAATGCCCAGCTGGGCCCCAATGCCGAGGGCCTGCTGAATCTGGTCTTCTGCAATTTCGCTTTCGGTGAACAGGCCGACGAGCAGCATGCCTGCCTGCAGACCCAGTTGCTGGGTTAAACGTTCATTACCGTGGTCAGCAAGAACGTGAGCGATTTCGTGGCCAATCACCGTTGCCATCTGCGACTGGTTTTCCGCGAGCTGCAATAGTCCTGAATGCACACCGATCTTGCCTCCGGGCAGGGCAAAAGCGTTAGGAGTGGGGTTGTCGAAGACGGCAACCTCCCAGGATTGGGGCATAGGTGCCTCCGGATATTCTGCTTGAGCCGCACTGACCAGTGCCTCTGTAATGCATTGTACAAGGCGGTTGACGTCTGGCCTTTTGATCACCGGGTTCTGCTGCTTCATCTTCTCGAAGCTGTCCTGGCCCATGTCCGCCAGAACAGCGTCGGGAACCAGGGCCAACCGGTTCCGACCAGTGGGAGATTCCTGGCAGCCGGTCAGGAAGGTAACAATCAGGACGGTAAATGCCAACGTTCTCAATCAGGGCTCCGATACTCATGCAGTAGCGCTTTGATTCGATGGACAGTATCGCCCGTGGTGGAGATTCACGCCATCCAGTCAGCGTTAATGGCGGGTCTTTGGTAGGATACAAGTAAGTTCTTTAAGGAAAAACTGTTATGAGGGTGATGTTGCTGGGCGCTACCGGTTTGACCGGTGGCAAGGTGCTGCAGGGTTTGCTGGGCAGGGATGAGGTTTCGCAGGTGGTGGCACTGGTACGACACAAGCTGCCGACTCTGCATGACAAGCTGGCCCAGCATGAGGTCGATTTCGATAGACTTGAGGATCACGCCGAGCTGTTCGATGTTGATGTCATCGTCTGCTGCCTGGGAACTACCATCAAAAAGGCCGGCTCACAGGATCAGTTTCGGAAGGTGGATCTGGGGTATCCCCTGAAAGCGGCGGAGCTGGGACGCTCCCATGAGGTGCGGGCTTTTATCCTGATGTCTGCCATCGGTGCCTCATCCTCGTCGACCATTTTCTATAATCGGGTAAAGGGCGAGCTTGAAGATGCCTTGAAAGATCTGGGCTATCCCTATCTGTCCATCTATCACCCCAGTCTGTTGCTGGGCGACCGGAAAGAGCAGCGCACCGCCGAAGCTCTGGGCATCAAGGCGATGCCGCTGGTCAACCGTCTGCTGATTGGCCCTCTGGACAAGTACCGCGGCATCGAGGCGCAAACAGTGGCCAGTGCCATGGTCAATGAGGTCTGTAGTCTGGCGTCTGAACCAGTGGCCGAGCAGGTGGTTCAGACTCGCCAATACGATGAGATCGTCCAGCTGGCGGAGTGAGCCTGTTATTTGCCGTTCAGAATGCCGACTACCAGCCGACCGGCCAGGCCCAGGAGAATGGCGCCAAAGATACGCTCGAACCAGACAGCTTTCTGCCTGAGCAGGGTCAGCCATTTCGGGTTGGAGAACAGCCAGGCGACGATCAGATACCAGCTGGTATCGATAACCAGGGCCGTTGCCGCGTAGCCGAATTTGGCCATCAGGCTGGTGTCGGTGCCCACTACCTGGCTGAACAGAGCCAGGAAGAAGACGGCGATTTTCGGGTTGAAGAAGGCGATCAGAAAACCGTCGCGGGCTGCACTTTTGGTGGTGGGCGGCTCGGGCAGTTCGTCATCCGACTGCCGCTTTGCCATCAGTCCTTTCACCCCCAGCCAGGCCAGGTAAAGGGCGCCGCCCCATTGGAGGACTGAAAAGGCCGTCGGCGAGGCGGTAATGATGGCGGCCAGCCCGAGGATGCTCAGAAAGGCATAGATGCCGACACCGATGCCATGGGCAAGGGCGGTGATCACGCCGTTGCGGCGACCGCCGGTAAGCGTCTGCTTGAGCACCAGTGCCAGCGACGGGCCGGGTGACATGGCTCCGAGAATACAGATAGTGACAACAGCCAACCAGGTGGCAAGCGTCATGGTGGATCCGTCCTTTGCAAATGAAACAGGCTGCCGATTCTAGCAGCCTGCCCGCACGTAAAAACCTGGAAACTGCAACCAGTTCAATGCTCAATCACCGGCGAGAATCCAGCGGGCGGCTTTCTCGGCAATCATCAGGGTAGGCGAATTGGTATTGCCGCTGGTGATGGTAGGCATCACGCCTGCATCCACCACCCGCAGACCTGCAACGCCCCGAACCCTCAGGTGCGGATCGACTACGGCCTGTTCATCATCTGCCCGGCCCATCCGGGTGGTGCCCACGGGATGAAAGATCGTGGTACCAATATCCCCGGCAAGCTTGGTGAGTTCGTCGTCGGTCTGGTACTCGAGGCCGGGCTTGAATTCCTCCGGCTGGTACTGCTGAAACGCCGGCTGGTTTGCGATAAGCCGGGTCACTCTCAATGAATCCGCGGCTACTTTCCGATCTTCCGGAGTGCTCAGGTAATTGGGGGAGATGGCCGGTGCCTGCTTTGGATCGTTACTGCGGATGTGCACCGTGCCACGGCTGGTGGGGTTCAGGTTGCAGACACTGGCAGTGATGGCCGGGAAGTTGTGCAGCGGTTGGCCGAAGGCGTCCAGGCTCAGGGGTTGAACGTGGTATTCAATATTGGCGTGCTTGTACTCCTCGGAGCTGCGGGTGAACAGACACAGCTGTGAGGGCGCCATGCTCATGGGGCCGGAGCGGGTGAGCAGGTACTCCAGACCAATACGGGCCTTGCCAATCAGCGAATTGGCCATGGTATTCAGAGTGGTGACACCCTTCACCTTGTACACGGAGCGGATCTGCAGATGGTCCTGAAGGTTCTCACCCACGCCCGGCAGGTCGGCAACCACATCAATGCCGTGCTCTTTCAGAAGATCGGCGGGACCGATGCCGGAGAGCTGCAATAGTTGCGGTGAGCCAATGGCGCCGGCAGAGAGGATGACTTCCCGCTTCGCCCTCGCCGTGACCTTGCCTTCACCGGGCCGTTCCACGCGCACACCCGTGCAACGGGGGCCGGTATCAGAGATTTCCGTTTCCAGACCGAGCACGTGAGTGGAGTGCCAGAGCGTCAGGTTGGCGCGTTTTTCTGCTTCCCGCAGAAAGGCTTTGGAGGTGTTCCAGCGCCAGCCGGAGCGCTGGTTTACCTCGAAATAGTCCACGCCCTCGTTGTCTCCGCGATTGAAATCCCGCGTTCGCGGAATGCCCGCTTCAACACAGGCTGTTGCGAAATCTTCCAGAACCTTCCATTTCAGACGCTGGTGCTCGATCCGCCACTCACCGCCGTGGCCGTGGTACTTGTGGTGCTCCGGGTCGGCATCGCCGCCGTCGTCCAGACGGTAGTGGTCCTCGTGGCGCATGAAGTCTGGCAGGCAGTTGTCCCAGCTCCAGTCGCTTTCACCGGTGATGTCGGACCACTGGTCATAATCCCGGGCCTGGCCGCGGATGTATAGCATACCGTTAATGCTGGAGCAGCCGCCCAGGGTCTTGCCCCGGGGATAAATCAGGGAACGGCCATTCAGCCCGGGGTCCGGCTCGGTGCGGAAGCGCCAGTCGGTGCGTGGGTTGTCTATGCAGTACAGGTAGCCGACCGGGATGTGGATCCAGTGGTAGTTGTCCCTCCCACCGGCCTCAATGAGCAGTACCCGGTTGTCGGGGTTTTTGCTCAGGCGGTTGGCGAGCAGGCAGCCGGCGGTGCCAGCGCCTACCACGATATAGTCGAATTCCTGCTGTCCCGTCGCGTTTTTGTTGTCGGACATGGCGCTTTCTCCGCAGCTGGTTCCGTTGTTACTTGGCTGTTGGCATAACAAATTCAGCGCCGGCATCAATGGAATCAGACCAGCGCTGCATGATGGATTTCTGGCGGGTGTAGAACTTCACGCCTTCCTCGCCATAGGCGTGGGTGTCGCCGAACATGGAGCGTTTCCAGCCGCCAAAGCCGTGCCACGCCATGGGGACGGGAATGGGAACGTTAATCCCGACCATGCCCACCTGAATTCTGCGGCCGAATTCCCGGGCGACGGTGCCGCTTTCGGTAAAGCAGCTGACGCCGTTGCCAAATTCGTGATCATTGATCAGACGGATGGCGGTGGCAATGTCCGGCACCCGAACGCAGGCCAGAACGGGGCCGAAGATTTCTTCTTTATAGATCGTCATGTCGGGCGTGACGTGATCGAACAGTGAACCGCCCATCCAGAAACCTTCGGCACAGCCTTCGCCGGTGGTCGATGCATCAAACTCGCGGCCATCGACCAACAGTTCGGCACCTTCCGCCACACCCTTGTCAATGTAGCCGGTAATACGCTGGTGTGCGGCGGCGGTAACAATCGGTCCCATCTCGGCATCCAGCTGTTCACCGTTCTTCACTTGCAGGGTGCGGGCCCGTTCGGCCAACCGGGGCATAATTTTGTCCGCAACATCCCCAACCAGTACTGCCACACTGATGGCCATGCAGCGCTCGCCAGCGCTGCCATAAGCCGCGCCGATCAGGGCGTCTACGGCTTTGTCCAGATCGGCATCGGGCATCACCACCATGTGGTTCTTGGCCCCGCCAAGGGCCTGTATGCGCTTGCCGTGTTTTGCGCCTTTCTCGTAGAGCAGGTTGGCAATCGGCGTGGAGCCGACAAAACTCAGGGCCTGGACGTCCGGATGCTCGATCAGCGCGTTCACCGCGTCCTTGTCACCCTGGACCACATTGAATACGCCATCAGGCAGGCCGGCCTGTTTCAGCAGGTCGGCAATCATCAGGGAGGCGCTCGGGTCCAGCGGGCTTGGCTTCAGCACAAAGGTGTTGCCCGCAGCAATAGCCACCGGGAACATCCACATCGGCACCATGACAGGGAAGTTGAAAGGTGTGACGCCGGCGACTACGCCCAGCGGCTGGCGGGTGGTCCAGTTGTCGATGCCGGTGCTGACCTGTTCCGTGTAATCACCTTTCAGAAGCTGGGGAATACCACAGGCAAACTCGACAATGTCGATGCCCCGGGCCACTTCGCCCTGTGCGTCGGTGAAGACCTTGCCGTGTTCGGCAGTGATGGCGCGGGCCAGATCATCTTTATGTCTGTTCAGCAGCTCCAGAAACTTGAACATGACTCGGGCCCGGCGGATCGGAGGCGTATCCGCCCACGCCGGGAACGCCGCATCGGCGGCAGCAACAGCGGCATTCACATCGTCGCCGTTGGCCAGGGCGACCTGTCCGGTTACCTGGCCGGTAGCCGGGTTGAACACGTCCTGAGTCTGACTGCCAGTGCCTGGTGATATTTGGCCATTGATATAATGCTGGATGGTCGCGTCGGTCATGGGTGCCTCTGTCTTTTCGTATTTAGCCGATGGAAAGCGGCAGAAATTTGGATTCTGCGGGCTAAAGATGCGCATTGGTTACTATCTGATCATGTAGGATAGGGTTGGCTATTGGGTAAAGCAATTGAGATTTTTAAAAGCAAGATATAAGTTAAGCTTATATTGTTGCCCTGGAAACGAGGTTTTGTATGCATCCCCTTCAGAGCCTTCGGGCATACGTTACCGTGGCGCGGGAAGGTAGCGTTTCCCGTGCTGCGGTTCGCCTTCACCTGACCCAGCCAGCAGTTAGTCTGAAACTGAAGCAATTGCAGGATGAGTTGGGCCTGAAGCTGTTTCTGCGCAAACCCCAGGGGCTGGTCCTGACACCGGATGGCCAGGCGCTGCTGCCCGCGGCCGAGAAAGCGCTTGCGGCTGTGGCGGCCTTTGAGCAGAGCGCCCGGGCACTGCACAGCACCCTGAGAGGGCGTTTGCGAATCGGCACCATTGTGGATCCGGAATTCATCCGTCTGGGGGCGTTTCTACACCGGCTGGTCGAGCGGGCGCCGCAGCTTGAAACCGAGCTGAGGCAGGGCATGAGCGGCAGCGTATTGGAGCAGGTCCGGGATGGCCGGCTCGACGTCGGTTTTTTCCTGGCGCCGCCGGATGTTGGGCCGGGTCCCCTGGCACCCGATGTGACTCATCGTGAGCTGACCCGGTTCAATTATTATGTCGTTGCCCCGGCAGGCTGGGGGCCGAGAATTCGATCTGCGCAATGGTCTGATCTGGCCACCATGCCCTGGATTGTGACACCCGTGGACTCCGTTCATCACCGGCTGCTCAAAGGCACTCTGGAACCACATGGGTTAATGCCCCGGGGCGTAGCAGAGGTCGATCAGGAGGCCTGCATGCTGGACCTGGTTCGGGCCGGTGTGGGGTTGAGTCTCGCGCGGGATGCACTGGCCATGGCTGAGCGCCAGGAAACCGGCCTGGAGATTGTCGACGGAGTGCAACTGCCCTGTGCACTCAGCTTTATATGGCACCGCGACCGCCAGGACGAGCCCCTGATTGCAGAAGCGCTGGAAGCCCTGTCGGGCGTCTGGGGTGTTAGCCCAGCGTAGCATCCAGAAACATCATCACTGCGAAACCACCCATCAGGCAGAAGGTAGACATGATTTTCCATTGCCGATGGTGGGTTTCGGGGATGATTTCGTTGCTGATGATGAACAGCATGGCACCTGCTGCGAAACCCAGCGTCCAGGGCATCAGGGGCTCGGCCAGCCATACCAGGGTGGCACCGAAGAGGCCGCCCAACGGTTCGGCGAGGCCGGTCATCAGAGCAATGCTGAAGGCCTTGATTCGGGAATAATCGATGGCAAGCAGTGAAAATGCTACTGCCAACCCTTCAGGGATATTCTGAAGCCCGATCCCGGTTGCCAATACATACCCGTTATTCACGTCTCCGCCAGCAAAACCGACGCCCACGGCCATGCCCTCGGGAAAGTTGTGAAGGGTGATGGCGACGATAAAGAGCCAGATGCCGCGAATGTAGGAGGCGTCCGGTCCCTCCCGGCCAAGCTCGAAATGCTGGTGTGGAAGTTTCTGGTGAACAAAATAGAGCGCGGCGGCGCCGGAGAGCAGGCCAAAAATTACAATCAGCGCGGCGGTCCAGGTTTCGCCGGTAATCTGCTCACCGTACTCCAGACCCGGCAGCAACAATGAGAAAAATGAAGCCGCCAGCATTACCCCAGCGGCTGAGGCCAACATTCCGTCCTGCAGTTTATGGGTGAGTGTGCGGATAAGGAATACACCCAGAGCGCCCACGCCGCTGGCAAGGCCTGCTAGCAGACTGGCAATCGTGCCCAGCCAGACAATACTGATGTCAGAGGTCATTCAGTCTCCATTCCGATTGTATCGTCAGCATAGCAGCCGGAACTGTATGCGTTCGAATTCAGGGCGTATGACTTTGAAGGACCGTGGAGAGTTGTATCAGGAATTCCGAGATTACTTTTTGTCTGAATGCCCGAGCGACCGGTCCGGCGCCACCTGATCGCGAACCAGCTGCTTCAGTTGAGTGATTTCCGGGAAGCCACCGTTCTCCTTGCGGGACCAGACGCGCTGGTCGTTTACCCATACTTCGAAAATGCCGCCAGTGCCCGGGTGCAGGCTCAGTTCCCTGATCTCGCCTTCGAATGTTGTCAGCAGCTCCTGCGCCATCCAGGCGGAGCGCAGAAGCCAACGGCAACCGGTGCAGTAGTGGATATCAACTTTGTTGCTCATGGCAGAATTAATCCGTGTCATAAGTGGGGTAGACCGAGCGCGACAGGGTTGGCTGACAGCCAACAACCTGCCTCGCCTGTTTGTGAGCGTGCAGGTACCAGCGGTGACCCGCTTGAGCGAACGTGCCCTTGGTCACGGCAAAGTCTGCGTTTTCCATGGTTGCCGGAATGGGAGAGCCATCGGCATGTCGATAAACGCAGCTGACACCGATTGTCAGCGCCGTTGCCGCAGGGATTTCTATAAAGCCGTCTTCCCGGACAGCCGGCTCGTCGCCGTTGATGCTGATGACCTTCAGGCAGGGGCCATAATGCACCTTCTCCAGATCATCCAGATATTCGTTCAGGCAATGACTGGCGCTGAGATAGACAGCGTCTGCCTCCATGCCTTCCTCAGCGGAGGGCAGTGACTGGCATCCGTAGAGTAACAGTGAACCAAAAACCACAAGCAGGGCCTGTTTCATGGTATCTCCTCAGCTTATTCACTTGCCTCGGTTCATTGCGGGCCCGGTTCCTTAACCAACCCAACAACCGGCGTATTGTAGAGTGCGTCTCCGTCGGGCGTTCCCCGGAGCTGATCGATCAGGCGGGCATCCCGGTTATAAAGGTCGTTGCGAGACTGGAGGCGGCCTTGGCTATCCACCCAGGACGTCCAGTACTGGATATGTACCGGCACCGGTTCAGGCAGCAATACGGTCCGGGGCTCGGCTTCTGAAACCACACGGTCAATTTTTTCACGAGACCATTCCGGCGATGCCGCCAATAGCCGTTGGGCAAGATCAAACGGCTGCTCAACCCGGATGCAGCCGGAGCTGAACGAGCGTTCGGTTCGAGTGAACAGACCTCGACCCGGGGTATCGTGAAGATAGACAGCGTACTGGTTTGGAAACATGAACTTTACCTGTCCGAGTGCATTCTGCGGGCCGGGTTCCTGAACCAGCTGGAATGGGAAATTGTTCCGGTTCAGTGATGACCAGTCAACGTCCAGCGGATCGACTTTCTGCCGGTCTGCGCCCCAGCCCCGGTAAACGCTGATTTTGAGTCGGGAGAGGTAGTCCGGATCCCGGACAATCTGGGGCAACTGGTCCTGAATCATCACCGTCCGGGGTACGGTCCAGGTGGGGTTGAATACCAGGTACCGGATGCGATCACTGAACACCGGGGTTTGCCGGAAGGGCTGGCCCACGATAACGCGCTTGCGCAGCACCTCCTTGCCATTCTCAACCATTTTGAGTTCAAAGCCGGCTATATTGACCAGAACATAAGTTTCACCGAGGGATTCCGGCAACCACCGCCAACGCTCGAGCGTGGCATCAATCTGGCGCAGACGCTCCACCGGCATCAGGTTCAGGGCTGTCAGGGTGTCCGGCCCGATGAGGCCATCGGGTTCAAGGCCGTGCCGGGCCTGAAATCGCGCTACCGCCATTTCAAGGCTCTCATCATAGTGGCGTGGGGCTTCGCCTGTCGCGGGTTGCTCCTTCAGTTCCCCCAGCCTGGAAAGTCTGTGGCGGATTTCAGACATCCGGTCATCCTGGTCCCCGGGCCGGATTGTCGGCCGCACGGCCAGCGGCAACCACGGCTGGCCCAGTAATTCTGTCAGATCCTGCCGGGCTGCCATCAGCTTTCGGTAGGCAGGATCGGCAGGCCGCAGGGAATCCAGGGTGACGGCAATATCCCCATGTTCCAATGCTTCAGTCAGAACGGATTCCATCTTTCGCTGGCGACGATTGGCGGTCCACTCAGCGTGAACCGTCTGTGGATTGACCTTGCCCTCCAGCATGTGTGAGCCGAGCATGAGAAAGGCGTCTGAGAAGAGCAAATCCAGATCGGCCCTCAGGTCTTCGGAAAAATCGCTCATGGGCCTGAGCGCAAGGCCAGAGAGAATATCGGCGTGATAGTCTGCCGGGTTCAGCCCTTCACCGGCGGCCTGTTCAACCGCATCAATCAGTTGGCGACGAAGATCGGGCGATTGCCAGGCGCGCTGGTATCCGGTGGTGGCGTAAAAGGCGGACAGGGCCTTGTGGGCCATAAGCCTGTTCCCGAGAACCTGAACCGGGAAGCCGGCGTCCATGGCTTCAATCCTGGAAACAATCGCCTCATCCGCCGCAAAGGAGGAGGGAGGGCACAGGCTGGCCAGCACGACAATGAGTGTCGCTGCCAGGGAAAAACGTTGGGTTCCATGCATCGGTGTTCTCCAGCTCGTCCCTGAGAAACATCGGTTGGCTATCGTGGTTGGAGCAACCTACATTTGACGCTACCACAGCGGCATTTGTTCCCCGCCCGGCCGCCGGAAAAGATCGGTGCGCAACGGCTCCTCCTCATGGAGGTTTAGCCCCAGTCGCCGCGCCTTTTTCGTGAATCGCTGGCGAATCAGATCCGAGTATGGTCCGATGCCGGTCATTCGGCGGCCAAAGGTGGCATCGTAACTCTTGCCGCCCCGCAGGTCGCGCATCCGGTTCATCACGTGCTCAGCCCTTTGCGGAAAATGCCGGTGCAGCCAGTCCTGGAACAGCTCGTCCAGCTCGTGGGGTAAACGTAGCATAATCCAGCTGGCACGGGTCGCGCCCGCCTCTGCGGCGGCTTCCAGTATCGACTCGATCTCATGATCGTTGATAAAGGGAATGACCGGACCGAGAATAATACCGGTTGGAATGCCGGCCTCCGAGAGTTGGCGGATCATTTTCAAGCGAGTTGCGGGAGCTGCGGTTCTTGGTTCCATTCGTCGTTTAAGATCATTGCTCAGACTGGTCAGGCTGATCCTTACAGAGCAGAGTCCCTCGGAAGCCAGGTTCGCGAGCAGGTCCAGGTCTCTGAGAATGAGTGCGCCTTTGGTAATGATGGACACGGGGTGACGATACTCGGCCAGAACCTCCAGCACCTGGCGGGTAATTTTCTGGTCCCGCTCAAGGGGCTGGTAGGCATCGGTATTAACGCCCAGCGCGATGGGCGAAACCCGATAGCCGGGCCTGTCCAGCTCTTCTCGCAGTCGCGCAGCAGCGTTTGGTTTAGCAATTAGCCGCGTCTCGAAATCCAGCCCCGGCGACATGTCCCAGTAGGCGTGGGTAGGGCGGGCAAAACAGTAAATGCATGCATGCTCGCAGCCGCGATACGGGTTTATGGACTGATCAAAAGGCACATCCGGTGACGTATTGCGACTGATGATGGATTTTGCGGTTTCCTGAATGACTTCAGTGGCCAGGGTATCGGGATTCAGATCGTCTTCGGGATCGTTATACCAGTCAGTATCGACTTCACGGTCAGTGACAATCGGCTGGAAACGGTTATGGGGGTTCAGGGCGGTGGCGCGAGTTTTCATGGGCTACCCAAATACTGTATGCATGAACAGTAATTCGATAGTACTCTTGCCGTTTGCTCTCATCAACCAGAAAATTTCGCAGACTTGCTCCCTGGGCAGGTAACATTCGCTGATCTTTTATTCTTGACCGGGGAGCCGATGTCGGAGCTTTCGTTTATACAGTACTTTCTGATTGCCCTGATTTTCGTCTGGAGTGGTTTTGTCCGCTCAGGATTGGGGTTCGGTGGTGCCGTTCTGTCGCTGCCATTTCTGTTGCTGGTTCTTGATCAGCCACTGGTGTTTTTGCCGATTATTGCGGTTCACCTTCTGGTTTTCTCGTCACTGACGATCTGGATGAACAATCGAACCGGGAACGGAGAGCCGCGGCAGGCGGGTTCGGGCACCGTTGACTGGCAATACCTGTGGCGGATCCTCGGCATCATGATCGTGCCCAAGCTGATCGGCGTGTTTGGCCTGATCACCATGCCTTCCGATATCCTCAGTGCCATCATCTTTGTGATCGTGGCGCTTTACTCGGTCTCCTATATCATCAACCGGCCGTTCCGCAGTGGCAGTAAAACAGTGGATGCGATATTCCTGATGGTGGGTGGCTACATCAGCGGCACATCCCTGATAGGCGCGCCCCTGATAATCGCCGTGGCGGCGCAGCACCTGCCAAAGGAGAAGCTGAGGGATACCTTGTTTGCGCTATGGTTCATCCTGGTGCTCATCAAGATGGCCGCTTTTGTCTGGGCCGGCGTCGATCTCCAGCTTATCCACCATCTCTGGCTGCTGCCCTGCGCCGCCGTGGGGCATGTGATCGGGCTCTACGCCCATGACCGCATCCTCCAGGCTGAAACCCCGGTGTTTTTCCGGTTGCTGGGAACGGTGCTGCTGCTGGTGAGCAGCGTCGGGATTGTCAGCGTGCTGTGGTGAGCCGGGCGGCAGGCTTCAGCCCGCGCGCCCGAACACCCGCTCGAAGAATCCAACCTCCCGAACGTTCGGTATCGGCAGGCTGTCGACCTCTTCCATGGCCCGCCGCCAGAATTTCTCGGGATCATCCAGGTGGGCCACTTTGGCCCGCTCGTCCGGGCTGTAGTGGTTGTGTTCCCCGGCCATGCCCGCGGCCATGAGTTCCTGGGTCCAGAGATAGATGGCTGCCCGGACGGTTCTCAGCAGGCGGCAGTAGACTTCGCGGCTCAGGTTGATGGCCAGTTCGGCCGTCAGGTTAATCTGCTTCTGCAGCACAGCCATCTCGTCTTTTTCCAGCAGTACCCGGTTGCCGTTGCCCTTTTTGCAATTGACACAGATTTTCTCCAGGGCTTTTACCCCATCAAGCAAATCCATGTTTCCGAATTCTTCTTTCTGCTGATCGTCCACCGGCGCGGGAATCCAGCCATACTGGGGAGACTTGGCAACGATGTGCCCGTGTAGCTGTCTGCGGTATGGGGGTGCGGCAGCAAGATCCTGATAGCCGTCAAATTCCGTGCGCAGCCACGCCGCCATTTTTCGGTGGCGAAGCATCATGGCAAGGGTGATGGCAGAGGGCATGATCTCTTCGAGCAAGTCTGCGGAGTCCCGCGTGCGCTCGTCGAGGTGGTTTACGGATGTCGACATTTCTCCTCCTCGGCAACGGGTATCCCGATTTTTCTCCCCGTTGTCCGTTTTTTTGTTTTTGGCATTCGGCGGTTGTATCTGTCATTGCCGGTGACTAAAAAGTAGTCAGATAATGTCGGGATCGCCGTTGTAAAAGAGTTACTGCTTTGTAACAGCCGGTAAGTGGCCGGACCACTGAAGGGAATGGGAACAATGAAACAGGACAATGACTTCGAATCACGTCGAGCTTCCATGGTGGATTATCAGCTCGTGGCCCGGGGAATCGAGTCGCCGCGAGTGCTCGAGGCCATGGGCCGGGTGGCCCGGGAAGAGTTCGTTCCGAAGCGTATGCGGGATTGCGCCTACGAAGATGGGCCGCTTCCCATTGGCGCCGGGCAAACCATTTCCCAACCTTACATAGTGGCGTTGATGACAGAAGCCCTGGACCTGGAGGGTGGGGAAAAGGTTTTAGACATAGGGACCGGCTCGGGCTATGCGGCGGCGGTGCTCGGGTGCATTGCCGGCGAGGTGTTCAGTATTGAACGGGTTCAGGAACTGGCAGACCGGGCTGCTGCTACGCTGGCCTCCCAGGGCTTCGACAATGTCGAGGTGCGCTGTGGTGACGGCACCATGGGCTGGCCGGAGCATCAACCCTACGATGGCATTATTGTGGCTGCCGGCGCGCCAGCAGTCCCGGATTCGCTAAAGCATCAGCTGGCGGTTGGCGGGCATCTGGTGATTCCCGTTGGCTCGGAACATGGTGGCCAGTCATTGATGCGTATCACCCGACTGGCCGAGGATGAGTTCCGGACCGAGGAGCTGGGCGGAGTCCGATTTGTCCCCCTGCTCGGCGAACAGGGGTGGTCGTAATTGCGCAATCTGACTCGCTGCATCAGCTCCCGCTGTTAGTGCTCTCGAAGATCTTGTCGGCGGATGCTGCCACGAACCCCGAGTAGAGCCGGCCGTCGGGCTTGGGATAGCGCAGGGCAAACTCGTAGAAACAGCTGGGTATGGTGACCGTCTGGTCGGAAAAGGCCACGGGCACCCGATCGGCCATGGTTGAGGACTGCTCCAGCAGGTCCTCCGGGGAGCCCTTCACCTCTCCGCCGGATGAATTCACCGTGTAGCCGTGATCTTTAAGCAGCTGATTGATCTCCGGCACCGTGCCGAACTGCTCCAGGTGGTTGATGCTGACCGTGAAATGGTTCGCGCGATAGCCCCAGGCGGCCATCCAGGCTGCGTATTCGCTTTCCTGCATCAGATCGCGGTAGGTCTGGTAATCAACGTTCCAGTGGCGTCCGGAATAGAGAAAATCATCGGCAGTAACCGCATCCGGTTGAACCTGTTCAACCAGGCTTTTCACTATGGATTGCAATTTCGGGGAGCATTGCTCAACCAGCAGTTCGGAGATAAACACCTTTGGAAGTTCTCCGGAGGGGTGCTCATAGTGTCTGGCATAGAGCTTTTTGGCTTCGAAATGGTATTCGCCACCCTCTTTGTAGCCGAGGCTGAGGAAGTGCTCGGCCAGGGCGTCCAGCCGCACCGGATCCAGATTGAAAGTGCGAAGCGCGATATGATCGTTGACGATGGCCTGCCCTTCTTCGGCGCCCAGGATTTTATGTATGCGTTCGGCAGAGGGGGTCACTTGCCGGTAGGACTCCCAGAGCCGCGCAAACAGGGTGTCCGGATCAGTATGCATAGCGAATCTCCTCAGTAGCCGGTTTCTGGCGGGGCTGTTGGCGCCCCTGTGACTGATGGCTGGTCTGGCCCAGCGGCAGGTAGCAGGCCAGGCTGCCGTCGCCAAGGTCCAGTTGCCTCGCCAGTTGCTCTTCCACCACCAGGTTATAGGTATCGGGGGCCGGCCAGACCTGATCGGTCACCGTGGCCCTGAATTCTGAACAGCTGGCATTGGCAACTATAGCGGATTTACGGGGTTCTCCCGCATTACTTGAGGGATCCTGTTCCCTCTTTTCAAGCACGGCGCTGGCCAGGAAGGTGTCGCGGACGCTGGCGATATCTGACCTCGGGCACTCCAGAGTTGGCCCGCCATCCAGAAGATCCACGAACCCCCGATGTCGAAAGCCTTCGCGCTCCAGCATATGCCGCGCCGGGCGTGTGTCCTCATGCACCTGGCCGATTACCGCCCTGGCTTCACCGGTCATCTGCCGGGTATACAACGGCTTCGCCGGGATGAACTGCTCAATGAAGCCGCTCTGGCCGCAGCAGGCCAGCTGTGTTGCCGACCTGAAATCAAGATCAGCCACCTGATGCTTAAGCCAGTCCCAGAACGGAGATTGACCGGAAGGATCTGAAACCCCGCGCATTTCTGCAATCACCGTGTCTGCGAACCGCTCCGGATGCAGGGCCATGAACAGAAAGCGAACCCGGGAGAGCAGCTTGCCTGCATTGGCCCGCCGATATCCGGGCCGAAGGTAGAGCGAGCATACCTCTGTGCAACCGGTGTAATGCTGGCACCGGATCAGACTTTCCTCGGCGTAACGTTTCTGTCGATTCTCTTTATGGTGGACAACGGCATTGCGGCGAAAATGAACGAGCGGGCGGGAAACGCCCGCGGCGGCTTCAATGCCGGTGGTGCCTATGATGTCGCCGGTCGTACTGTCCTCCAGCACGAAAAGATAATGTTCATCGCCGGGCTTCGTCACGGTCCGGGTGAAGCTGTCGACCGAGTGATCGATCTTTCGACTCAGGGCATCCCGGTCCGGCATCAGTGAGGTGAAGCCGGGTCCGGATTCAGTCGCGATCTGTACCAGGGCATCAAGATCCCCTGGGGTAATCGGTCGAATTATCATGGCAAGCGTCCTGAGCATTGTTTCGGCTCAGTATGAAAGTCCTGGGTGACAGATTGCAGCTGCATAATGATCGAAATGATCTAGAATTAAGGCAAATTGAAAAGGACATTAAGCAAAATGATTAGTTCGCAGGATCAGAAGCTTTTAATGCTGCTGAGGCAGAATGCCCGGGCCAGTATCACTGAGCTGGCGAAGGCCATGCATGTGTCACGGTCAACGGTACAGAACCGCATTGCGCGCCTGGAGGCCAGCGGTGTGATCCGGGGCTACTCGGTGCAGTTGGGTGGGGAATTTTCTGCCAGCCAGGTTGAGGCCCACGTGTCGATCAAGGTTTTCCAGAAACTGACCGGACGGACAAATGCTGCGTTGGAGGGCATCAGCCAGGTGTCTCAGTTGTTTTCGGTAAGCGGGGAGTATGACCTGATTGCCATTGTACAGGCCCAGTCCCTGGAGGAACTGAGCGCCGTGCTGGACGACATTGGCAACCTGGAGGGGGTGGAGAGGACCAACTCTGCCGTGGTCCTTGAAACCCGGTTCCGGCGCTAGGCAGGCTCGATCAGATCAGGAGCCCAGCATGCCCGCGTAGGCGCTATAGAAAAAGGCGCCCGAGCCCAGAAGAATGATGCCCCAGGCGGGAAAGATCAGAAACGAACGTTTTGGTTTGCTCATGGCCATATCCATATCCATATACTCGGAAAGTAGATTCACACACTTCACAGTAGCTCAAACTTGACAAATGTTACGAAAAATTTTGAGTAACAGTTCTCGGACGAGGATTAATTTGCCAATTGCGCGGGCACTTAATGCTATTGAGCGGGTCTGAAATGACGCTAGTATGGACAGCAGTTGCAAAACTCAAACACAAAGTACAATAACAACAAGGAGCCGTTTATGGCGGTAGACCCCCGGAAGCAGACTTCACTCCATTGCCTGTTTTACTGGGCAGAGGAAACCCCAGACAACGTTTACCTTACTCAGCCTTACCCGGATGGCCGTGTCGAAGATATTACCTGGAAACAGGCTGCCGACCAGGTATCCCGGATGGCCGCTTACCTGCACAGCCTGGAGCTGCCCGAGCCCAGTAACATCAGTATCCTGGGCAAGAACAGTGCGCACTGGATTCTGGCCGATCTGGCGATCTGGGCGGCGGGGCACGTTTCGGTGCCGCTGTATCCCACGCTCAATGGTGATACCGCCGCCTACGTTCTCGAGCACAGCGAGGCAAAGCTGCTGTTCCTCGGCAAGCTGGATGGCACCGCGGACGGCTGGAACGACATCAAGGACCACATTCCGGACGATTTGCCCCTGATTTCCCTGCCCATGTCGCCAAGGGACGATACGCCCAAATGGCTTGAAATTGTTGCCGAGCAGGAGCCTGCGGAACCAAAGCTGCCGGACCCGGACAACCTGGCCACGATTGTCTACACCTCGGGCAGCACCGGCCGACCCAAGGGCGTCATGCACAGTTTCCGGACCATGATTTCGGTGGCCGACGGGCTGCAGCAGCTGTTTCCGGTTTCCTCCGACGAACGGATGCTTTCCTATTTACCCCTGGCTCATGTGGCTGAGCGGGCCGCGGTGGAAACGCAATCCCTGTACTACGGTTTCCATCTCTATTTCGCAAATTCCCTCGATACCTTCCAGGAAGACCTGCAGAGGGCACGGCCGACGCTGTTTTTCTCGGTCCCGCGCCTGTGGATGAAGTTTTACCTGGGCGTTAACGCCAAGCTGCCGCCGAAGAAACAGAAGCTGCTCTTCAATCTCCCCATTATTAATCGTCTGGTCAAAAAGAAGGTCCTGAAACAGCTGGGGCTGGATTATTGCCGGGCAGCCCTTACCGGCGCTGCGCCGCTGTCTGCGGATATCGTCAACTGGTATCGCAATCTCGGGCTGGAACTGCTGGAAGTGTACGGCATGTCAGAAAACTTCGGGTATTCCCATGCCAACCGGCCCGGTCAGGCCAGGGCTGGCTCTGTGGGTATGGCCAATCCGGGGGTCGAGCACCGGATCGGTGAGGGCGGCGAAGTTCAGGTGAAAAGTCCCGGGCAGATGCTGGGCTATTACAAGAATGCGGAGAAGACCAAAGAAGATCTTACCGATGACGGGTTCCTGAAAACCGGAGACATGGGTGAAATTGACCGGGATGGCACCCTCCGGATTACGGGTCGGGTAAAGGATCTGTTCAAAACCTCCAAGGGCAAATACGTGGTCCCGGTGCCCATCGAGAACCGCTTCAATCACCCCAAGGCCGAGGTGGTCTGCGTGGCCGGTGCCAACCAGCCGCAACCCTGCCTGATGGTCCTGCTCTCCGAGGAAGCCAGGGATGAGCTGGAAACGGGAGCGGATCGTGGTGAACTGGAGCAGGAGCTGGCCGCCGAGCTGGATGCGGTGAACGCGGAATGCGAATCCCATGAGAAAGTGGCCTTCGTCGTGGTCGTCCGGGAACCCTGGACCATGGAAAACGGCATGCTGACGCCGACCATGAAGATAAAGCGGAATGTGATAGAAGACTTTTACAACCGCAAGATGGACGACTGGTTCAGCCAGAAGAAGAAAGTTGTCTGGGAATTCTGATTTCTTTTCAGCTTCCTGGTTCTTTCCAGCTTCACTCTTGGGCTCTAACGTAAAACGCCGGTGGCTCCTCTAAGGAACCACCGGCGTCTTCAAATCCTTATGTTCAGTTCTCAGCCTGAGCGATCTCCTCGCTCATGCCAGATTCCAGCGCCGTTTTAGTGGCCGCCCTGCATCTGGCTCATGTCCGGAGCAACGTTGGCTGCTTTCCGGTTAAAGGTCCGCATTTTGCGACTGAAAAACTGTACCGCCTGCTTTGCCGCAGCACGGGTATACTGGCGCCTGACCTCAGCACTGTTGTGGAGGATACTGGACGGCAGCGGGTTTACGGTTGCGATATGGTTCTGAGTCATAGCGCCTTCCTCCTTACTTTCTGGTGGATTGATTCTTTCTGGTAGATTAAGTAGGGATCTACCTTTAATTTACAGGCAATTTTAGGGGTTCTTTTTTGCAGTTTGAATACGTTAAAATCCGTACTCACGTTGCAAATATGCAGTAACTATGGACTGGGATTATCTTCGATACATAAGGGCCCTGGCAATAGGCGGAACGCTTGCCAAGGCCGGAGAATTACTGGGTGTGCACCAAACCACGGTTCTGAGACGGCTGGACCAGATGGAAGAGTCGCTGGGTGTGCAATTTTTTGAGCGTAGCCGGGACGGATTGCAGCTTACCCCGGTGGGTGAGACCGCGTTCCGGGAGGCCGAACGCCTGGCCATCGAGATGGAAAATCTCGAGCGCAAGCTGGTCGGGCAGGATTCGGCGCCGGTGGGCAAGGTAAGGCTGGCGGCAGAAGACGCGATGATGAACGCGTTGCTCAGCCCGATCCTTGCGGAGCTGGTGCGGGAGTTTCCGGATATTGAGCTGGAAACCCTGACCGACAACGACGTGGCCAATCTGAGCCATCGGGAAGCCGATCTGACGCTTAGACCCGAGAACAAGCCCCAGGCGACCCTGGAAGGCGAGCGGATTGCGGCCATCGAGTCCGCCGTTTACGGCTCTGCCCGCTATTGCCGGCGGCACCGCAATATGGACATTGAGAATCACCCGGAAGGTTGCCTCTGGATCTTACCCGATGAAACTTTTAGCCATCTGGCCACTGGGCGTTGGTATCGGAAGCATCTGAAGAATGTCACTTCCTTCATTCGGTGCAATAGCCTGCAATCCATGCACGCTCTGGCGAAATCCGGCGCCGGCCTGACGGTGTTGCCCTGCTACCTGGGTGAGGGCAGTCGCGAACTCCGCCGCCTGTCGGACCCGCTGGAGGGTGAGAGCGTTGATCTCTGGCTGCATGTCAACCAGGACACGCAGCACATGGCCCGGGTCCGCATCGTAATGGAGTACCTGGTGGAACGTCTGCAGGCTCTGGAGCCCCAGTTGGAGATTTCTTCGACGTTCTAGCGAGCATCAGCCGCAAAACGGCCAGAACTGGTACCAGCGCCAGCACTGGAATTCCTGCTCGCAGGTCTTCAGCTGATTGTCATATCGGAAGGCCCGGGTCTGGACCCGGGCGGCGAGGGTCATGACGGCCGGCTTCTGCTCAAAACTCCTGCGGGCGTATCCGCCCCGGCCTTCATGGTAGGCAAGATAGAGTTTCCTGGGGGCCGAGTAGGGAATGCCCAGCTTCCGATGACTTAGCTGGTTGTACCAGCCGACGAAATCCAGCGCGTATTCCATATCGGTTCGTACGGTAAGCCAGCCATCACCGTTGGCCAGGAGGTATTCCTGCCAGGCCGGGTCCAGCGCCTGGGCATAGCCATAGGCCGTTGTTGGTCTGGTCCAGGGAATGAAGCCCCACAGCAGAGTGCGTGGCGGCCGGGCGTGGCTGCGGAACGAGGATTCGTAATAGACAAACGCCATCTGGGTGGCAATGGGCGTGCCCCAGCGTTGCTCGGATTCGCTGGCATAGTCGTACCAGACCGGATGTTCCCGGAAAATTTCGCAGACGTTCTCCGGGTTTGCCGGAGGGTCCGGTGCCAGCAGGCTGAAGCGCAGCGTCGCCCAGATGCCCATCAGCAAGCCCAGCATGGGAAGCCCATACCATCTGGCCCGGCTTTTCCAGATCTCCAGAGCCGTGCGCCGGCCTCTGCTTTTCCGGCGAGGTCTTTTTCGTATTCCTACCAAACCGTCATCTCCGGCATCCAGGGATTGCTTGCTGCATGCATCACCCCCATGGCATAAGGGAATCAACGACACGTTCGGGATGATAGGTAAATGAAGCGATTTCCACTAATTAAACCTCTTTTAGTCACCGCCCTGCTAATGACAGGTACTGCCCAGGCGGCGCCGGATGCCCGCCAGGTACTGGAAGTATCGCCTGTTGACGATATTGTGGCCCGCTATCCGGCCATGATGAGCCAGGGCATCCGTGAGGGGCTCAAGCAGAATGGTCAGCTCCCGCCCATGGTGGCCAATACCATCGGCAACATTGTGAGCAGTGGTTTCAACTCGGTGGATATTGAGCAGCAGATCATTAACGATCTGCAAGCAAGTCTCACGGACGCGCAGCTTCAGGCCGTCCATGACTGGTACGAGACCCCCGTGGCCAGAAAGATTTCCTCTGCTGAGATCGCGGCTTCGGAACCTTCTGCGTGGCAGGAAATCCAGGCCAGAGCTTCGGAACTGAACAGCCAGTACAAGGGCACTCGCAGAGCGGACATGTTCGACCGGTTTGATCGGGCGGCCCGGGCAACAGAAAGCGCGGTGGATACCACAATCGCCGTCCAGCTCGGGCTGGCAACCGCCATGGCGGCGTTCAGCAGTGATTCAGCCAATTATGAACAGCTTCGCCAACGCATTGAAGGCCAGCGCAGCATGCTCAGGGGCGTTGTTGGCCAGCAGGTCTACGACAGCTATCTCTATACCTACCAGAACATCGGTGCCCAGGAGATGGACCTGTACCTGCAGTTCCTGGAGAGCTCGGCCGGTTCAGCCTTCTCCAAGGTTGTTACCAACAGCATCCAGCAAGCCATAACCGAGCCCGTGGAAACCATCGGCAAACAGATGTCCCGTTTTCTCAGCCCGGAATCACCAGGCGGTCAGTAAATTCCTGGAGCTCCCGGTAGACCTGGTCACGCTTTCGGTCATAGCGATGGGAAAAGTGGAACGCAATCAGTTGCCGGACCTGTGCCGCCTCGGCGATGCCGGCACAGGTCCTGGTGGTGAGATGGTGGGTGTGCCGGGCCTGCTCCTCATCCGCAGCCATGAATGAGGCCTCACAGAACAAGGTGTGGGCCCCCTGAGCCAGTTCCGTCATTTTACTGATGTTATCGGACGTGTCGGCGAAGTCCGTGCCGTAGGCGATCTTTTCTCCCGGCGCCTGGATCAGGAATTTGCGGGCCAGGTCTTCGGCGCGATACGTGCGCCTGGCGTCTGGCGAGATGAGTTCATCCGGCCGCTGGCGCAGCACAGCCATTTTCAAGTCGTGTAGCCAGGGGCCGGGTTTCAGGCCCTCAGTCTGTAATTGATCATTGCGCACCTGCAGCTTGCCGAAGGGTTCCCAGGCGAAAGCCAGAACAGGCGTGCCGTGGTCCAGCATGGCAGCACGAACCTGGAATTCCGGTTCCCGTAGCAGCACCCCGCCAGGGGTGGACTGGTCTTCCAGGGCGGTAGGTGCCGAATCGCCGGCAGTAATTCTCCAGCGCTTCAGGTGGTCGCCGTGCCATTCGTGAACCACGAATTTGGGCCCTCGATCTTCCACGCGATCCCACAGGATGCCGCTGATCATGCCGGCAATGTGCTGCATTAGCCCTGGTGGTCCGAACAGCCGGCAAGGCGGAAAGTAACCGATCCGGCTGCGCAGGAACCAAAGGAAGCCGCCGATGTGGTCGGCGTGGCAATGACTGATAAACACGTCAGTTATCTGGTGGGCGGACCGGAGCGGCATGCGACCGGTATCGCCCAGATCAAACAACAGGCTGCGGGACTGATGCAGAAGCCTGAGCTGCAAGAGTGGGTCCCCGCATACCCCGTTCACCAGGGACGCAACCACGGGGCCGACCCGTGTGGCCACTTGCGGGTCGTTGGCAACGCTGGTCAGGGCGCCAAGCTCAACGCTGACTTGCACGGCGCCATTATCCTGCTGCTTGCGGTTCATAGATTCTCCCGATCGGTGAATTCTCCGGCGTCTGAGATTGTGCAAAACCGGTTTTGGGTCCAACCTTTCCAGTATATGCGAGTGAGGAGTGTCGTTATGGATTTCAATGCCTACCAGAAAGCCTTGTCCTCACAATTGAGGGGCCTGGAGTGCCCGTTTCCGGAGCAGGAATTTGCGGAGCGTCTGGCTCGTGTGCGGGATCGCATGGCCCAGGAGGATTTTGGCGCCCTGCTGCTGACCGATCCTTCGGATATTTTTTACCTGACCGGTTACAGCACCTTTGAGGTGTCTGTACATGTGGCCCTCGTGGTCACACAGGAGGACCTGCTCTTGCAGGTGCCCTCCATCGAAATGGGCCCGGCCATGGTGACCACGCGGGTTGCGCGGGTCAGCGGATACCGGTGGGAGGGCATCGGTGAAGTGCTGGAGCCCCTGGTGCAGGTTCTGAACGATGGTGTTGAAACGGTTGGCATTGATGCCTGGCACGGCTCCTTGCGCCAGGGTGTGCTGGAAGGCCTTAAGGCACGGATGGCGGGGGTGCGCTTTCTCAACAACGGTGGTTTGTTGAAGCAGATCCGGATCGTCAAGTCTGACGCAGAGATCCGTTTTCTGCGGGAGAGCGCGCGGATAACCGCCGAGGGCCTGAAGGCTGCTGTGGCGTCGGTCCGCCCGGGAGTCACTGATAATGATATTGCTGCAGAAGGCGCCCGGGCATTGCTGGAGGCCGGCAGTGAATTCATGAGCATGCAGCCGATTGTCGTTACCGGCCGGCGCAGCAGCGTGATCCATTGCAATCACAAGCGCACGGTGGTCCGGGAGGGCGATCCGGTGTTTCTGGAATTCGGCTCAGCGTGGCACCGGTACACCGCCCCGATGATGCAGACCGTGGTGGCCGGAGCCAGGCCCTCTTCGGAAATGCAGAGGGTTCACGACGGCTGTCGTCGGATTGTGGATACTCTCCTGGCGTCTGCCCGCCCGGGGGTCACCTTTGATCAGGCCGCCCAGGCCGCCGAAAAAGCGCTCCAGCCGCTGGCAGGCAAGGTGTTTTTCTCTGGCGTGTTCGGTTACACGGTAGGCGCCCAGTTTCCCCCTTCCTGGGTGGAGGGCTCGGGCTTTATCGCCAGAGGCGGCAACATGGAGTTCCGGCCCGGCATGGTCTTTCATCTGCCCATCTGTTTGCGTGTCCCCGGGCAGTGGGGCATTGGCTGTAGCGAAACCATTCTGGTTACCGAACACGGAGCGGAACCGATTACCGACAACCCGTGGACGCTCGGTTAATCCAGTCGCAGATCTGCCAGGTAAACGGTTCGCGGCTCGGGCAGACGAACGGCAAAGAGCCCCATTCGCCTGATCTGCGACATGTCCATGGTCCGGCCATCCGGTGCGTTTTCGATGGCGGCCAGATTCCGCGTAAAGGTATTGAAGCCGGGGCCAAGGATCAGGCGAGTGTTGAAGCGGTCATTGTAGTCATGGTCGCTGCGGTCATGGGCCACGTCATTGATTCGAAGCGTCAGTGCCAGAGGTTCCGGTGAGGGATTGAACAGCGTTATGACCAGCCTCTCGAAATCCCGCCAATCGGCTGGCAGGTTATTGAGCGAGACACCCGAGTAGGTTGCCGTGCCCAGATCGATCTGCAGGCTGCGCGGGTGATTGACCGAATGATTGGCAGAGACCGCCAGACTGCCCGTCCAGAAGGGGCCCGGATTCTGCTGACTGAAGTCAT
Organism: uncultured Marinobacter sp.; assembly: GCA_964520755.1. Taxonomy (GTDB): domain Bacteria; phylum Pseudomonadota; class Gammaproteobacteria; order Pseudomonadales; family Oleiphilaceae; genus Marinobacter. The sequence continues at coordinate 2,568 of CAZFQI010000026.1, read as the reverse complement.
AGAGCAGGGGAAGCTGGTGATGAACCTGCCACTGTCGGGCCGCAACCATCCCGGTGGCGCCCAACTCAAAACATAAGAGCAGCGTGGCTGTTGTCGCTATCAGGATCTGGCGGACGGAGGTCTTTGGCCCCGTCACAAGCACCGGGCGCCAGGCGATAATCAGCCAACCGCCAATCAGGTTGCGCAGCAGATCCCGCCCGTCCATGTCGCGGCTATAGCTGTTCTGGACCAGTTCGATGCCAATGCCGGCGACCAGCAGTCCTGCAGTGACAGCCAGCCAGAGACGCCAGCCGCTAAACCACCGCCAGGGCCTGACAGTCAGTGTCAGCAACGCAAAAAGAAGGATGTGGCCAAGGTTCCAGGCCGACTTGAGGAGTGGCCCCGAGGCCCAGTCCGGCCCGCCAATAAACAGGAAGGGCGCAATGAGCAGCGAAGCCGCACCGGCCAGCAACGGAAGCTGCCGGCCGGTGCCTGGCATTCCCGGTATGAAACCAGGAATCATCAGCTACGGCTGGTGACTTCCAGCAGGTGATAGCCAAACTGGGTCTTGATCGGACCGAGAACGGTGTTCACTTCGCCGTTGAATACCGCTTTGTCGAACTCCGGAACCATCTGGCCCGGGCCGAAGGAGCCCAGATCACCGCCGTTCCGGCCGGATGGGCAGGATGAGTGCTGCTTCGCCACTTCGGCAAAGTCCTGACCACCTTCGATGGCTTTCTTGAGTTCTTCACATTTTGCTTCGCTGTCTACCAGAATGTGGCGTGCCGTTGCTTGTGCCATGATCAGTATCCTGTTGTTGGATGAATGGGTACCTCAGAACCGGAATGCTGCCCGCACAGCTCGCCAGAGGCAAGCCTTTTTATCCGTGTTTCTGCGGCCTCACAGTCCTGTCTGCAAACCTGTACAATGCCGGCTTTCTTTTCGCCGGCGCCTTGCCGGCCCCACATCGACAGGTTTGTTTCTTGATCTCCACTGCCAATATCACCATGCAATTCGGGGCTAAACCCCTGTTTGAGAACGTCTCCGCCAAATTTGGTAACGGCAACCGCTATGGCCTTATCGGGGCCAACGGCTGTGGCAAGTCCACGCTGATGAAAATCCTGGGTGGCGACCTTGAGCCATCCGCCGGCCAGGTCATGCTGGAGCCCAATGTCCGGCTGGGTAAACTGCGCCAGGATCAGTTCGCCTACGAGGATTGCTCGGTCATCGATACTGTGATCATGGGCCATGAGGAACTCTGGAACGTCAAGAAAGAGCGGGATCGGATCTATTCCCTGGCGGAGATGAGCGAAGAAGACGGCATGGCCGTGGCGGACCTGGAAGTGCAGTTCGCCGAAATGGACGGCTATACCGCCGATGCCCGCGCCGGCGAGCTCCTGCTGGGCCTCGACATTCCGCTGGAGCAGCATAACGGCCCCATGAGCGCCCTGGCGCCGGGCTGGAAACTGCGGGTGCTCCTGGCCCAGGCCCTGTTTTCTGATCCCGATGTATTACTGCTGGATGAGCCCACCAACCACCTGGACATCAACACCATCCGCTGGCTGGAAAACATCCTGGTGGCGCGCAACAGCACCATGATCATCATCTCCCACGACCGCCACTTCCTGAACAGCGTGTGCACCCACATGGCGGATCTGGACTATGGCGAGCTGCGCCTGTTCCCGGGCAACTACGACGAATACATGACCGCCGCCACCCAGGCCCGCGAGCGCATGCTGTCGGATAACGCCAAGAAAAAGGCCCAGATTGCCGAACTGCAGCAGTTTGTCAGCCGCTTCTCGGCCAACGCCTCCAAGGCAAAACAGGCCACCTCACGGGCCCGCCAGATCGACAAGATCCAGCTGGAAGAGGTGAAGCCCTCGAGCCGGGTGAGCCCGTTCATCCGTTTTGAGCAGGGCAAGAAACTGCACCGCCAGGCGGTGACCCTGAGAAACATGACGAAGGGCTTTGACGACAAACCGTTGTTCAAGAACCTGAACCTGCAGGTGGAGGCCGGCGAACGAATCGCCATCATTGGCCCCAACGGCATCGGCAAAACCACACTCCTGCAATGCCTGTCCGGCGCCTATACGCCCGACAGCGGCGAGGTGAAGTGGACCGACAGCGCGGAAGTGGGCTACTTCGCCCAGGACCACACGGCAGACTTTGCCGACGACGAGACCCTGACCGACTGGATGGCCCAGTGGACCAAGGGCGGCGAACAGCTGGTACGCGGCACCCTTGGCCGCATGCTGTTCTCCGGCGACGATATTGGCAAATCGGTACGGGTGATCTCGGGCGGCGAGCAGGGGCGGATGCTGTTCGGCAAGCTGATTCTGCAGAAGCCCAATGTGATGCTGATGGATGAGCCGACGAACCACCTGGATATGGAGTCCATCGAGGCGCTGAACCTGGCGCTGGAGAACTATCCGGGTACACTGATTTTCGTCAGCCATGATCGGGAGTTTGTTTCTTCGCTGGCTACGCGAATTATTGAGCTTAAGGCTGATGGGGTGACTGACTTCAGCGGCTCTTATGATGATTATCTTCGGAGCCAGGGGTACCTTTGAGTTCTGACTTTGGGGCGGC
>CAZFQI010000025.1:35858-38641 GCA_964520755.1 uncultured Marinobacter sp. | reverse complement strand
ACCGGGTTGAAGAAGTGCATGCCGCAGAAGTTTTCCGGACGCTTCAGGTTCTTGGCCAGCAGGTCGATGGAGATCGTCGAGGTGTTGGAGGTCAGGATGGCGTCCTCGCGAACCGCATCTTCGGTTTCACGCAGAACCGCATCTTTCACCTTCGGGTTTTCAACAACCGCTTCAACCACCAGATCGACGTTCTTGAAATCGCCGTAGTTCAGGGTCGGCGTGATGCTGTTGAGCACGTCGGCCATCTGATCCGGCTTCATCTTGCCCTTTTCAACACGCTTGGCCAGAAGCTTCTTGGCTTCCTTCAGACCCAGGGCGATACCGTCCTGGTTGATGTCCTTCATGATGATCGGCGTGCCTTTCAGTGCAGACTGGAATGCAACCCCGCCACCCATGATACCGGCGCCGAGTACGGCGGCCAGGTTCACGTCATTGGCTTCTTTCTCCCAGGCCTTGGCCTTCTTCTTCAGCTCCTGGTCATTCAGGAACAGGCCAACCAGGCAAGCCGCAACGTTGGTCTTGGCCATCTTGGCGAAGCCTTTGGCTTCCACTTCGATTGCCTTGTCACGGGTCATACCGGCATGCTTCTGCATGACCTTGATGGCCTCGACGGGCGCCGGGTAGTTCTTGCCAGCCTTGCCGGCAACAAATGCCTTGGAGATCTCGAATGCCATCATGCTTTCCATGGCATTGAGCTTGATCTTGCCCTTCTTCTCTTCGCGACGCGCTTCGTGGTCCAGCTTGCCTTCATTGCACTGGTTAATAATGGCAACAGCAGCATCGACCAGCTTGTCGGACTCGAGCACGGCATCTACAGCGCCGACCTTCAGAGCGACATCTGCACGGTTCTCGGTACCACCGCTGATCCACTCAACGGCATTGTCCACACCGACCAGACGGGACAGACGCACGGTACCGCCGAAGCCCGGGAAAATGCCCAGCTTCACTTCCGGAAGACCAACCTTGGCCTTCTTGTCCATCACCCGGTAGTCGGTTGCCAGACACATCTCGAAACCGCCACCCAGCGCCATACCGTTGATCGCGGTAACGGTGGGGAACGGCAGATCTTCAACAGCGTTGAAGACTTCGTTGGCCTTGAGGTTGTTGGCTACCAGATCCTCTTCCGAGCCCGCAAACAGCTCGGTGAATTCGGTAATGTCGGCACCAACAATGAAGCTGTCCTTGGAGCTGGTGACTACCAGACCCTTCAGGTTCTTCTGCGCTTTAAGTGCGTCAGTCGCGGCGCGGAGCTCTTCGATAGTAAGACGGTTGAACTTGTTTACTGACTCGCCCTGCAAGTCGAAGTTCAACTGAGCGATCCCGCCTTCGATCTCTTTAACCGTGATGGCTTTACCTTCGTAAATCATCAACTGATCTCCAGTCTGTGTTTGGAACTGCTTCCAGCCGAGCGGTAGTTTTTGGTTCACCGGCGCAGCTGTTTGTGCAGCGAGATTTCGGTCACTGCCCGATCATTCGATCCAAAAATTCATACAGTCGTTTGAATCGTGAGGGCACACGATGAAAAAAAACGGCGCATTTGTCAATTTGTTTCTTTCAGGAGGGCTGCAAAAGTCCCCAAATTGCCGGGGGCAACCGAAAAAATTCGAGCGGAATTGTTATGTTTCAGTGAACTGGAAGCCACTGCTCAGGGAAAACCGGAACTTCGTCACGCAAATTTCAAAGTTATTTACATTTACGGGCGGCAACGCCGCCAAAACTGCTTGATTGGCTGACGCAGTTACTTTACCTTCGATCTACGACTTTGGTCCACAATAATAAAACCGCATTACGGAGACCCATCCGATGAAAGACGCTAACCTGCGGGTACGTTCACTCGTAGCCGCACTTATTATTCTTGCACTAACGTCCATGGGTGTCCGCGCCCAGGACAGCGCCGACGGATTTCTCTCCGACCTTCATAATTTCCGGGTCAGTAACTACATGGCTCTGGATGCCTACTATCGTTTCAGTAGCACCGGTGACACCGACACCCTCAACGAGATCGTGCAGGGCATCAATTCAGCCAACGATGCCATGAACTCCATAGCGGGTAGCGATTCCGGAGTGCTTTCTGCCGAGGAGATTGAAGGACTTAATCAGGAGTTCGACAAGTTCAAGAACCTGATGCGGGACAACATCAACGATGTACGCAATCAGGGCTATCCGGACCTGCGCCTGGTCTCCGACATGGCCAACCAGGCGCTGACCATGAACGACAAAGCTACGGAGCTATACCGGGTAGCCCAGGAAAGCTCCCAAACCGAGACCAACCCCAGGGTTGAGGCCGCACGTTCGGCTGCCGTAAAAATGGCACAGATGATGGCCAAGTATTCCGTGAGGACCAATTCGTCCGTCGCCCAGACCTTCCAGGGCTCTTCTACTGAAACACCACTCGACGAGCAGGCCCGGGAGCTGGATGAGCTGCTGGCATCGGTCATTCAGGGCGACGGAACGGCGGAACTGAAAGCAGCGCTGAACGACATCTCTTCCAAGTGGCAGTTTATTCGCGGGTCCTACATTAACTACAACGAGAACAACGTGGGTTTTGTCATCGATCGCTACTCCAAGGGGATCCTGAAAGGACTGGCCACCACCATCGAGCTGCTCCAGGGCAATGCCTGATACCTCTTCTCTCCTTTTCTGGCGGGTCTAATTGCCTGCCAGAAAAGCGCTTTTCCGCCTTCATTATTGATACCGGTCAGTTTCCCGCTACACTTTCCCGACCGGATTTAAGGTACTATCCTCAGAACAATACCCCGTGTGCGAAGGAGCGATACGATGTC
>CAZFQI010000025.1:21824-35758 GCA_964520755.1 uncultured Marinobacter sp. | reverse complement strand
CTGCGCATGATGAATTCATCGGTATTTGCAAACGGCAGGTGATGAACGGCCATCGGCTTGAGTTCTGACAGGACCGGGCACCCGCTGGTCGCCATTTTCAGTCCGAGCAGCGAACGGAGCGCCTCCTCCAGTGCGGTCTGCTTCAGATAGCTGCGGCGGTCGTCCGTCACCTTCACCTCAACCTTCTGATAGGCATCTTCATCCCGGAAGGCTTCGACAACGGGCAATATCTCCGTTGCTGCCGGACAGTGGGGCGATTCCGCAGTGTTCAGGGGACAGTTGCTACACTGGCAGTGCTCCAGTTTAGTCCATGAGGGTAACGACCCCGAAGGCCGGGACGGCTTGTCCGTGACCTTGAATTCGACGGTACGACCGTCCTGAAATCTGAAATCGTAGTGTACATTCATTGATTTGCCTGTTCTTCCAGCTCCATCCACCTCTCGATGACCTGCTCCAGACGGTTTTCCTTTTCCGTCAACGCTTCCAGAGTGGCCGAGACTTCATCCGGTGGGCCTGAATAAAAATCAGCCTGGGAAATTTTCTCCTGCAGGCCGGCGACTTCCTGCTCGAGTACCTCAATCTGCCCTGGCAATTGCTCCAGCTCGAGTTTGAGTTTGTAGCTCAGCTTAGCGGGTTTGCTTTTCTCAGACTGATTTCCCGCTTTTATGCCATCCGCGGCTTTCTGTGATTCGACCTTGCCGGTATCACCGGAGGGCTTGCTGGATTTATCCTGCTTGTCCGGTCGATTACCAGTGGCTTCTGACGGGAAACAGCCGCCCTGTCGACGCCAATCGGTGTATCCACCGACAAACTCACGCACTTTGCCCGATCCGTCCAGGAAAACCGTTTCGGTGATCACATTATCAAGAAACTCACGATCGTGACTGATCACGATCACGGTGCCGGCAAATTCCGCCAATTGTTCTTCCAGCAACTCCAGTGTTTCCACATCCAGATCGTTGGTTGGCTCGTCGAGCACCAGAATATTGGCGGGCTTGCTGAACAGCTTCGCCAGCAGCAGCCGGGCACGTTCACCACCGGAGAAAACGCTGACCGGTGACCTGGCCCGCTCCGGGGTAAACAGAAACTCCTGCAAATAACCGAGCACATGTTTGCTCTGGCCATTGATGTCGATGAATTCCCGGCCCTCGGACAGGTTATCCAGTGCGTTCCGGGTCAGATCGAGCTCACCACGCAACTGGTCGAAATACGCAACCTGCAGATTGGTTCCCAGACGAACAGAACCCTCGGTTGGTTCCAAATCTCCCAGTAAAAGCCGCACAAGCGTGGTCTTGCCCGTGCCGTTCTCACCAACGAGCCCGATCTTGTCTCCCCGCAGGATGGTAAGATTCATATCTCTTATTACCGGGGTGCGATCGGGATAGGCAAAGCCCGCGTCCCTGGTTTCAACCACCAGCTTGCCAGAGCGCGCTGCGTCTTCCACCGCAAAGCTGGCGGTTCCTCCCCGAACCCTGCGCTGCCGGTGCTCCTCACGCATGGCTTTCAGGGCCCGAACACGCCCCATATTTCGAGTTCTGCGGGCCTTGATGCCCTGGCGAATCCAGGCTTCTTCCTGTTTCAGCCGTTTATCAAACAACGCGTTCTGCCGCTCTTCCTCTTCCAGTGCCTTTTCTTTCAGATCGAGGTAGCGATCATAAGTCGCAGCAAAGCTCACCAGTTTGCCCCGGTCCAGCTCCACAATCCGGGTCGCCATCCGCCGGATAAACGCACGATCGTGGCTAACAAACAGCATAGCGCCCCGGAACTGGCCAAGGGCCTCTTCCAACCAGGCGATTGCCGGAACATCCAGATGGTTGGTTGGCTCGTCCAGCAGCAGGATATCCGGATCGGCAACCAGTGCCTTGGCCAGCAAAACCCGCCGCTGCCAGCCTCCAGAGAGGGTATCGAGGGTCTGATCCGGATCAACGCCATACTGGCCGAGAATGGTGGTGACCTTCTGGTCAAGGCGCCAGCCATCGAGGGCTTCCAGGCGCTCCTGGACCTTCATCAACCGGTCGAGACTTGCCTCATCAGCCTGCTGGGACAGCTGATGAAATTCGGCGAGCAGCTTGCCGGTTTCCGGAAAGGCGCCTGCGACCACTTCATAGGCCGTGCGGGTATCCTCTGAAGGCAGATTCTGGGGAAGCACCGCCAGAACAGCCCCGTCGTCGAGGCGCACCACGCCACCGTCGGGTATCACTTCCCCGCTGACAATCTTGAGCAGGGTCGATTTCCCCTCACCGTTGCGGCCCAGCAAACACACGCGCTCGCCGGCATCGATGACCAATGAGGCCTGATCCAGCAGCGGGTGCATTCCATAAGCGAGGGAAACTGAGTCCAGCGTTAACAGTGGCACGTTTGGTTCTACTCCGATTTGTTGACGGTAACGGGATCACCCACCCGGATACTTCCCGGTGATTCATGAATGGCGTTCTGGCCGAAGATGACGCCCTCCTGGGTTCTGCGGTAGCCCGAGAGCGTCCTCAGGGGTTGCAGGGCAGCATCCTTCTGGCCCGTGGAAGGATCCACGGTGGTCATCACACAGCGCGAACAGGGCTTTACGATACTCAGATGGTTTCCGCCGATGCTCAAACTCTGCCAATGATCTTCATCCCAGGCCCCCGCCCCCTCAACCACGATATTGGGACGGAACCTGCGCATCTCCACGGGCGCCTCGAGCCGCGTATTCAGCTCTGCAAGCGAAGCAGTATTGGTCACCAGAAACGGAAATCCGTCGGCGAAGCCAACCCGCCGGTATTCGTCGACACGGCCTGCATCAACGCGGCGGAAGGAGCTGTCCGGCATAAATACCAGGCGAACAGGCTTACCGCAGAACCGGCTCAGGGCATCATTCGCCTCCGGCAAGCCTGTCCGGGCCTTCACCCAGTCTTGCCAGACCAGGACCCGAGTCTCTTCGTCTGAGGCAATCAGGGAATACTCGCCCTCATCGGGAATACTGATGATTACCCGATCACCTTCCAGACGGGTTCCGACCCTGGCAAGTTCCGGGTGCTCCCGCTGGGTGACAAACCGCCGATCGTCATCAACGATCATCCAGCGCCGATCCCCGACTGGCCCGAAATCGTCGGTATCAAAACAGGCCACTTCAATACCAGACAACGATTTGACGGGGTATACGAACAGCGAATGGACCTTCATGGCAGGCATGCCTCCTCAGAGAATCAGGATGCTCAACAGGCAGCTGAGTATACCTGACCACACGCCGTGGCGCCGAGTTTACAGGTGCCCGGAAACGAAAAAACCCGGTCCTTTTCAGGACCGGGTTTTCGGAATCTGGAGCGGGAAACGAGATTCGAACTCGCGACCCCAACCTTGGCAAGGTTGTGCTCTACCAACTGAGCTATTCCCGCAATGCTGATCGGCTGTTACCGACAACGGAGGCGTATTCTACGGATCCCGACGAAGCCGTCAACCACTTTTTTGCAGGTTTTTCCCGGCCAGTGTCTTATTGTCACACTTCAGGAAACCGGAACTGTGCAGCCACTCCTGGTCTGGGTAGTACTTGAACACCAATTGCCCGCCTTTGAGGTTGTCCACCACACGCTTGACGATCTGGTTATCGACCGCAGGGCAGCCATGGCTGCGGCCTATACGGCCGTACTTGCTGACCCAGTCTTCATTCACATAGTCTGCGCCATGAATAACGATGGCGCGCTGCCTGGCAAGATCATTGATGCCCGGTTCCAGACCATCCAGCCTGAGTGAGTATCCATGCCGGCCGTAATAGGATTCCCTGGCCTGAAAAAGCCCGATACTGGACTGGTGGCTGCCCTCAATATTGGAGAACGCGGTCGATTCGAAATTCCCCGAGTTCTTACCGTGCGCAACCAGATCCCGAAGCAGCAGCTCTCCCTTTTCAAGGTCAAAAATCCACAGCCGTTCCTGGCTGGATGGCAGAGAGAAATCGATAACCGCGAGCCGCTCGGGCATCTCTACACCATTCGAGACAGCGCAGCGAGACGCGCTGATGGCCGTTTTCAGAACTTCGGCATCAAGCTTTGGAGCGGCTGTGTGCAGGCGGTCGACAAGGTGATCATCCAACGAATCGCCAAGCGATGAGAGAGGAAGCGCAGCACATACAGCCAGAAGTAAGCCGGCGGGCAAAAATCGCCGCATCTTTTGCATTCTATGTCCCCGATAAAATGATTGCGGGCGGTAACAAAATACAGCCACCCGGTCGAAAGTCAGTGTTGCGCATTTTATCAGGGATTTTTGCTAACCCAGTCAGAATGTACGTTTTTCATACAAAACTTTAAGAAACCACCGCGTACCTTACTGGCCAAATCGCCGGCCGCCCTCAAGGTAAACCGCTTCATCCGCCGTCGATGTCCTTCCCAAGGCCTTATTTCGATGAGGAAAGCGCCCGAACCGCTGAATAATGGCCCGGTGATCGCGGGCAGACTGAAGAAAGCTGCCCATAAAATCAGCGAGAATTCCCTGGGTCGAGCGCGCAAGCTGTTCGTAACATTCCACAGAGACGTCCTGATCGTCCCTGAGTTCGGAATGCTGCAGCGGCATGTAGAGGAAAGCCCTGTGAACCGGCGCAAGCATCATATCCTGCCCCTTCTGCATGGCTTCCCGGCAGAGTTTTCGGGACTGACGGTCCTGATCAAACGCCATGGCACTGCCGCGGAAGATGTTCCGGGAAAACTGATCCAGCAGAATGATTTCGGCAAGTATCCCACCGGCTTCACGGCGCCAGTGGTCCAACCCCTGCTCAGACGCGAAAAGCACCATGGACAGGAAACGCCGGCGTATCTCCTGATCGAACTTGCGGTCCGACCGGAACCATTTATTCCGATGGTCGCTGTCTGGCAACCCATTTTCGTCAAGTTCACCAAACCAGAAATCCAGAATCTCTTTCCAATCGAACATTCAGCGTCACCCTGTTACTTTAGAGACTGCCGCCCCTGACAACGCGCGGCACCTCGGATTTACGACAGGCCCTATCAAATTGACTACTCCAGGAGCGGCAATGACGAGTCCCCGTATTATTCTGTTGGCACATGGCAGCAGTGACAAGCGCTGGTGTGAAACCTTCGAAACGCTCGCTGAGCCGACCCTCAAGTCCATCGACAACGCCCGGGTTGCCTACATGGAACTCGCAGAACCATCCATGGACACCGTCATCAGTGAAGGTGTTGCGGAAGGGGCCACCGTTTTCACGATCATCCCCCTGTTCCTTGCCGCCGGACGTCACTTGCGCAAGGACGTTCCCGCTATGATCGAAGAACTCGAAAAAGCCCATGGCGCAACCATTCAACTTGCGCCTCCAATTGGAGAAAACCCTTTGCTGGGACAGGCGATCCGGGATGTTGTTATGCTTCAACTGGAACAGACGCCAGCCTGAACCGGGCATTTTGAAAGCCGATCCGGCGGGCATTGCGCAACAGGAGCAACAATTATGTCGAAAAGGATTCTGATTACCGGCGGTACCGGATTTATCGGCCATGTTCTGTGCCGTGAATTGCTGGCACGGAATTATCAACTCACAGTTTTCAGCCGGCAACCTGCAGAAGCGGTCAAGTCCAGTTGCGGTCGCGTCGAAGCAATCCGCGACCTGCAGCAGCTTCGCGCCCACCCTGGGTACGATGCTGTTATCAACCTCGCCGGTGAAGGCATCGCAGACAAACGGTGGTCTGAAGCCCGCAAGCAGGAACTGCGGGACAGCCGGATAGGTGTAACCGAAACGCTGGTGGAGGTTATTCGCAGTTGGGAACAGGCACCGGAGGTGCTGGTCTCTGGGTCGGCTGTTGGCTTCTATGGGGATCAGGGAGCTGCAACCGTAACCGAAGATACCAGCCCCAACGATGAATTTACCCATCGCCTTTGCCGCGACTGGGAAAACGCCGCCAAACCCCTCGCCGACGATGGCGTGAGGGTATGCTTCTCCCGAACAGGTGTGGTGGCAGGCCCTGACGGAGGTTTCCTTGAACGCATGGTTCTACCCTTCAAGCTGGGTCTTGGCGGGCGTCTGGGAAGCGGTAAGCAGTACATGCCCTGGGTACACCGCGACGACGTCGTTGGCGCCCTTATCTGGATGATGGAAACCCCGAGCGCCTCAGGCCCGTTCAATGCAGTGAGCCCGAACCCTGCAACCAACGCAGAGTTTACCCGAAGCCTGGGTAAGGTTTTGCACCGCCCCACTCTTTTTCCGGCGCCGGCGCCGGTGCTGAAGGTTGCCCTGGGAGAAATGGCACGGCTTCTTCTGACTGGCCAAAAGGCTGTTCCAGAAAAGCTGAGCAACCAGGGTTTCCAGTTCCGGTATCCAGACCTTGAGCAGGCGCTCTCTCAATCCGTTGCGCCGGGGTCTCCCCGGTGAAAAGTTTTTTTCAAAAAAGACGTTGACAGGGTTTCGAAGCTTTCTTAATATACGCGCCACCTCGACGAGGCAAGGTGTTGAAAACGTTGCGTCCCCTTCGTCTAGTGGCCTAGGACTCCGCCCTTTCACGGCGGCAACAGGGGTTCGAACCCCCTAGGGGACGCCAATTTTTCTGCCTTGAAATGTCAGGGAAACCTTAGTTTCCCAATGACATTGTCAGACCGGCTTGTGGCCGTGCTTCCCTTCTTTCCTGTCCTGATGTCCGTGCTCCTTCTGGTCTTTCATTACGAAAATGCCAACACCCACGAAAAAGCCAACCATCAGCAGTACAGTAGCAATACCCGCGATCACGACGGCGTCCATATACATGTTGTTTCTCCTTCCGGCAATTAACTTGATTAAACTCAGGTTACGCCCGGGCTCACCGCAAGGTATTGATCCAGGTCAACGTATTTGTCAGACCGGCTGTACGCATAAATACTGAACCACAACACATTTCCTTCGATTTTTCCTGTATTTGCAAGGCATTTGAAAGAAACTGCTGCTATAGTCGGAAACAAAGGAAGTGTCCGATCTCCTAACCGGTCTGGGTGGCTGAAGTTCAAGACATGCCAAAACTGTCGACGCGTCTTCAACGTTTTCGCACAGGCTCGCCCCTGTCCTTCAGGCTGCTGGCCTGGATTCTTCTGTTCAGCTCCGCCTTCACATTGATCTCCTCAGCGCTCCAGATCTATTCCGATTACCGAAAGGACCTCTTACAGATCGACAACCGGATGCAGGTGGTCGAATCCGGCTATGCTTCCAGTCTGGCCCGCAGTCTGTGGGCCCTGGACCAGAAACTGCTGCAAACCCAGATGGAAGGCATACTCAGTTTGCCCGATGTGGTTCATCTACGGCTGAGAATCGAACCCGATTCAGAGCTGGTTATGGGAGAAATCCCGCGGGACGCCAAAACCACCTCCCACAGTTTCAATCTCGTTCATCAGGGCGATGAAATGTTTAAACTGGGTGAGCTGACAGTGACCGCAGACCTGGACCGCGTCTACGATGAGCTCAAGCGGAAGGTGGGGGTTATTCTCCTGACCCAGTTCCTGAAGACGTTCTTTGTTTCGATCCTTATTATCTGGATATTCCAGCATTTCGTGGCACGCCATCTTACTACCATGGCGAATTACGCCCGGGACTTTTCGCTGCAAACCACCTCGGAGCCACTAACACTGGACAGACCCAACACGCCATCCAACCGGAACGACGAGCTGGGCCGGGTTACAGAAGCCATCAACCAGATGCGCGAGCGACTGAATGCCGATATGGAACGGCAACAGAAAGATGCCGCGGAAATCCGGAAGTTTTCCAAAGCCATTGAACAAAGCCCCTCCTCGGTCCTGATCTGCGACCGGCAGTGGCGCATCGAATTTGCCAACCAGAAATTCACCCAGTTAACCGGCTACGAGGCCGCGTCGATCATTGGCAAGCACCCTGGCGCACTTGGCGACAACGATATTGAAAACCGCGAAAGCCGACACCTGTGGCAATCCATCCGCCTGCAGGTGCAGCGCGTCGGGGTCTGGCAGGGTGAAGTGAACAGCGTGCGCCGCAATGGTGAACGCTTCTGGGAGCAACTGATTGTCACCCCCATCAAGGACGAATCCGGCGGCACCACCGGTTACCTCATCCTCGGTGAAGACATCAGCATCCGCAAACGCTATGAACAGCAGCTTTTGCGCCAGGCCAACTACGACATCCTGACCGGGCTACCCAACCGGATGCTGGCACTTGACCGTCTGAAACTGGCACTGGCCCAGGCACGTCGGGAAAGCACTCTTGTGGGCGTGATGTTCCTGGATCTCGACAACTTCAAACACATAAACGACACCCTCGGCCATGATGCCGGCGACAACCTGCTGATTGAAGCGGCCCGTCGGATTTCCAGCTGCCTCCGTGGCACCAGTACCGTTGCACGGCTGGGGGGCGATGAGTTCCTGGTAATCCTGCCGGGCCTGACCGGCCCGGAGGCTTCATCGCAGGTGGCAGAGCGTATCCTGAAAACGTTCTCACCGCCCTACATACTTAACGGGCAGGAGGTGTTCGTTACCACGAGCATCGGCATCGCTATTTTCCCAACGGACTCTGACAACAGCGGCACGCTGCTGCAGCACGCCGATGCCGCCATGTACCAGGCCAAACACAAAGGCAAGAGTTCCTTCGCCCATTTTGCCCCGGAAATGACCGAGGTCTCCCACGAGCGCCTGAAGATGGAATCCAGCCTGCGCAGGGCTCTGGAGCTGAAGGAATTCGAACTGTATTTCCAGCCGATCGTGGATACCGATTCCGGCACCCTTTCCTCTGTCGAGGCACTGCTGCGCTGGAACAACCCGGCCATGGGCATGGTGATGCCTGATCGGTTTATTCCCCTGGCCGAGGAAACCGGCCTGATAACGCCTATCGGCGAGTGGGTTCTTGAGGAGGCTTGTCGGGCCGCCGTGGGATGGAAACAGGCCATCGGAAAAGACATAGGTATTTCCGTAAACGTGTCCCCACGCCAGTTCCGGGATCCGGGCTTTACCGAGGCCGTGATGCACGCCCTATCTACCAGCGGTCTGGCACCGGAACAGCTGGAACTTGAAATTACCGAAAGACTGATTCTGGACAACTCCATTGAAACCGCCGAAATCCTGCGCCAGCTCGACAAGGCCGGGATCCGGCTGTCAGTAGACGATTTTGGTACCGGCTACTCTGCCCTCAGCTATCTGAAGAGCTACCCGTTTGATACTCTGAAGATCGATAAATCGTTTGTTCAGGATGTCATGAAGGAACCTGATGATGCTTCACTGGTGCGGGCCATCATCAACATGGCCCACAGCCTGGGCCTGCGGGTGATCGCTGAAGGAGTGGAAGAAGAGGCTCAGACCCACTTCCTGAAAAAGGAAGGATGCGACTTCTCTCAGGGTTACTTCTACAGCCGCCCCCTGCCGGCACCGGATTTCGATGCCTGGCTGGCAAGCAATGACCGGGTATAGATTCAAAACCCTTGGAACCTCACTCCCATGGAAGACACCTTACTTGTCGTGAACTGCGGCAGCTCATCCCTGAAACTCGCCTTGTTCGATAGCCAACACAGAAAGCTGGCGTCGGCTCTCGCCGAGCGCCTCGGCCAAAACGACGCCTTTTCCCACGTTGAAGGCCGGGAAGGAACCATTCCACTGGATCCCGGTGCCAGCCACGACCAGGCGCTGAATACGCTCGTTACGGCATTCCGGGATCAGGGATTGATGGCGTCCGCCCCGAGGGCCGTTGGTCACCGGGTCGTTCATGGCGGTGAGACTTTCCGTGAAGCTGTACTGCTTGATGACGATGTCATTGAAGCCATTGAGGACTGCGCGGGTCTTGCCCCACTGCACAATCCGGTCAATCTGTCCGGTATTCGCGCAACCCTGGCCCTGTTTCCCGGTGTCCCCCAGACTGCCGTTTTCGACACCGCCTTTCACCAGACCCTGCCCAAAAGGGCATTCCTCTATGCCCTGCCGGAGGCCTGGTATCGAGAGTGGGGAATTCGCCGTTATGGCTTCCACGGCACCAGTCATGCCTTCATGGCCGCTGAAGCTGCCCGTCTGTTGGGAAAAACACCCGCAACCACCTCGGTCATCTCGGCCCACCTGGGAAACGGATGCAGTATTGCCGCCATCCGGGACGGGATCAGTGTCGATACCAGCATGGGTCTTACGCCGTTGGAAGGCCTGGTGATGGGAACCCGCAGCGGCGATGTAGATCCTGGCCTTTTTGACTTTCTCCGCAGCAAGGGCATCGCCGCGGACGAGGTGCACCGCGTCCTTAACCAGGAAAGTGGCCTCCTAGGCCTGTCCGGACAGACCAACGACATGCGTTCGCTCTGTGAGCTCGCGGACCATGGTC
This sequence comes from uncultured Marinobacter sp., assembly GCA_964520755.1. Taxonomy (GTDB): domain Bacteria; phylum Pseudomonadota; class Gammaproteobacteria; order Pseudomonadales; family Oleiphilaceae; genus Marinobacter. The sequence goes on along the minus strand of CAZFQI010000025.1, from coordinate 25,503 downwards.
ATGGGCCATCCCAAACCGCCATTGATGTGTTCTGCTTCCGCCTGGCCCGTTACGTTGGGGCCATGATGGCATCCCTCAGCCACCTGGACGCACTGGTTTTCACAGGCGGCATCGGGGAAAACAGCGCCCGGATCAGAGCGGAAACCATCAACCACCTCAAGCTCATGGGATTTGAACTCAGCCCGGACCTCAACAAGCATCATGGCGAATTCAGCGACGGCCGGATCGAAAGCCCCGACTCCAGATTCCCGGTATTGGTGATCCCCACCAACGAGGAACTGGTCATTGCCAGGGAAGCTTCACGGCTTGCCGGCGCCGCACATCCGGCCTGACCCACTCGCATAATCAGGATTACCGAACATGGCAAAGAGTCTCTTTATTGCACCGACATCCTTGGATTCCGGGCTCACCTCCGTGTGCCTGGGGCTGTTGCGCGCCCTTGAACGAGTGGGCGTCAGTGTCGGCTTTTACAAACCCTTCTGCCAGTCTGTCCACCGCGCCGAGTCCATGCACAATGCCGGGCAGGATTCCTCCGTGGCTTTTGTGCGGGCCAGCAGCCATCTGAATCCACCGGACCCGATTGCGCTCAAGGAGGCCCAGCAGCTATTGAACAAGGGCAAGTCCGATTACCTGCTGGAGACCGTAGTGGGCGAATACCAGAAGGTTGCCCGAGACGTGGACGTGGTGATCATCGAAGGCCTGGTACCGGACCGCAGTGAAGCCTATATCGCCAGGCTGAACGTGGAGGTTGCCCGCAACCTGGGTTCTGAGGTCATCCTGGTCAGCACACCGAAAAACCTGGAAGCGCGGCAAGTGGATGAGGAACTGGATTTCTCATCCCGTCTGTTTGCAAGCCCGAGCGACCCGGATGTCATTGGCGTTATCCTGAACAAGGTCGGAGAACCAGAACAGTCCGGATTAGAACCGCGCTCCAGGAACAGCCACCCTGCCCCGGCCGGCATTGATTACCGGAGCCAGTGCAAAGTATTCAGCGAAGGCCGGTTTCGCCTGATTGCAGAAATCCCCTGGCAGCCGGAACTGCTCGCACCCCGGGTTTCCGACATCGCAAGGGAACTGGGACTTCCGGTTCTCAGCGAGGGTCAGATGCATTCCCGAAGGGTGCAGAAGGTATCGGTGTGCGCCCGAAGCATTCGCAACATGACCGAGACCCTCAGACCGGGCACTTTGCTGGTAACGCCCGGCGACCGGGAAGACATTGTGGTCACCACCGCAGTTGCCGCTCTGAACGGAGTACCCCTGGCCGGCCTGATGCTCACCGGCGGCCTGATGCCAGACCAGCGTGTGATTGACCTCTGCCACCGGGCGCTTGAGACCGGTCTGCCGGTGATCGGTTCCGATGCCAATACCTATGAGACAGCCCACATGCTGGCCAACCTCTCATCAGCCATTCCCATTGATGACCCCAACCGAATCGAAAAGGCGATGGAGGCGGTTGCTACCCGCATAGACACAGACTGGTTGCAGCAACACCTCAAGGTCGCGAGGCAGGACCGGCTCTCGCCGCCGGCTTTCCGGTATCAACTGTCGGAACGCGCCCGCGCAGCGGACAAACGGATCGTGCTCCCCGAGGGCAGCGAACCAAGGACGGTACAGGCAGCCATCATCTGTCACCAGCGCAAGCTGGCACGATGTGTCCTCATCGGTAATGCATCGGAGATTCGACGAGTTGCGGATTCCCAGGATCTCGAACTGCCGGAGGATATCGAAATCATCGATCCTTCAGAGGTGCGCCAGCGCTATGTCGGCCCCATGGTGGAACTGCGCAAGAACAAGGGCCTGACACCGGACATGGCCGAAGCCATGCTCGAAGACAACGTAGTTCTGGGCACCATGATGGTGGCTCTGGATGAGGCCGACGGACTGGTGTCTGGCGCCATTCACACAACCGCCAATACCGTTCGTCCTGCCCTTCAGCTGATCAAGACTCACGATCATGCCAGGGTTGTGTCATCAGTGTTCTTCATGCTGCTTCCACAACAGGTGGTGGTCTATGGGGACTGCGCTATTAATCCGGATCCTGATGCCCAGGAGCTGGCAGACATTGCTATCCAGAGCGCGGAATCGGCAGAAGCCTTCGGAATTGAGCCACTGGTCGCCATGATCAGCTACAGCACCGGTGAGTCAGGCAGTGGTCAGGATGTTGATAAGGTCAGAGAAGCCACGAGGATAGCTCGTGAGCGCAGGCCGGATCTTCTGATCGACGGGCCGCTTCAGTACGATGCTGCGGCCATCGATAGCGTGGCCAGGAGCAAGGCGCCGGACAGCAAGGTTGCAGGTAAAGCCACGGTATTCGTATTCCCGGATCTCAATACCGGCAACACCACCTACAAGGCAGTTCAGCGCAGCGCCAACGTTGTCAGTATCGGGCCAATGCTGCAGGGTCTGCGAAAGCCGGTCAACGATCTTTCCCGGGGGGCACTGGTGGAGGATATTGTGTTTACCGTCGCTTTGACCGCGGTTCAGGCAAAGCAGGTGGAAAGCGCCGGGCCGGGCTGAGCCACCTGCTCCGTGCCCGGCCGCGAAATCAGCGCTTGAGGCTCTTCTGACGCTGTTTCTTCGGACGGCGACCCTGTTTCTCGTCGTTGTCCTTCTTGACCTTCTGACGCGGCGTCAGACGATCCACTTTGCCAGCAAAGGGATTCTCGCCTGATTTGAATTCAAAACGGATCGGTGACCCGGTTACCTTGAGAACCTTACGGAAGGTATTCTCCAGATAGCGCTTGTAAGCGCCCGGCAATGAATCCACCTGGTTGCCGTGAACCACGATCACCGGGGGATTGGAACCGCCCTGGTGAGCGTATCGCAGTTTGATCCGACGCCCGTGTACCATCGGCGGCTGATGCTGGGCAATGGCATCCTGCAGAATCGCAGTCAGGCGGTTGGTGGGCCACTTGGCCATGGCGGACTCATAGCACGCCTGAACCGATTCATACATCACGCCAACGCCGGAGCCGTGCAACGCCGAGATATAGTGCTTGTCGGCGTAATCCAGGAAATCCAGACGACGCTGTACCTGCTCTTTTACCCGGGAACGGTCCTCGGGGTCCATGCCATCCCACTTGTTCACTGCAATGACCAGTGAACGGCCAGCATCCAGGACAAAACCGATCAGGTGAAGATCCTGGTCCACCAGCCCTTCCCGGGCATCAATGACCAGAATCACCACGTGGGCATCATCAATCGCCTGCAGCGTCTTGATGATCGAGAACTTCTCGACCACTTCGCTGACATTCTTGCGGCGACGGACACCGGCGGTATCAATCAGCGTGTACTGACTGCCCTGACGTTCGTAGGGGATATAAACGCTATCCCGGGTAGTGCCCGGCATGTCGTAAACCACAACGCGCTCTTCACCGAGCATGCGGTTGACAAGGGTGGACTTGCCCACGTTCGGTCGGCCGACTATCCCGATACGGATACCGGGATAACGATCTGCCCGATCCTCTTCTTCCCGTTCTTCCTCGGAGGGCAACAGGATTTCCAGCATCGACCGGATCCCGCGATTATGGGAAGCAGCAATAAGGAAAGTGGATTCAAAGCCAAGACTGTAAAAATCGGACGCCGCAATGTCCGGATCCTGGCCGTCGGTCTTGTTCACAACCAGATGGGCCTGCTTGCCGGACCGACGAAGACTGTCTGCAATGAGTTCATCGCCTGC
>CAZFQI010000025.1:0-21724 GCA_964520755.1 uncultured Marinobacter sp. | reverse complement strand
GATGGGCCTGCTTGCCGGACCGACGAAGACTGTCTGCAATGAGTTCATCGCCTGCGGTCAGGCCGGCACGACCGTCCACCAGGAAAAGTACGATGTCAGCCTCTTCTACCGCCTGCATGGACTGCCGGGCCATTTCAAGATCAAGGCCCTGCTCGTCACCGGTAAGACCGCCGGTGTCTATGACGATGAAGCGCTGGCCCTCGTAGCTGCCCTCACCGTATTTGCGGTCACGGGTAAGCCCCGGAAAGTCCGCAACCAGGGCATCCCTGGAACGGGTCATCTGATTAAATAATGTCGATTTGCCGACGTTAGGGCGTCCGACAAGGGCAATAACTGGGGTCATAATGGGGGATCAATCCTGCGGCTTAACCTGGAATACGGCCATCTTTCCGCTGTTGCCAAAAACCAGCAGGTTACCATTGGCGAGGCGCTGTGCCGGTACGCGGATACCCTCATCGTCGAACTCCAGCTGGCCAACCAGCTTGCCATCCTCACGGTCAATGACATGCAGGTAGCCTTCGAAATCGCCGACCACCAGATAGCCTTCATAAACCATTGGCTGGGTCAGCTGCCGCCAGGCAAGACGATCCTGGGTCCAGACTTCCCGACGATCAGAGCCTCTCAGAGCAACAATGTCGCCATTGGCCGAGGCCAGATAGATCTCGCCGCCACCAATCATCGGGGAATAGAGGCTGGATGCCTGCCGGCTCCAGATCTCCTGCCCGGTACGAATATCCACGAGGGCAAGTTTGCCCTGATAGCCAACCACCATGACGGCGGTCTCAATGACCAGAGGTTGGCCCGTCACGTCAACCAGCCTTTCCAGCTCGGTGCGGCCCTGAGGCTGGCCCACTTCATACTGCCACATGGGCTGCCCTGAGGCTGCCGCCAGAGCGATCAGTTTGCCACTGGCAAAGGAGGCAATGACTACGTCTCCACCGACCAGCGGCGTCGCAGCAGCCCTCATGGAAAGAACCGGAACCGTACCGTCGTACTGCCAAAGTTTCTCACCATCGGTAGCACTGAAACCCAACACTTTGCCGTCGGTCGTGTGGGCCACCACCAGGGAGCCGTTGGACTGAGGCGACGACAGTACTTCCGTCGGCAGAGACTGGCGCCACAGCTCGGAGCCGTCCTCACGGGAAAGGGCCACCAGATCGGCGTTCTCGGTGGTCAGGTAGAGGTTCTGCCCATCGCCACCGAGGCCTGAGAAGATGCGCTCTTCAAATTCAGATTCCCAGATAACCTTGCCGGAATCTGATGCCACGGCATAAAGCTCACCATCCGCCGATGCGGCGTAGATCAGATCACCGGTATTCAGGGGTGCCAGGTAGAGAAAATCACCATCATGACCGTCGCCCACGGACATGCTCCAGACTCTCTTGAATTCGGCGGACGCCTCAATCTCGGGAACCGTAGCAGGTTGTTCGAACGTATCGGTCGCGCTACAGCCGGAAAGTGCGGCCAGAAGAGCCAGCCCCAGGAAAAGTCCGCGTTTTGAGATGCTGTCGCGGAGAACCGGCATCAGGCATCCTCCCCGACACCAAGGTCTGCAAGTTTCAGTTCAAGAATACCGCTGCGACCCTGCTGGCTCTGTTCACGGGCGGCGAGATAGGCCTCACGTGCGCCCTCCCGGTCGCCCTGCGCCAACAGGATATCGCCACGGAGCTCGGAGTACATGGCATCAAACGCATCGGCACCACCGGCGCCCTCGATGGTGGCCAGAGCATCTTCGTACTGGCCTGCGGAGAATTGTGCGCGAGCCAGACGATTACGGACCACAAGCGCCAGTGCCTCATGCTCCCCGGTTTTTCCCAATGCCCATTTCAGGGAATCAATGGCGGCTTCGGCGTTGCCCTCCTGCATCAACTGCTGGCGTGCGAGGATCAGGTTACCGTAAACCGCATAGGCGCTATCCGTGTAGTCTTCCCTCAAGGTCTGCGCTACGAAAGCGACGGTCTCGCCGCTGGTTTCATCAGTCTGATCGCTGAAGGCGTTGAGGAGGTTGGCAAACTGGTTGGCTGCCTCGGTGCGCTGCTGCGCCTGATGGTTCTGCCAAGCCTGCCAGCCGAACACAATGGCCAGGGCTGCACCAATGCCGATTAGCAGAGAACTGCCGTTTTTCTTCCACCAGTCCTTGATCGCCTGGACCTGTTCTTCTTCGGTGCGCAACTCTGCCATGGGGACTCCTATCGTTGAATTTTTGCTTTTATCTCAATAATCTTTGTCAGATTCAGCTCGCCAGCGACGTTGCCAGGATGGCAGCAAGTTCGTCCTGGGCAACTTCGGTCTGGGGCTCATCAGCTCGTAACGGCTTCACCCCTGCGGTACCCCTGGCCACTTCGTTCTCACCCAGAATCACCGCATACCTGGCGCCACTCCGGTCAGCCTTTTTCATCTGGCTCTTGAAGCTACCGCCGCCACAATGGGAAACAATTACCCGATCCGGCAATGCTGCACGCAATTTTTCGGCCAGCACCAAAGCTGGCGCCAGCGACGCGTCGCCCATCGCTGTCACGTAAACATCGGCGTTACTGTTCACGTAATCCGGAACCAGTTCAAGCGTCTCCAGCAGCAGGATAAGGCGCTCCAGGCCCATTGCAAACCCAACCGCGAACGTCGGCTTGCCGCCAAGCTGTTCCACCAGACCATCATACCGGCCGCCGGCGCATACAGTGCCCTGGGCGCCGAGACTGTCGGTTATCCATTCAAAAACGGTTCTACCGTAATAATCCAGTCCGCGGACCAGGGCCGGATTCACAGAATATTTCACGCCAGCGGCATCCAGCAGTGTTTTCAGTCGGTCGAAATGCTCACGTGACTCGTCATCGAGATAATCGTCGAGGCTGGGAGCGTCTTCCAGGATCTTGCGGGTGGAGGGATCCTTGCTGTCCAGAATGCGCAGGGGGTTGGACTCCAGGCGACGCTGACTGTCTGCATCCAGGTCTGACTTGAACTGGCTCAGATACTCGACAAGGGCCGTACGGTAAACCCGTCGGGATTCGGAGGTTCCAATGGAATTGAGTTCCAGACGGGTATGCTCAGCGAGCCCCAGCTCTTTCCAGAGTCTTGCGGTCAGTATCAACAACTCGGCATCAATGTCCGGACCGCTCATGCCAAAGCACTCCACACCGATCTGGTGGAACTGGCGGTACCGGCCTTTTTGCGGCCGCTCATGGCGGAACATGGGCCCGGTGTACCAGAGCCGTCGGGTCTGGTTGAACAGCAGGCCATGTTCCTCGGCCGCCCGAACACAGCCCGCCGTACCCTCAGGGCGCAGCGTCAGGCTGTCCGCGTTGCGGTCCTCAAAGGTGTACATTTCCTTTTCGACAATGTCGGTGACTTCACCAATCGAACGCTTGAACAGCTCCGTCTGCTCCACAATCGGCATGCGGATTTCCTGGTAGCCGTACTGGGCCAGTACCTTGCGAACCGTGAACTCCACAAACTGCCACAGGGGCGTCTGCTCCGGCAGGATATCGTTCATCCCGCGAATTGCCTGAATCTTTGCCAATGTTAACCCTTAACTCTTTCTGGATGGTTATGCCCGGGAATGGAAACGATCAGTTGTCCGAACGGGCAATAATCGAGTCTTCCTGTTCCTTGCGACGTGCCACTTCCTCGCGAATCAGGCGTTCCAGATCGTCAGTCAGCGTGGCGTTGTCCAACTTCTGATCAGGTTTGCCCGCCGAATAAAAAAGGTTTCTGGGGCTACCACCGGTAAGCCCAAGATCCGCAACCTTGGCTTCGCCCGGCCCGTTAACGATGCAGCCGATAATCGCCACGTCCAGAGAATCGTTCACATCCTCAAGCCGTGCCTCCAGATCATTCATGGTCTGGATGACATCGAAATTCTGCCGGGAACAGCTGGGACAGGCGATAAAGTTGATACCGCGACTGCGCAGCCGAAGGCTCTTGAGGATATCGAAACCCACCTTGATTTCCTGCACCGGATCCGCCGCGAGCGATACCCGGATGGTGTCACCGATGCCATCCATCAGCAGCATGCCAAGACCGATGGAAGACTTGACCGTGCCCGAGCGCAGACCACCGGCCTCGGTGATGCCCAGATGCAGCGGCTGCTCAATCTGCTGGGCAATCTTGCGGTAGGCATCCACCGTCATGAACACTTCGGACGCTTTCAGGCTGACCTTGAAATCCTGGAAATCATGATGATCGAGGATATCGATGTGACGCATGGCCGATTCCACCAGCGCGTCAGCGGTGGGCTCACCGTATTTACGTTGCAGGGATTTCTCCAGGGAACCGGCGTTCACACCGATACGAATTGGAATATTGCCGTCCCGGGCCGCACTGATAACGGCACTGACGCGGTCATCGCGGCCGATGTTGCCCGGGTTGATGCGAAGACAGTCGACACCCAGCTCAGCCACCCTGAGGGCGATCTTGTAATCGAAGTGGATGTCGGCGACCAACGGCAGGGATACCTGCTCACGAATCTTCCCGAACGCCTCTGCAGCATCCATGGACGGCACAGAAACACGCACGATGTCCGCACCCGCTTCCTGCAATGCCGTAATCTGGCCAACCGTGGCCTCAACGTCGCAGGTGTTGGTGTTGGTCATGCTCTGCACCGCAATCGGCGCATCGCCACCCACAGGAACGTTGCCCACCATGATCTGGCGGGATTTGCGTCTGATAATCGGGGAATCCTGTTTCATGTCTTACTGACCGATATGGAAAATTTGATCAAGTTTCAGATTGTCAGGGTAAACTCTGACCGGTTGTTGACAACCCGGTAGCCGCCAATATCCACAGGCTCACCCTGAAAACGAATGGATTCAACCGCATCAACGGCACCAATAACGACCCGCAGTGGTGCAGGCCCGGCAACATCAATTTGATCTCCGTCCTGCTGAAGCGAATTCACGAGCCGGTTGCCCTCGGCATCGCTGACCTGCACCCAGCAATCATTGCTGAAACGGATCTGAAGCCGACCGGTATCCGCCATGTCAGACAGCCCGTTCGGATTTTCAAGCACCGGCTCGGTAGTCTGAACAACCGCCGGAATCTGCTCGGTCACCTCCGACCGGCTCTCTTCAACCCCTGCCGTCTCAATTGGGGCCTGAGCCTCGCCAGCATCCGGTTCAATTGACTCCACCACCGGTTCCCCCTGCTCAGTTGCCACCGGCTCAGATTCCATGACCGTAGGCTCCGGCTCTTCATCTCTCGCCACCACTTCAGCCTCGGAGCGTTCAGGTTCGGACGATGCGGCCGAATCCCCGGTTTCATCCTGATCTTCAGGCGCTGCCTCAGGCTCTGTTACCGCCTCGGAGGGTGCTCCATCCTGTTCAGGCACCAGGAAGGTAAAGGCCAGATAACCGGCAATGCCCACAACCACGAGAAAAAACAGAGCCTTGGCCAGCTGGCGCTTTCGCCGTCTGCGCCGCTCGATATCGACCAGGGGATTGGCTTCCTGCTCCTGCTCTCGTTGTTGCCGGATTGGCTCCAGTTCCTGATCCAGATCGGCAATGACCGAATCCGCATCCAGTCCAACCTGTTTTGCATAAGCCCTGACATATCCTTTCAGAAAGAGTTCACTGTCAATCTGGCTGTAATCTCCTGACTCTATCGCCTGAATAACCGAGGGGCGCAAATGCTGCGCTGCGGCGACATCGCCAGTACTCAAACCGGCCTTCTCCCGTGCCTTCTGAAGCTGCTGCCCAACGGGCGCCTTCATTGCTGGCTGTGAGTTTTCTTCAGTTACCATTAGAAATCAGCACCTTATATTGTTGGTATTCGACTGACTCCGGAAATTTGTTTCTTAGCTGAAGCGCAAGACTCGCTTCCTGGTTTTCATCACTGTAATAGCGCGCAATACGGATGCCGGTCAGAAGGCTCTCCGGTGAGTGAACCAGGCGCTGATTCCTTTGCATCAGGGAAATCAGGCGTGAATAGTAGCGGGCCGCATCGTCGTAATTGCCGGTTTCAACGGACACCCGTGAAAGCGCCAGCAGGGAGCGGGCATCGCCCCGTGTCAGCTCCACCGCCCGACGATAGGATGTGGTTGCAGCGTCCATCTCTCCGAGTCGTTCCTGGGTCATGCCCAGATTAAAGAACACAGAGCCACGGTCCTGATAACCCGTATCCCGGGACGCAGCACGGAATTGGTCACGAGCGTCTTCCATCCGATTCTGGCCGAACAGAAAGGCCCCGTAGTAGACCCGCGCCCTGGTGTAGCCCGGATCCTCGGAAATGGCCTGTTTGAAATTACGCTCGGCCAGCTCTGGCTCGCCCTCGGCGTTATAGACAAGGCCCATAGCGGCCCTTGCACCCGGGTCATCTGAATCCAGCTTCAACGCCCTGTCGAGGTGATGACGCGCACGCTCAAGGTTGCCCTGACCGATATAGGCGGTAGCAAGTTTCACATAGTTATCGAGAGCTTGCTGTCGATCCGCTTCCCGTGAAAACCGACTGTCAGTGGTGGTAACGCAACCTGTAACCAGCAGGGTCAGCAACATAACGGCCAACACGGAAAAACGTCGGTTTGCTGGTCTTGTTATCACGGGTGTCCCCTTCCTCGATTGGGCTGCAAGACGTTCCTGGCTCAGGGATTCACCTGCTGAACCTGAATGTATCTCTGGCTCCGGCGAGTTCTGTCCTCAACCCGGCCCACCAACTGACCGCAGGCGGCATCAATATCGTCACCCCGGGTAGTCCTGATGGTGGCAATATATCCTGCTTCGTTCAGGACGGCCTGGAACCGACGTGTCGCGTTCATGCTCGGTCTCCGGAAATCGCTCTCCGGGAACGGGTTAAAGGGAATCAGATTGATCTTGCATGGCAAATCCCGCAACAGCACCGCAAGCTCACGGGCATGTTCCGGCTGATCGTTCATTCCCTCAATGACGGTGTACTCGATTGTCGCCTTGCGCTTGTCCGGCAGCCGGGCGAAGTAGCGCTTGGTCGCGGCCAGCAATTCGGCAATCGGGTACTTTTTATTCAACGGAACCAGTTTGTTACGCAGTTCATCATTCGGGGCATGAAGCGAGATGGCCAGTGAAACATCGGTAACTTCCGCCAGGCGATCCAGCGCCGGCACAACACCTGACGTGCTGAGGGTAACCCGACGCTTGGAGATACCGTAGGCCAGGTCTTCCATCATCAGGTTCATGGCATCCACAACATTGTCGAAGTTGAGCAGCGGCTCGCCCATACCCATCATCACCACGTTGGTGATCGGGCGATCGGGGCCAGGCTCGAACGGCATGAAAGCCTTGCGGGCAACCCACACCTGCCCGATAACCTCGGCAGCGGTCAGATTGCGGTTAAACCCGCGCTTGCCAGTGGAGCAGAAGGTACAATCAAGGCTGCAGCCAATCTGGGAGGAGACACACAGGGTGCCACGCTCGCCGTCGGGAATGAGCACGGTCTCAACGCTGTTACCGTTGTCCATGCGCATCACCCACTTGCGGGTTCCGTCCTTGGAGGTTTCGTCGTAAACCACCTCAGGGCCGCGAATCTCGGCGACCTGCTTGAGCTTCTCCCGCAGCGACTTGCTGACATTGGTCATTTGATCGAAGTCATCCACGCCACGCTGATGGATCCACTGCAGGATCTGGGTGGCACGAAAGCGCTTCTCTCCGAGGGATTCAAAGAAAGCTTCGAGCTTTGCTTTCGGCATCCCCAGCAGATTGGTTTTTTCAGCGGCCGCTGTCATTTCATAACCTCGATCAAATAACCAATTCGAAGGCGACCGGATGATCGCCTCCGATCAACGCAATCAGCCCCGCGGGCAGATCTCGTTGTCATTGAAAAAATAAGCGATTTCGCGCTCTGCGGAAGCTGCGGAATCAGAGCCGTGAACGGCATTGGCATCGATGGAAGACGCGAAATCCGCACGGATGGTACCAGCGTCGGCTTCCTTCGGGTTAGTCGCGCCCATCAGATCACGGTTTTTCAGGATGGCGCCCTCGCCTTCCAGAACCTGGACAACCACAGGGCCGGAGGTCATGAAAGCAACCAGATCGTTAAAGAACGGACGCTCTTTGTGCTCTGCATAGAAGCCTTCTGCCTGCTCCTGGGTCAGGTGCATCATTTTGGCCGCAACAATGTTCAGGCCAGCTTTCTCGAAGCGGCTGTAAATTTCGCCAATCACGTTCTTCGCTACGGCGTCGGGCTTGATAATGGAGAGCGTGCGCTCAGTTGCCATGGTCTTTCTCCAGTTTGTGGATGGTAAAAATTCTGGCCTGCGATTATACGCAGTCCGGGGCAAACTTCCTACCGCACTGCACGGAGGCGGCTAACAACATCAACTATTTGCGAACTTGCAAAGGCCACTTCTTCATCTGTGGTGTAACGCCCCAGGGAAAAGCGCAACGCCCGATGGGCCTGCTCATCGTTCAGACCAATACCACGAAGAACGTAGGAGGGCTCTACCGTAGCCGATGCGCAGGCGGAGCCGGAGGATACGGCCAGATCTCGCAATCCCAACATCAGGGATTCCGCGTCTACGCCGTCAAAGGAAAGATTCAGAATACCGGGAACTCTCTGGCCCTCGCTGCCATTGAGACTGACGCCATCGAGGGAGTGCAGACCAGCAAGGAACGACTCCCGGAGTGCTTCCAGCTTCCTGCTTTCTTCCTCAAGCGCGGCCCGGGCAATGGCGAAGGCCTTTCCCATTCCAACGATCTGATGAGTGGGCAGGGTTCCGGACCGCATTCCTCTCTCGTGCCCGCCACCATGAATCTGGGCCTCAATGCGAACGTCAGGAGAGCGTCTCACGTAGAGGGCACCAACACCTTTCGGCCCGTAGACCTTGTGTCCGGAAAGCGCCAGCAGATCCACCGGCATGGAGGTAACATCAACCGCCATCTTGCCGGCGGCCTGGGCAGCGTCAACGTGAAAAAGAATGCCCCGTTTACGCAATTCGGTACCAATGGAAGCAATATCCGTGACGGTTCCCAGCTCATTATTCACCAGCATCAGGCTGACCAGCACGGTATTGTCCCTGAGTGCGCCCAGAACCTGATCACAGCTGATCGTTCCATCGGCGGCGGGATCCAGCCAGGTCACTTCCGTGCCCTCGCGCTCCAGCCATTTGCAGGTATCCACGACCGCCTTGTGCTCAATCTTCGAGGTAACAACGTGAGCATCCTTGCGGCCGGCAACAGCGCCCTTGATAGCCAGGTTATCCGACTCTGTGGCTCCTGACGTCCAGACAATTTCACGGGGATCGGCATGAATCAGCGCGGCAACCTGCTTGCGTGCGGCTTCCACAGAGGCTTCCGCCTGCCAGCCGTAAGCGTGCGTGCGGGATGCAGGATTGCCGAAAACGCCATCCAGCGTGAGGTACTTCATCATTTCATCGGCAACGGCAGGATCAACGGGCGTGGTGGCCGCGTAGTCCATATAAACGGGCTTTTTCATGGATTCCAGGAACTTTTTGGTATCAGGCCGGCGCCTGATCAGACAGGCGTTCGGTGTTGATGGTTTCAGAGCCGTTGTCGGACTGGCGGCGATTCTGCCGATCCGCAACCTGGCGAATTTCGTGTTTTCTCATCAGATCCCCGAGGCTGATCTCGCTCAGAAACTGATGAATCTGATCGCTCAGATCAGACCAGAGGTGGTGGGTCAGGCATTTCTCGCCATTCTGGCAATCGCCTTTATTGCCACACCGGGTAGTGTCCAGCGATTCGCTGACGGCATCGACAACTTCCGCGATGTACAGATCTGCCGCCGGACGACTGAGCCTGTAACCACCGCCGGGACCACGAATGCTGACGACCAGCTTCTGGCGGCGGAGACGGGAGAAAAGCTGTTCCAGGTAGGACAGTGAGATTTCCTGACGAGCCGAAATATCGGCAAGACTCACCGGCCCCTGATCTCCGTGCAGAGCCAGATCAAGCATTGCCGTAACGGCATAGCGGCCTTTGGTGGTCAACTTCATAATGTCAGCCCCGTGACGGGATTGAATCTCATAAATGCAAAGCAGAGTATGAATTGACCAACCATTTCAGTCAAGTATTCAGCGACCCACCTCATCGTCGTCGCGGACGCAATCAAAGTCCTCCTCCTGCAGTGGCGGCAACTCTCCGTTCTGGTATTCACTGTTAACCTTGCGAAGCGCCTTGCACATATTCTCGATGCGGTCGTCCACCGCATGCATGTGATCAAGCAACGAACGCATGGCCCGCGCCACAGGATCCGGCATTTCTTCCGTTACCCCATAGGCGTCGAAGCCCATGCGCTCTTCCATCTCTTTCCGGCGCGAATCATCCTCGCCCTGGCGCTTGACGATGACACGACCGGGAATGCCCACCACCGTTGCACCCGCCGGCACAGCCTTGGTGACCACCGAGTTGGAACCGATCTTGGCGCCTTCGCCTACTTCAAAGGGACCGAGAATCTTGGCTCCGGCACCAACCACCACACTGTTTCCGATCGTAGGATGTCGCTTGCCTTTGTTCCAGCTGGTTCCGCCAAGGGTTACGCCCTGATAAAGCGTAACGTCATCGCCAATCACCGTGGTTTCGCCAACGACGACACCCATGCCGTGGTCAATGAAAAAACGACGACCAATAGTTGCCCCCGGGTGAATCTCGATCCCGGTCAGCCAACGGGCGATCGTCGAAATGGTGCGAGCCAGCCACTTCAGACCGAGATTCCACAACCAGTGGGAAAATCGGTGAAAAAGCAGAGCATGCAGCCCCGGGTAATTGGTAAGAACCTCAAAGGTATTCCTGGCCGCAGGATCCCGGTGGAACACGCTGTTAATGTCTTCCCGCAAACGCTCAAACATGGCCATTGTCCTGTTTCGTCGCCGCAGTGTCGGCCTCGGTTGATTTGCTATTATTCTGCGTGCCTGCCGCCTTTTGTACGGCAGTGAGAATTCCCCGGAGAATATTTATTTCCATCTGGTCCAGTCTGGCTCGCTGGAACAACCGCCGCAAGCGTGTCATCAGCTGCCTGGGGTTCTCCCGTCGATGGAAGTCAACATCTGTCAGCACCTGCTCGAGGTGGCCAAAAAACCCTTCCACGTCCTGCACTTTGGCAGGCGGCACGTCCCAGCCCTCATCACCCGGCTTCGTCATCGACTTTAGGTATGGGCTCCCTTCACCCCCTTCAAGGCTACGCAGATAATACATCCGCAATTCATAGCACATGACCTGTACCGCCATGGCAAGGTTAAGAGAGCTGTAATCGGGATTAGACGGAATATGAATGTGATAATGGCAACGCTGCAGCTCATCATTGCTGAGACCGTGGTTCTCGCGTCCGAACACCAGGGCAACCGGGCCATCCTCTGCGTGGCTGGCGGCTGCGGCCGCGGCCTCAGGCGGCGCACAAACAGGCCAGGGCACTTTTCTTCCTCTGGCGCTGGTACCCATAACCAGCACACACTCGGCCAGGGCTTCATCCAGCGAGGAAACCACCCGGGCACTGTCCAGCACATCTGAGGCACCCGCAGCTCTGGCATACGACGCCTCATCCGGAAAGGAAGACGGATTGACCAGCCAGAGATTTCCCAGCCCCATGTTTTTCATGGCGCGAGCAACAGCACCAATGTTGCCCGAATGGGAGGTCTCAACCAGAATGATCCGGATCTGATCCTTAAATGTCTCCGTCCCTTCCTGTGGAAGTGCGCTTTTGTGCATGTTAAGCAGGTCCAAGGTTATTAATCAGGGCGCTAATGATAGCAGAAAGCACCCCCTTCCTGCCCCTCCGGAGAACCCGTAACCTCTGATTATCCGTGCTATTGCTGAGTCAAAAAACATACAAGCGGGGTGATCTTTTGCTATCATAGCCGGCCTTCACACACCCGGATAATGAACACTCAGATGCAACCAGCTATTAAAATGGCCCTGCGCGTCGCGCGTCAGGGGTCCGATTATCTGAAAGCCCATTTCGAGCGCCAGGAACCCACCGGCAAGGACGACTCCGAACGCCGTCGTCAACTGGAGCGGGTTGAGCAATCTATATACGATAATTTTGCTGAACAGCTTGAAAAGGCCTACAAGGACCACAGCATCGCGCCTCTGAACGAAGCGAATGCCGGAACCAGCGAGAAAAGCTGGCATATTTTCCCTGTTCTGGGCCGTGAGAATTTCCTGCGAGGCATTCCCGAGTTCGCTCTGGCTCTGTCCCAGAAGAAGAATAACCGCACTGAAAACCTGCTCCTGGTGAACCCTGTCACTGGCGAAGAGTACTCCGCCAGCCGTGGCCATGGTGCTGCCCTGAACAGTCGCCGGGTTCGCGCTTCTGAAATCAAACTGCCAGAGAAAGCAGCCATCGCCACCAACCTGCTGGACCAGGCCCGCAAGAGCGAGGATCCGATGCTCTGGGGCGAAATGGCCGCTGTACTGGCACGGGATTCCGGCATGTTCCGCACATCCGGCTGCGTGGTTCTGGACATTGCACGGGTTTCTGCGGGACTGATGGACGCGGCGATCATTTTCCGCCCGGAAGCGTCCGATCTGGATCTTGGCGTGACACTCGCCATGGAATCCGGCGCACTCACCGGTGACTTCTCTGGCAACCCGTCTACCGGTAACGCCCGGCAGTTGGTAGTGGCAAACCCGAAACTGTTCCGCGAAGTCCTGAAAGTACTGCATCCGTTCCGGGGCCGCCTGCCTCGCTGAGGCTTCCGGTTCTTACGGACACAAAAAAACCGCCAGCATTCTGTGGCGGTTTTTTTGTGTCCGAAATTGGCCAGAAGTACCGTTACATCCGGTTCAGCCACTCCGGCGGTTCTTCTTGCTCTTCGGCGTCTTCCGCCCCCTCTTTCGGCGGCACGATCAGATCATCACGGGACACACCCATGACCATCAGAAGGTTCGCAGAGACGTAGATCGATGAGTAGGTACCGACAATCACGCCAATAATCAAAGCGAGGGCGAAGTTGTTGATCGCCTCACCACCCAGGAAATACAGGGCGAACAGAACCACAAGGGTTGTGCCGGATGTATTGATTGTCCGCGCGATGGTCTGGTGAATCGACTCGTTGATAATGTCCCAGGACTCGCCCACGCGCATCTTGCGGAAATTTTCCCGGATCCGATCCGCAACAACGATGGTGTCGTTCAACGAGTAGCCGATAACTGCGAGCAGGGCTGCCAGCACGGTGAGATCGAAGGTCCACTGAAACAGGGCGAAGACACCCAGAACGATAATCACATCGTGAGCCAGAGGCACCACCGAGGCAATACCAAACTTGAACTGGAAACGCATACCCACGTAGATCAGCACGACCGCCAGGGCAATCAGCAACCCAAGGCCGCTGTCTTCCTTGAGCTCCTCACCAACCTGTGAACCAACGAACTCGGAACTGACCAGCTCAAGCTCTGCACCACCCTCTTTCAGGGTTCGGGTTACCTCGGGTGCCAACTGATCATTGTCAGCCTCGGCCATCCGGACCAACACCGTGGTGTCAGCCCCGAAATTCTGAACCGAGAACTGCTCGTACCCGGCGGCATCGAGCCTGGTCCGGATTTCATCAAGTTGAGGCGCCTCCGCGTACTCAAATTCAACGGAGGTACCGCCGGTGAAGTCCATACCCAGATTCAGGCCTCGAGTAGCCAGCAAGGCGATAGACAGAACAATCAGCGAGATGGAGATTACGGAAGCAATCTTCCGTAAACCCATAAAATCAAACGGTTGCTTCTGATCTTCAGACATTGGCGAGCTTTCCTCCGATCGACAGTTTCTCGACCCTACGGCCGCCATAAACAAGGTTAACGATGCTGCGGCTGACCATCAGGCCAGAGAACATCGAGGTCAGGATCCCGATGCACAGTGTTACCGCAAACCCTTTCACAGGGCCGGAGCCCATGGCAAAGAGAATCACCGCAACCAGCAAGGTGGTAATGTTGGCATCAAAGATGGATACGAAGGCCCGGGAATAACCCGAGTTGATCGCCGTCTGGGGCGGAACACCGGATTTGAGTTCTTCTTTTATCCGCTCAAAGATCAGCACGTTGGCATCCACCGCCATACCAACGGTCAAAACGATACCAGCGATGCCCGGCAAGGTCAGTGTTGCGGACAGGATCGACATGCACGCTACCAGAAGCATCAGGTTCAGGGTCAGCGCAATGTTCGCGACCACACCGAATCCACGGTAGTAGACGAGCATGTAAAGAAGCACCAGACCGAAACCGAGAGCAACAGACATCATGCCGGCATCAATGTTTTTCTGACCAAGGCTCGGGCCGATGGTCCGCTCCTGAACAAAGTACATTGGAGCCGCCAGGGCACCGGCACGCAGCAGCAACGCCAGTTCTGCGGCCTCCGGAATGGAATCGAGCCCGGTAATCCGGAAGCTGCTGCCCAGGGCGGATTGCACGGTGGCCAGGCTGATAATGCCCTTCTCTACAACGCGGTTTTCCACTTCCTGGGGCTCACCGTCAACCATTCTGGTTTCGGTTTCCGTACGGTATTCGATGAACAGCACCGCCATTCTGCGACCAATGGCATTGCGGGTGGCGCGGTTCATCAGGTCACCCCCCACAGAATCCATGGTGATATTGACCTGGGGCTGGCCGTTTTCATCAAAGGCCTGCTGAGCATTGGCCACATTATTACCGGTAGCGATCACCTCCTGCTCAAGGCGGGCGGTGCGTTGGGGCTGATCCCTGAAACCAAACTCCTCGGTTTCGCTGCTCGGTGCGTCCTGACGGGCCTCCATGCGGAACTCAAGGTTCGCGGTGGCACCAAGCACACGCTTGGCCTGTGCAGTGTCCTGTACACCGGGCAGCTCAACAATAATACGGTCAGCGCCCTGCTGTTGAACCAGGGGCTCGGCAACGCCCAGCTCATTCACCCGGTTGCGGATGGTTGTAAGGTTCTGTTCCAGGGCATAATCCTGAATCGCCGTGACCTCCGACTCAGACAGGGTCAGGACAAGGAGGAACTCATCGCCCTCTGTCTGTTCATCCAGCAGGAATTCGTTGTACTGGTCACGCACCATATTGAAAGCTTCGGTGCGGGATTCCTCGTCCCGGAAGCTGAGAACGATCTCCCGGCTGTCTTGCACATCTCCACCACGGTATCGGATCCGCTCTTCCCGCAGCTCCCGCTTGATCTGGCCGGACATGGCCTCCAGGCGCTGGCTGACTGCCGTTTCCATGTCGACTTCCAGCAGGAAGTGGACACCGCCGCGAAGGTCCAGACCCAACTTCATGGGGCCGGCACCCAGGCTTTTCAGCCAGTCCGGCGTGGAGGCAGCCATATTCAGTGCAACCAGGTATTCATTGCCAAGAGCGGCCTGCACGAGCGGACGAGCCTGCAACTGGTCTTCAGAGTTGGTGAGTCGGATCAGAGCATCCCGATCCTGAAGAGTACTGCTTTTCACCTCGATACCCCGGCGCTCCAGAACATCAACAGCCCTGTCGAGCACACCGGCATTCACCTCGGTGCTGCTACGGGCGCCAGTGATCTGGATGGCGTAATCGTCGGGGAAGAGGTTGGGCAAAGCGTAGATAAACCCGATCACGAGCGCGACCAGGATAACCAGGTTTTTCCAAAGCGGATACTTGTTCAGCATGGGATCCCTTGTAGCCGGCCTGGTGGCCGGCCTTGGTGTTTCAGCCAGGAAGATTCAGACCGGCCACCAGGGATGGCCGGCTAAATGGCCCCGCTCAGATGTCCTTGAGCGTGCCCTTCGGCAGAGCCGCAGCAACGGCGACTTTCTGGACCTTGATCTCTACGTTGTCGGCAATTTCCACAACGATGAAATCGTCGGTTACCTTGGTGATCTTGCCGGCAACACCACCGGAGGTCACAACTTCGTCACCCTTGTTCAGGCCGGACATCAGGGCCTTGTGCTCTTTCGCACGCTTGGACTGCGGGCGCCAGATCAGGAAATAGAAAATCAGGATGAAGCCTGCAAAAAAGATCACCTGGCCCATAACGCCCATTCCCTGAGCACCCGGATCCTGCGCCATGGCCAGAGCAGGCATCAGAGCCAAAAGGCCGGCAACGAGCATTTTAATAGATTTCATTGAATATCTCCGTTGGTTTAGCGAATAGATCAAACATTGCCCAGGGGCGGAACGGTCTCTCCGCGCAGGGCATAGAAGTCGGTTACAAAGTCCGACAATGTACCTGCTTCAATGGCCCCACGCAATCCAGCCATCAGGTTCTGATAGAACCGGAGGTTGTGAATGGTATTCAGTTGTGAGCCAAGCATTTCTCCACATTTATCCAGATGATGCAGATAACTTCTCGAAAAATTCTTACAGGTGTAACAGTCGCAACGCTCATCCAGCGGCGAGGTATCATGGCGGTGCCGTGCATTGCGGATCTTTACAATCCCGGTTGAGGTGAACAGGTAACCATTCCTGGCATTTCGGGTCGGCATCACGCAATCAAACATGTCCACTCCACGCCGGACGGCCTCAACAATATCTTCCGGGCGCCCCACGCCCATCAGGTACCGTGGTTTGTCCTCCGGCATCTTCGGTGGCAAATGATCCAGAATCCGGATCATGTCTTCCTTTGGTTCGCCAACGGAAAGACCACCAATGGCATAGCCATCGAAGCCAATATCCGTGAGCCCCTCCAGGGAGTAGTCCCGCAGGCTTTCGTACATGCCACCCTGGACAATGCCAAATAATGCCGCGGGATTACCCTCGTGGGCATCCTTGCTCCGTTGCGCCCAACGCAGGGACAACTCCATGGAGTCCTTTGCCTGGCGCTCGGTAGCGGGGTAAGGGGTGCATTCGTCAAAAATCATGACGATGTCCGATCCCAGATCCCGTTGCACCTGAATAGCAATCTCCGGAGACAGCTCCACCGGCGAGCCGTCTACCGGTGAGCGGAAGGTAACCCCGTCTTCGGTGATCTTGCGCATCTCGCCCAGACTGAACACCTGGAAGCCGCCAGAATCGGTCAGGATGGGCCCCTGCCACTGAGTAAAATCATGAAGGTCACCATGAGCCTTGACCACTTCGGTACCCGGCCGGAGCATCAGGTGAAACGTGTTGCCCAGGATGATCTCTGCACCGATTTCATGGATATCGCGGGGCAGCATACCCTTTACCGTGCCGTATGTGCCGACAGGCATGAATGCAGGGGTTTCAACGGTGCCCCGTGGAAACGTCAGGCGGCCACGACGGGCTCGCCCATCCTCTCCCAGTTTTTCGAACGACATGAAACAGGTTTGTGTCACAAGGCCTCCCCGGCATTATCGGTACCGGCTTCATTGGATTCCACGGCTGAGCCCAGCAACATGCCACGGCTGGGTTCCTGCCCGGTAATAAACATGGCGTCGCCGTAACTGAAAAAGCGGTAGCGTTCCTTTACCGCTTCCCGGTAGGCCGCCATGACATTGTCATAGCCGGCGAACGCACTGACCAGCATGATCAGGGTGGATTCCGGCAAATGGAAGTTCGTAATCAGGGCATCAACGGTCTGGAAGCGATACCCCGGATAAATAAAGATGTCGGTCTCACCAGTGAACGGCCGCAATCGACCGCCACGACTGGCAGACTCAAGGGAGCGAACTGACGTGGTGCCTACGGCAACCACCCGCCCTCCCCTTGCTCGGGTCCGCTCGATCGCGTCAACGGCGTCCTGGGGAACATTCACCACCTCGCTGTGCATGGTGTGATCTTCGATTTTGTCCACCCGAACCGGCTGAAACGTGCCGGCACCCACATGGAGCGTCACGAAGGTACTTTCGATTCCGCAGTCGGCCAACTTGCCCAGCAGGCACTCATCGAAATGCAGCCCCGCCGTCGGTGCAGCAACGGCGCCGGCCTCCCGGGCGTAAACGGTCTGGTAACGTTCCCGATCAGTGGATTCGTCCGGTCGATCAACGTAAGGCGGCAGTGGCATATGGCCGATGCGCTCCAGCACGTCGAGCACTGGTTCCTCAGCTTCACACACCAGATAAAACAGCGCTTCCTCCCGGCCCGACATTCGCATGCAGGTACCGTCTTCCAGAATAACCTTCTGCCCATCCTTCAAAGCCTTGGATGCACGAACATGGGCGATGATTTCATGTTCTCCAGTCACCCGCTCAACCAGCACCTCAACCTGGCCACCGGTTTCCTTTTTGCCAAAAAGACGCGCCGGTATCACCCGTGTGTCGTTGAACACCAACAGGTCGCCGGGCTGAAGCAGGTCAGGAAGTTCACTGAAAATCCGGTGGTCGAGCATGCCGGAAAGACCATCAAGGCAAAGTAGCCGGGACGCGCTGCGATCTTTGAGCGGATAGCGGGCGATTAATTCGTCCGGCAGGTCAAAATGAAAATCGGAGACATTCATGGAATGGACTGTTAACGACGCCGAAGGAAAGAAGATGGTAGCGGCGGGCGGACTCGAACCGCCACGGGTTTTACCCCAACGGATTTTGAATCCGTCGTGTCTACCAATTTCACCACGCCGCCATCGGAGAGTGGTGGGGATTATACTGAGCTTAATCGCGAAAGCAATAAGCCAGCGGACACAACTGCCCGCTGGCTCGGATATTTACAATCTGTCGAACAACGACAGTTGCGAAACCTGCGCAAACGACTGCTGGGCCGCCTGCAGCACGAAGCTCTGGAAACTCAGGTTACTGATCGCTTCTGCGTAATCCACATCCTGTAATTGGGACCGGATTTCATTGGTATACACCGAGGAATCCTCAAGGAAGGTCTTGGTCGATTCCACCGCGTTCATCCGGCCACCCAACTCGGTCTGCTTCAGGATGATGCTTTCCTGGGCGTTGTCCAGGTTGATCAGGGAATTGGCGATCAGGTCATCGTACTCGGCCTGCCCGCCCGGGCTGCTCTTGTCGATGTTGTTCAGGCCGGCAATCAGGTTTTCGATGGTACCGAACACCGACTGCTTTTCGTTAATCTGGAGTGTAAATACATCGCCCGCACCCGGCACCGCGTCTGTCAGAGTTGCTTCAACCCCGGCGACAACAAACGGCTCGCCACTCTGATAGGTAGGTGGATCAACGGTAAGCACATCGCCCTGACTGTCGGTGGCGATGATATTGCCACCGACATCAACCTCAACCGTGATGTCGTCCGGGAAGGAGTTGGGATACTCCGCAGCAAGATTTGCTTCACTAACCAGACTGACGCCGGATATAGAGGCAGAAGGCGTATTAACAGTGCTGTGTTCGCCGGTAATCGCCGCAGGAACCCTTACAAAAATGTCCTTGCCGTTATCGCTGATGGGAACAGTTACACCATCATCAATCTCCAGTACCCGCTGGCCCTCGTCGCCCTGGTAAATCCAGCTGCCAGACGCATCCTGCTCAAAAGCCTTCACCGAGCCCTGGAATCCGCTGAAAATGTACTCTCCCGACGCATCACGGGTGTTTGCAATATTCGCAAGCTGACCCAGGCGCTCCTCCAGCTCGGACGAAATCGAGCGCCGATCGTTGGCAGACAGGGACCCATTACCGGCCTGAACGGTCAATTCGCGGATCCGCTGAATCACATCGATTGAGCTTTCCAGCGCACTCTCTTCCTGATTCAGCCGGTTGTCCGCCAGGTCGACATTACGCTGGTAGGTTTCAACCCGCGAAAGCTCCTGGTCCAGTTTCAGAATCCTCGCCGCAGCAACCGGATCGTCGGAGGGTTTGTTTACCCTCTGGCCAGTCGAGATCTGTTGCTGGGTGTTATTCAGGCTGGTATTCAGCTCCTGGAGCCGATTGATACCGCCCGAAAAAATCTGCTGTGATGAAATTCTGATCATGTCACATCACCTCAACCGTTACCGGAAACTCTGTAACAGGGTATTGAACAGGTCCTGAGCCACCGACATCACCTGGGCCGAGGCATTGTAGGCGGCCTGATACTGGATCAGGCGGCCGGCTTCTTCATCCAGGTTGACTCCCGATACCGATTCTCGCTGGTTGGTTGACTGCTCCAGCAGGGTTTTGCCGGCATCCACGTCCAGTTGGCTCTGGCGGGTTTTAACACCGATATCTTCAACAAGCCCCGCATAACCTTCGGAAAAATTCTGGCTGCCGCCGTTCAGGGTATTGGCAGTGCCCAGGGCGGCCAGCAATTCCGCGTTCCGATTGTCGGAAACGCCGTTGGAGTTGTAATTGATCTCGAACGTGTCGCCGTCTGCCGGCTGACCGGTTATCTTGAACTGAAAGCCCTGATACTCGGCACCATCCGCCGGATTGTCACTGAACAGTTCATTGGCAACACCAGGCGTGTAAGGACGATTAGCCGGGCCTATGGGATTGCCACTGCCGTCCGTGACGGTGAACACAAGGCCGGTACCCGGGTCGTCAAATTCCACGGTTATCGGGCCATTCGCCAACTGCCCGGACGACTGAAACGCCGGCAACAAGGAATTGGTAAACGGATTCCTGACGTTCAGCATGGTGCCCTGATCGATCTTGCCGGTTCCGATATTGTCATCGCCGGTCGTCGCCCGAACCGGGCTGGCAAAGGCCAGATCCTCTTCCCGGTTCACCACCAGCCCGATACTTTCAGCGGCATTTCGGCTGGGCTGAATCAGGTATTTGTCGCCGGCGTTGAAGGTGCCGCCTTCAACGCGGATGTTGAAGCCCGGCATGCTGATCTCAGACTGCGCAGGATCCGGCAAGCGCCCCTGGTTCACCGTCTTGCCTGTGGCCTGGTCAATCAACTCGTAGCTCCGACCGTCGCCACTGAACTGCAGGGTCCAACGTCCTGCGGGCAACGCAGAGCTGTCGGTTATTTCTACGGCCAGCTGGCCGGTCGTGGAGGGCGCGTTATTCCCGTTAGGGACCACTCGGCTGCGTTGTGCCTCCAGCGAATTGATGTCAGTGAAGAACAGGCCGCCAAGCTCGCCTTCCAGGTCCATCCCGATTTCATGTTGATGGTTCATGGTGTCGGAGATCGCAATGGCAATTCTGCCAAGCTCATCGAAAGCCGGCTTCAGGCCTTCGGTATCAAAACGCAAAAGGCCGCCCAGCTTGCCGCCGGTAATCTGCTCATCAATATTGAGAGTGCGGCCGCCGTTATTCAGGGTGAATTCAAGACGGGTCGGATCTTCGGCGTTTTCCCGGGTACCAAGGGTCGACGCATTACTGCCTACCACCAGGGAAAGGCCATTCGACAGTGACACGTTGACCTGGCTGCCGTCGGTCGGAGTTACCTTGATGCTGACCAGCTCAGAAAGCTGACGCAGTTTCTCGTCCCGCTTGTCCAGCAGTTCGTTGGGCATTTGCCCCTGGGCAATCCCAGGTGATTCTGAGATCGCCAGGTTCAGTTCCGCAATGCTCTTGAGCAGGGTATTGGCATCCTTCACGCCCTGCTGCATCTGGGTCTTGATGGATTCCCGCTGCTGAATGAATTCCTGGTTGAGGGCCTGGAACCGGTTAACAACCTGTTGCGCCTCGCTCAGAACCAGTTGGCGCTGTGGCAGAGACGTCGGATCCTCGGCGGCGTTCTGCAGGCTGGCAAAAAAGTTGTTCAAGGCATTGCTCAGGCCCGTGTTTTCGCCCCCCAGCAGATTATCAAGCCTCGAAAGCTCGGAGTTGAGGGCTTGCTGCTCGCCATACAGCGTGCTGTCTTCCCGCACCTGCTGAACCAGGTATTCATTGGCCAGGCGACGAATGTCCGCAACATTCACGCCGCTGCCGATGGTGCCTGCGCCGGTTCGCTGGCCTTCCTGGGTTTCAAACAGCACTTCCTGGCGACTGTAACCAGGCGTGTTGGCGTTGGTTATATTGTTGCCTGTGGTATTCAGCGCAGCCTGATGACTGAGGATGCCGGTCAGACCAATGCCTATCAGCCCTGCCATAAGGTTTACTCCTTCA
>CAZFQI010000024.1:36699-39054 GCA_964520755.1 uncultured Marinobacter sp. | reverse complement strand
CAAACTACCCAAGATTCGACTAGCTGAGAAGGGGACCTATGAATAACCCGTTACTGACTGACGACCTGTTGCCGAAATTTGACCATGTCCGCACCGAACACATGGAAACGGCAATTGACCAGATTCTCAGTGAAAACCGCATGAAGATCAGCCAGCTGGCCGAGCAGGAGGATCCCACCTGGGAAACCCTCGCCCAGCCCATGCAGTCGCTGGACGACAAGCTCACCAACGCCTGGTCGGTAATTTCGCACCTGAACGGGGTGATGAACAGTGACGAGCTGCGCAAGGTCTACAAGAACTGTCTGGAAAAGCTCACCGAGTACACCACCGAGGTGAGCCAGAACGAGGTTTTGTGCAACGCTTACAAAAAGCTGGCCGAGCGAGACGATTTCAAGAACCTGAACGAAGCCCAGCGCAAGTCTGTGGATAACACCCTTCGGGATTTCCATCTGGGTGGTGTCGACCTGCCGGACGACAAGAAAAAACAGTACGCCGCGTTGTCACGGGAGCTGTCCGAGTTGACCAACAAATTTAGCGACAACGTGCTGGACGCGACCCAGCATTGGTTCAAGCACATTACCGACGTTGATGAGCTTGCCGGTGTTCCCGAGACCGCCATTGAGGGCGCAAAGCAGGCCGCCCGCCAGAAAGATCTGGACGGCTATGTGATCACCCTGGATTTCCCCAGCTTCTTCCCGGTCATGACCTACTGCGACAATCGGGATCTGCGCAGGGAAGTCTATGAGGCCTTTGTGACCCGCGCCTCCGACCAGGGCCCGGATGCCGGCCAGTGGGACAACACCCCGGTGATGGCGGAAATCCTCAAACGCCGCCATGCCCAGGCCCAACTGCTGGGCTTTGACAACTACGCCGAGCGCTCTCTTGCAACCAAGATGGCTCGTAGTAGCGACGAAGTGCTGGAGTTCCTGAACCAGTTGGCAGCCAAGTCCAAGCCCCAGGCAGAGAAAGAGTTTGCCGATCTGAAGGCGTTCGCGAAGGATGAATACAACGCTGAGGAGTTGCAGGCGTGGGATATCGGTTATTACAGCGAGAAGCTTCGCCAGAAGCGCTACGACATCTCCCCGGAAACCCTGCGCCCCTGGTTCCCGGTGAACAAGGTGGTGCCCGGACTGTTCCGGGTGGCGGAGAAACTGTTCGACGTACAGATTGAAGCGAAGCCGGAAGTGGAAACCTGGCACGAGGACGCCACTGCCTACTGCATCAGCCGCAACGGCGAGCCCCTGGCCTGGTTCTATCTCGACCTGTATGCCCGTCAGGGCAAACGTGGCGGTGCCTGGATGGCCGATTGCC
Source organism: uncultured Marinobacter sp. (assembly GCA_964520755.1). Taxonomy (GTDB): domain Bacteria; phylum Pseudomonadota; class Gammaproteobacteria; order Pseudomonadales; family Oleiphilaceae; genus Marinobacter. The sequence goes on along the minus strand of CAZFQI010000024.1, from coordinate 37,743 downwards.
GGGTGCGCTGGCGCAACCTGCGTGGCCAGCTCCAGTTGCCGGTAGCCTTCCTGACCTGCAACTTCACACCGCCGGTCAACGGCAAGCCGTCGCTTCTGACCCACGACGAGGTCACCACCCTGTTCCACGAGTTCGGCCATGGCCTGCACCACATGCTGACTCAGGTGGACGTACTGGATGTGTCCGGCATCAACGGTGTCGCCTGGGACGCCGTCGAGCTGCCCAGCCAGTTCCTGGAAAACTGGTGCTGGAATCCGGAATCGCTGGGCCTGATCGCCTCGCACCACGAAACCGGCGAACCGCTGCCGGAAGACCTGCTGCAGAAACTGCTGGCGGCCAAGAACTTCCAGTCCGGCATGGGTATGGTGCGCCAGCTCGAATTCTCCCTGTTCGACTTCCGCCTGCACGCCGAATTCACCGACGAAGCGCCCACCAACCCACTGGACATGCACCGCAAAGTGCGCAGCGAGATTGCCGTGGTAGAAGCACCGGAATTCAACCGCTTCCCCAACTCCTTCTCGCACATCTTTGCCGGTGGCTACGCCGCAGGCTATTACAGCTACAAGTGGGCGGAAGTGTTGGCGGCTGATGCCTTCTCCCTGTTCGAGGAAAAAGGCATCTTCGACCCGGAAACCGGCAAGGCCTTCCTTCACAATATCCTGGAGAAAGGCGGCTCGCAGGAGCCCATGGAACTGTTCAAGGCCTTCCGGGGTCGCGAACCGCAGGTGGATGCGCTACTGAAACAAACCGGCATCACGGACGAAGCTGCCTGACGATAGCGAGGGTTGTTTTGCAGCCTTTGAAGCGGATCCGGCTGTTGTCGGATTACGCTTTGCTAATCCGACCTACGTGACGTTTGGAGCCAAGCATGGCCCGAGCATGTAGGTCGGGTTAGGCCAACGGCCGTAACCCGACAACCACTGCCCAAATTTACGGGAGTTTTATTATGGCGAGTCCAAAACGTTTTATCGCCGGCGCCGTCTGTCCCCGCTGCGCGGAGATGGACAAGATCATGATGTTCACCACCGACGACGATGACCAGGT
>CAZFQI010000024.1:15303-36599 GCA_964520755.1 uncultured Marinobacter sp. | reverse complement strand
CAGAAAAGCACACCCACACCCTCTCGATCTGGCTCAAAAGATATCTCTTGAGCACCTAATCTTTTCAGCGATATCTGTGATTTCCTATGTGAGGGGGCCGGGATATTTTTCCCGCCGGAAATTGATGTCTGAGCGCAGCGAGTTGCCATTTCCAAGGGCAAAATACCCCGGCCCCCTCGCAGCCCGCGAACCAGCAGGCTACGAAGAACAGCGAACTCCGAGCTTAAAGAACCATAGCCGCCAACCACCCAAAGCCAAGCAACGGCAGGTTGTAGTGCAGGAACGTCGGCACCACGGTATCCCAGATGTGGTTGTGCTGGCCGTCGGCGTTCAGGCCGGCGGTGGGGCCGAGGGTGGAGTCGGAGGCCGGGGAGCCGGCATCGCCCAGGGCGCCGGCGGTGCCAACCAGGGCCACGATTGCCAGCGGGCTGAAACCCAGTTGCAGGGCCAGGGGCACGTACAGGGCCGCGATGATCGGGATGGTGGAGAAGGAGGAACCGATACCCATAGTGATCAGCAGGCCCACCACCAGCATCAACAGCGCCGCCATGGCCTTGTTCTCGCCGATGGTGGCCACGGAGCTGTCCACCAGGGCGGCAATTTCACCGGTTTCCCGCATCACCTCGGCAAAACCAGACGCGGCGATCATGATGAAGCCGATCATGGCCAGCATCTTCATGCCTTCGGTGAACAGGTCGTCGGCCTCTTTCCAGCGCACCACACCGGACAGATTGAACAGTACGAAACCGGCCAGCGCGCCCAGGATCATCGAGCCCAGCCAGAGCTGCACCACGAAGGCGGTGACGATGGCTAACAGGGCCATAACCAGGGTGCGCGGGCTGTAGCTGGTATCTACCCGTTCGGCCTTGGTTATGGTTTCCAGGTTGTAGGTGCGACCACTGCGGTAGCTGAAAAAGACCGCAATCAACAAACCGCACAGCATGCCCAGTGCCGGCAGGGCCATGGCTTTCATGACGCTCAGGCCGGAGGCATCGACGCCGTTGGCATTGATCTTGGCGATCAGGATTTCGTTCAGGTAGATGCCGCCGAAGCCGACGGGCAGGAACATGTATGGGGTGATCAGGCCGAAAGTCAGCACACAGGCAACCAGGCGGCGGTCCATGTTCAGTTTTGCCATCACGTACAGCAGCGGCGGTACTACCAAAGGAATGAAGGCAATGTGGATCGGCAGGATGTTCTGGGACGAGATGGCAATGGCCAGCAGCAGGCCGATGATCAGGAAGCGGATGCCGTTAACGGCGGCGCCATCTTCCTGGCGACCGACCAGGGCCAGGGCCTTGTCGGCCAGGGCGTGGGCCAGGCCGGACTTGCCGATGGCAACGGCGAAAGCCCCGAGGGTGGCATAGGACAGTGCCACGGTGGCACCGCCGCCCAGGCCGCTATTGAAGGCTTCGATGGTGGCTTCCAGGGACATTCCTGCAATCAGGCCGCCGGATACGGCACCGATGATGAGGGCAACAACAACGTGAATGCGGCACAAACTCAGGACGAGCATGATGGCAACCGCAGCAACAACGGCATTCATGGCAAAACTCCGGGTAGGAATTAATGGTTTGTCCGGCCCCTTGTGGGGACCGGCATCATGAAAAGCGCGGTAATGTGCAGGAAATGATCGCGGTAGTCAAAGCGGTTGTGTAACCGTCAGGCTTCGTCAAGGCGGGCAAAGCGGGGGACCTGTTCGCCGGCCATTTCCACGGTTTCCCGGAACATGGTCAGCGGGCGCACCCAGAGGCTGTAATCACCGTACAGGCAGCGATAAACCACCATCTGTTCTTCGGTTTCACTGTGCCGGGCGATCCCGAGTACTTCGTAATCCTTGCCCTTGTAGTGCCGGTAACGGCCAGGGCGTATGTCGTTCTTGCGTTCGGTCATTCTCGGCCTCGATGGATTCAGGCTATGCTGGCCCTGCAGTTATAGAGGACGCAGCACGCGCAACCGTCTAAAATGGAAGCAACTGCAAGGATGCAAAAAGACTCAGTCAGGGCCTCAAAGTGTAGAACACCAGGAAGGGCCCGGAAACCGGAAACCGCTATGATGCGGCAGTTATCCTGCATCCTTCTGATTTTTCTGTCGCTGGCATGTCTGGCCAGCGCGCCTGTTCACGCCGCCCCCGTCGCGTTTGACTGGCTGGAAGCGCCGGCTGATGAGCTGGCACTCGAAGACGTTCGTGCCCTGCCCCCGAGCGCCTGGCAGACGTTTGGCTCCAATGAGGTTTTTAATCGCGGGTTCAGCGATGGCAGTTTCTGGCTGAGAGTCGAGATTCCGCCAGAGCCGGCGAACCGGGTTCTGGAAATCGGCTATCCGTTGCTGGATGAGGTGTCCGTGCACTGGGTGGTTGATGGCGAGTTGGTCCAGACCCACCAAACGGGCGATACCCTGCCGTTCAGCAGCCGCCCGATTTATCACCGCAATTTCGTCTTCCTGGTACCGTCGAATACCGATACGGCCACCGCCTTTGTGCGCGTGCAAACGCTCGGGTCGGTGCAGATTCCCCTGGCAGTCACGCCTTCGGCCGAATTCCTTGCCAATGAGCAGCTGTCTTACGGCTGGCAGACGATGTTTCTGGGTATCATCGCTGCGATGGCGCTCTACAATCTGTTTCTGTTTGTCATCGTGCGCCATTCCACCTACTTCTGGTACGTGCTGACGGTTGTGTTTACCGGACTGGTTCAGCTCAATTTCAATGGCGTGCTCTTCCAGTGGCTGTGGCCGAATGCCCCGGGTATCAACCGGTATTTCACCATTCCGGTTATCTGTTTCGCTCTGTTCTCCGCCATTATCTTTGCAATCCGTTTCCTCAATATCCGGTCTTACAGCCTCAGAAGTTACCGCTTCCTGCAGTGGATTCTGACCGCCATTTCTGCCTGCTTCGTCTTTACTCTTTTTGGCAGTTACCAGACGGGGATTGTCCTGGTCAGCGCGATTGCGGCAGTGGTCACTCCCGCGGTCTGGTTTATCGGTTTCCTGGTCTGGCGGAAAGGCCAGGTATTGGGCGGTTTCTATGTGCTGGCCTGGACGCCATTGCTGATCGGCCATCTGATTCTTGCGGTCAGCAAGCTCGGCATCATGCCACGCAGTTTCCTGACCGAGTTCATGCCTCAGATCGGCGTGGCCCTGGAAGTGGTTCTGCTGTCCTTTGCCCTTGCCTACCGGATCAACCTGGAACGTCGCAAACGCCATGAGGCCCAGGAGCAGGCGCTGGAGATTCAGCAGCAGGCCAACCTGACTCTGGAAATGCGGGTTCAGGAGCGTACCGACGAACTGGAGCGGGCCAATGAGCAGCTCAAGGCGATCAGCCTCACCGATGGTCTGACCCACGTGGCCAACCGGCGCCGGTTCGATGAAAAGCTTCAGGATGAATGGAAGAGGGCCCAGCGACACGGCCATCCCCTGAGCCTTTTGATGCTGGATATAGACCACTTCAAACGGGTAAACGATGAGCTGGGCCACCTGGTTGGCGATGACTGCCTGACCGAGGTGGCGGCCCTATGCGCCGCGGAAGTCCAGCGATCCGGGGACCTGCTGGCCCGCTATGGTGGTGAAGAGTTCAGCATCCTGCTCCCGGCAACACCGGAAGAAGGAGCGCTTCGGGTAGCCGAGCGGGTGCGTCAGGCGGTGGCCCGTTCGCCGGTGCATTCCGGCGAACGGGTGGCCCCGGTCAGCCTCACCATCAGTGTTGGCGTCGCCTGCCTGGTGCCAGACGCGGACCTGGAGCCCCAGGAACTGATTCGTCTGGCCGATGAAGCTCTCTATGCGGCCAAGGAATCCGGCCGAAACCGTGTCATGCTCGCCGAGGATTTCAGGGCCGCGAACTCGCCCGTTGCTTGAACCGCCGGTCAGCTCTTCAGCTTGTACCGCCCCGGTCCGAGGAAAATCAACGCCACTGCCGTGAACAGGAAGAAGCCCTGCAGTTCCAGTGCCCAGCCGCCGCTGCGCCCAAGGCTTAGCAGCTCGTTGCCGTGAACCAGGATGATGGCAAACAGCATGTTGAAAATAATCAGTAGCGCACCGATCCGGGTCTGATAGCCAAGGATGACCATCAAAGGCGCGATGATCTCACCCACGTACACTCCGTAGGCGAGGATGGTTGGCAGGCCGTGGCTGGCCAGCTCGGCTTCGATGAAGCCGACACCGTTGAGCAGTTTGGCAATGCCGTGGAACAGCAAGAGTCCGCCCAGGGTCAGACGGATAAACAGTTTTCCCAGATCAGCGTTTTCGAGCAAGGTGCGGGTCTCCGTTTTACAGGTTGCGAATGTCAGGGTACAGCGGCAGAAGCTGTTTGATCAGCCGGTTCTGGGCGCCGGTGGGGATGTCGTTCTGCTCCATTGCCAGAATCAGGTTCTCGGCCAGGGCATTGAACTGGGTGTTGGTAATGGCCATGTCGGAATGCAGCTCCCGCATCTCCCGCCCGGTATAGGTGCAGGGCCCGCCACTGAGCTCGCACAGCTGATCTGTCAGGTTGTGGTGGAACTGGGCGACATCCATGCCCTTGAACTGCTGGTTGATACGGTCGTCGTCGACAATCAGGTAGAGCAGATCCTCCACGACGTTGGCGATGCCTTCACGTTCACCAAGTTGCTGATAAAGGGAATCATCGGTTTTGTTGTTGAGACTCTGGCAGCCACCGAGAACCAGTGCTATTCCTGACAACAGGGCGACGAACAGGATTTTTAGGTTCAGGTTAGTCATGATCAGAAACTCCCCTGCAGCGACAGATACAGACCTTGCTGGTCTTCCAGGGTGGCAACGTCACCGAGGTTGACCAGGGCCCCTGTGACAGCCAGGCGACGGTCCGGCACCCAGGCCACGAACAGGTCCCACCAGTCATCCTCGGTGGCAAAGCCAAGGTTGTCCGGCTTTTGCCGGTATTCCGCGCCCACCAGCCACTGGCGGTTGAGGAAAAGCCCGACGCTGCCCTCCATCATCAGTTCGTGGCTGTTGTTACGGTCACCGCCAAAACCGAGAAGCCCGCCCTGGTTGGCCCGGGTTGCACGAGCGGTCAGGTTTACCAGCAGGTTTCGCTCCATCACCGCGGCGAAGAACAGCTTGCTGCCACTGACATAGACATCGGTGCCACTGTCATCCCGGGCGCCGATCGCCGACGGTACGGTGAAATCCCGCTGGCGCTTGTACTGAACGCCCGCAGACCACTGGCCCCAGGGGCTATACAACACATCGCCGGCGAGCCGGATCTTGGCGCCGAAAATATCCTGATTCAGTTCATCCTGCTCCAGGCCGAAGCCGTCCTTGAGGGTAAACACCAGGCTGTCCAGATCCAGGGTCTGGCGGGCCACGGTGATCTCCAGGCGGTTATTCCAGTTCAGCCCGGCGCCGGTCACCGAGAGAGAGTAATCGTCCACTTCGGCCCTGCTGAGTGCCACGGTGCCGCCCCACTCCTCGTCGCTGGCGTAGCTGCCCAGCAGCGCCCAGGGTACCAGCCCCCCGCCGGCACTGCCCTCAATGGTGGTGACGCCTCCGGTCGCCCAGATCCGGCTGCCGATGTCGGCCATGGCGGCGGGTGCGACCAGGAGCGCCATGGTGAGTGTGACCAGACGTCTTGCTGTCATTCTGAATACTCCGGGTTGGGTTGGCTCAGCTCCCCTTTGCGGGCAGCCAGGGACAGCGCAGTCTCCGGCAGATCCTCGGGGGCAACCGGGCGGCTCAGGTAAAAACCCTGGCCGAGGTTGCAGCCCCAGTGTTGCAGCAGCTGCCAGGCTTCCAGGTTCTCGATGCCTTCTGCCACGACCTTCAGCCCGAGACCGTGGGCCATATCAATGGTGGACCGAACAATTAGCTGGTCCTGGGGCTCGGAATCCAGCTTCAGCACGAATGACTTGTCAATTTTCAGCTCCTGTACCGGAAGCTTGCGCAGCTGGGACAACGAGGAGTAGCCGGTGCCAAAGTCGTCCACCGACAGGGTCACGCCCAGCGCCCTGAGCCGGTTCAGGGTGGCCATGGCCTCTTCCGGATCTTCCATCAGGGCACTTTCAGTGACTTCCAGTGTTACCCGCTCCAGATCGTGGTGCCAATCGTGAAAGGTTTCTGCGATGTGCCGGGTCAGGGCGGGCCAGGTGAGGTCCATGGCGGACAGATTGATAGCAACGCCCGCGTCAACACCCTGCTCGTGCCATCGCCGGGCATCGCTGGCCACACGTTGCAGGATATGAGCCGTCAGATCGTGGATCTGCCCTGACTGTTCGGCGAGAAAGATGAACTCCTCGGGGGAAATAAAGCCCAGTTCCGGGTGAATCCATCGCACCAGGGCCTCTACCTGCACCAGTTCGCCGGTCTGGCTGTTCAGTTTGGGCTGGTAATTCATGTGCAGCCCGTCGCCCATGATGGCGGCGTGCAGGTCGGTGATCAGTTTCAGTTCTCTGAGATGGCTCTCATCTTGCCCCGGCTGGTAGCGGGTGAAGGGTTCGGGGTGGGCCTCGGCCTGCTCGAAGGTGAGGTTCAGCCTGCGACGCAGCGCGTCGGTATCTGCGGCGTCTTCCGGCAGTTCCATGGTGACAATGGTGACGCGCAGGGAGAAGGGAGTCTGGTCCACCTGCAGCGGGGATTCAATGCGGTCATGCAGTTGCCGGATTCTGTGACTAGCTTTCTCCGGAGGCAATGGTGGAATCAGGGCCAGGAACTCGCCACCACCGGTGCGGGCAAGGATCCGGACATCCGGAAGTTCCTGCTGCAGCCGTTTGGCAATACCGATCAGTACCTTGTCGCCGAACTCGAGGCCCAGGGTATCGTTGATGTCGGAGAGGTCGTTGAGCCGGATCCCCACCAGAGTACCCCGACCACGCTTATCGAACAGCTCCGCGGCGTCTTGCATCAAGGCGTTACGGTTTTTGAGCCCGGTGACGTCATCGTGGGTGGCGGCATAGCGGATCTGGGCTTCCCGTTCGCGAAGGCCGGATAGCATGTCCCGCAGAGCGTTGCGCAGCTGGGTCAGTTCCCCGCCGGCCCGGACTGAGGGTGCCTCGGGGGTATTGCCCTCGCCGATGGCGCGCGCATAGCTGGCTAGCTGCAACACTGGACGACCCAGGTTCCGGGCAATGATCAGGGCCAGCAGAATGGCGAAAATGAGGATGGCGGTTACCAGCAGGGCAATCTCCACCGCCCGTTTGTAGTAGTTCTGGAGAGTGGCATCACGACTGATCAGCAGCACCGCCTGGATGGCGGCGGGCTCCGATTCGCCCAGGTTGATTATGCGGGTGAAGTAGCCGGCGCTTTCGATAAAATTGGCGTCACCGGAGGCACCGGCGAGTTCCTGCTCCAGGTTGTCGTCGATACGGGTGGTGGCAGCAAAACTGCTCAGGCTCCCTGTCTGGTCCGATTTTGCCCGGAAGATCACCGAGGTCCCACTGAGCCGGGCGATCACTTCTGCCAGTGGTTGGTCCATGGCGAAACCGGTGACCAGCCAGGCCCGCAGTCCGGGCGCCTCAATCGGGGTTACCAGAACCTCATAGCCCCGGCCGTCAATGGCCCTCAGTGACCGGGTAAAACCGTTGCGGCGGGCGCTTGTCAGCTGTTCCGAGGTTACATCAGGAAATGCGCGTTGCAGGGTCGAGGCCAGGGGCTCCCCCTGGCTATCCAACAGCAACGCAAAGTCAGCTCCAACCCTGCCGCTGTGGTTTTCCAGAGCGCTATCGATGGTTGCCGGGTCGCGGCTGGCGATCGCGGAACGGAAGCCAAAATCCTGCACCACGACGCTCAGCCGGGACAGTTGCAGATCGGTGCGGCGGTCAATGACTTCCTCGGTCAGCCGCTCGCCGATGGCCAGTTGTTCCAGTGCCCGGCTTTTTTCATCCTCGAAAAGGTACACCATCAGCAGGGCAACGATCACCAGGCTGACCAGGGCCACCAGCGAGATCATGGCGGCAATCAGTCGGCCACGGAATCCGAGACGAGACGCTAAACCCATCAAAGCTCCCGGAAGCGTTGCTGGAGTCGGTCCAGGGAGCCCTCGGCGGCAGGCTCGGGCTCAAGGTTGAGGGTTACGATTGCCGGCTCACTGCCACGTTCGATTTCCCGGGTGACCGGGCGTGTGTTGTCTGGCAGGCGTGGGTGCCAGATCTCCAGGGTTACGGTGTCTTCGCCGCCTTCGGTGGTTTGTGGATCAATAGACAGCGTGACCTGGCCGGAGGCATCGGTCTGGCCCACGGCGGTGGTATCGGTGACCACGACAAAGCCCTGCATGTGATCGTGAATATTGCAGCCCAGCTCGACAATGCCCGGTTTGTCGAAAACGATCGGCGCCGCGGGACGGTCGGCATAAAGCTCAATGTTGAAGGTTTTTGCTGGCGAGAACGAGTACACGTGGTGCTGGGTATTGTCGCGGTTTGGAAAATCCACGCTGGAGCCAACGGGAACGACCAGAACGTGTGGGTGAAAGGCGCGGTTTTTCTGATAGATTTCGGCAGAAACCGGGGTTTTCTGACGGGCGCTGTCCACGGAAACCACGGCATTGGTCACGGGCTCGGACTTGCCATTGAGGGTAACGGTTACTGACAGCTCATAAGCACTGGCTGTCATTGGCATGGCAGACATCAACAGAGCCGCCATTACTGCAATCGCTGATCTTCTCATTAATCCTCTGAACCTGTCAGACCAGGCCGGAACCCAGGGAGAATCGGATGTGGTTCCTTACCAACAGATTTTCCCAGTAATGCCGCATCCAGTCCCAGGCGGCGTTGTTCACCTGCTCGACAAAGGGGTCGAGGTTCAACTCGTAATAGTCCGGCGTGCCTGCTATTTGCAACACGGTGACGGTTATTGAATCGTCCAGCTCATTGGCAAAGGGTTCGCCAATCAACTGGTGGGCCAGCAGGTTAGCACGAGTTGCTTCTATATCCACGATTTCGCTAGCTCTCGTGCACCGGTTGTTTTCATACATTTCTTCCATCAGCCGATGGCAGAGATAGGCACGAATCAGCAGGCCATCGAGACCGTCATAGCGCACCAGAAGCGCCGATGGCTGGGTGAAATACCGGATGGCGGCGTCCACGAACGGTTCAAACAGGTCTGCTTTACCGGCTTCTCGGGAACAGGCTTCAACGCATTCAATCAGCCTTGGTGCCATTTCAATGTATTCAACCACGAACTGGAACAGGCAAGTGGCGGGCTGGTAACCCTCGATGGTTACCGCAGAGGGCAGTTCGGCTGCCTTCTCGTGAAGCTGCCGGAGAAAGGTCCCGGAGCGGGCTTCCTTGCGCCGCGCCTGGTCAATAATCTCAAGGACTACCTGTGGTGTCATTTCAGGAGAAGCCGATGTCTGAACAAATTGAGGTCGCAAGGCGCCTCCCGTTGTTAGCAACTGATAGCAACGAGTTCCCGGGCAGCAGAGAAGGGCTGGCTAACACTTCGTGCCTGCTTGTTGAGACAAGTGTAGCCGAGATTTTTCCACCTGCTTTTCCGCCATTGTAAAAATGCCCGGCCGTAATGTTACAGATTGAATCTGAGCTACTGGCTCTGGAACCATCGACCGTGCCGAGTGTGCGACCAGCAGAGCCAGCCCATGCTCACGGCCCGCGCTACCATCAGAGAGATCAGCGAGAACCAGAGTCCGTGATTGCCCCAGCCTGTGGTCAGCCACCAGACCGGAGCAAAAACAGCCAGGGCGGAGAAGAGCATGGTGTTCTGCATGTCCCGGGTCCGGGTTGCCCCGATAAAAATACCATCGAGAAGAAAGCCCCAGACTGCAGCAAATGGTAGCAGCCAGAGCCAGGGCAGATAGCGCCAGGCAGTGGTTCTCACCTCTTCGATACCGGTAAGCAGCGCAATCAGCCAGTGTCCGCCGGCCACAAAAACAATGGTGAGCAGCAAGGCGCCCCAGAGTGACCACCTCAGGGCACTGCGAAAGACTACTCGGAACCGGCGCCGACTGCCTTTGCCGATGGCCTCGCCAATCAGCGCCTCGGCGGCATTGGCAAAGCCGTCCAGAGCGTTGGAAATCAGAAGCAGAAAGGTGATCAGAACCGCATTGGCCGCGAGGATGGTATCTCCCTGGCGCGCACCCTGGGCGGTAAAAAAGGCGAGCACAAGCAACAGCGCGATGGTACGGACCATGATGTAGCGGTTCACCCGTAGGATCTTCAGGTAATCCTCCAGTTTTCCGAACAGGGCCCGGGTAAGTGTCTGGCCTTCGGGCATGCGGCTCAGCACGATCATAAAACCGATGGTGGCCGCGCCATACTCGGCAATCACCGTGGCGATGGCCACGCCGCGGCTGTGCCAGCCGAGGACAGTGACAAACAGTATATCCAGCACGATGTTCAGACCGTTTGCTGCAATCAGCATGATCATCGGGCCCCTCGGAAACTGGGTGCCAATCAGCCAGCCAACCAGGGTGTACTGACACAACACCGCCGGCGCGCTCCAGATCCGGATGGCAGCGTACTCGGCAGCCAGTTCGGTAACGCCCTCACTGGGATTCATCAGGGCCAGTCCCGTCTGGATAAGCGGCTGGTGAAACAGAATCAGCAGCAGCCCGATACCGGTTGCCAGTAACACCGACCGCAGTAACAGCGCCACCTGGCTGAAACTGTCCCGTTTGCCCCATGCCTGGGCGGCCAGTCCGGTGGTCCCCATGCGCATGAAGCCGAAGGTCCAGTAAAGAATGCTGAACAGATTGGCACCGACGGCAACCGCCCCCAGGTATTCGGGGCTTTCCAGATGCCCGAGCACAGCGGTATCCACCAGTCCCAGGAGCGGAACAGTGAGATTAGTGAGCATCAACGGCCAGGCCAGGGCCCAGAGGCGCCGGTCGGTCGCCGGCAGATTTAAAGTCATATTCGTTTTAATTCTTAAAATTCGGTGGTTAGGTCTTTTGGATTTAGCCGATTTTTTAGTTTTTTCTTGATCTGTGTCTATACTCGAAGCTGAGTATCCGAAAGCAGGCTTCCACTCTGGTTTTTCCGGTGTATGCGAGCGCCAGTAATACCAGTGGGATAACGCAAAATCCGACAAGAATAACACTCTGTGGAGACACAGTATGCGCGTGCACGCTCAGCGGGCAGGTGCCCTTTTAGGCGGTCTGATGTTCCCCGCCTGGTCCATGGCGGACTGGACACTGAACATGACCCCCGGGGTGACCGGCACCAGCAATGACATTTTCAGCCTTCACATGACCATACTCTGGATCTGCGTCGCCATTGGCGTCGTGGTTTTCGGTGTCATGTTCTGGTCTATCTTTGCCCATCGAAAATCCCAGGGCGCCAAACCGGCAAACTTTCACGAAAACACCATGGTCGAGATTCTCTGGACCATCATACCCTTTGCCATACTGGTTGTTATGGCGATTCCTGCCACCGCAACTCTGGTAGACATGTATGACACTTCGGAGTCGGAAGTGGACATCAAGGTCACTGGCTACCAGTGGAAGTGGCAGTACGAATACATCAATGAAGATTTTGGCTACTTCTCGAATCTGTCGACGCCCCGTGAACAGATCGAGAATCGCCAGGCCAAGGGGGAGAACTACCTTCTCGAAGTGGATAACCCGCTGGTAATCCCGGTCGGGAAAAAGGTTCGCTTTCTGTTAACGGCCAACGATGTCATCCATTCCTGGTGGGTTCCGGATTTTGGCGTCAAGAAAGACGCCATTCCGGGGTTTATCAACGAAACCTGGACCCGGGTCGACAAGCCCGGCACCTATCGCGGCCAGTGTACCGAGCTTTGCGGCAAGGATCACGGCTTCATGCCGGTGGTTGTCGAGGCGGTGCCTGAGGAGGAATACAACGCCTGGGTCGCCGAGAAGAAAGAGGCCGCCGAACGTGAACGCCAGCTGACCCAGAAAGACTGGACCATGGCAGAGTTGATGGAGCGGGGCGAGAAAGCCTATCAGACCGCCTGCGCCGCCTGTCACCAGCCGAACGGTCAGGGCGCGCCACCAGCCTTCCCGTCTCTGGTCGGAACCCAGGTCGTTACGGAAGACATGGCAGCCCATATCGACATCGTCGTAAATGGTGTCTCGGGAAGCGCCATGCAGGCCTTCGGCAATCAGCTGAGTGAAGTGGACCTGGCAGCCGTGATTACCTACGAGCGTAATGCCTGGGGTAACAACACCGGCGAGATGGTCACTCCGAAAGAAATATTTGATTACAAGAACCAGCAGTAATCATCGCCAGATAACAGAAATCACCAGCCACAATAAATGGCGGTAACGGGGGTTTTCATGAGTGCGGTTGCAGATACCCACGCCCAGGATCATCATCACGGCCCGGCCAAAGGCATAAGCCGTTGGCTGTTGACCACAAACCACAAGGATATCGGGTCCATGTACCTGATATTCAGTTTCACCATGTTCCTGCTTGGCGGGGCCATGGCGATGGTCATCCGGGCGGAGCTTTTCCAGCCGGGCCTGCAGATTGTGCAGCCGGAATTCTTTAACCAGATGACCACCATGCACGGTCTGATCATGGTGTTTGGTGCGGTCATGCCGGCGTTTGTCGGGCTCGCCAACTGGATGCTGCCGTTGATGATCGGGGCACCCGATATGGCATTGCCACGGATGAACAACTGGAGTTTCTGGCTGCTTCCGTGCGCCTTCCTGATCCTGGTGTCCACTCTGTTCATGGAAGGAGGTGCGCCCAACTTCGGCTGGACCTTCTACGCGCCCCTTTCGACGACCTACGGGCCGCCGAGCACCACCTTCTTTATCTTTGCGGTTCACATAATGGGTGTCTCGTCGATCATGGGTGCGATTAATGTGATCGCGACGATCCTCAATATGCGGGCACCGGGCATGACCCTGATGAAAATGCCCCTGTTTGTGTGGACCTGGCTGATCACAGCGTTCCTGCTGATTGCGGTCATGCCGGTACTGGCTGGCGTGGTCACCATGATGCTGATGGACATCAACTTCGGCACCAGCTTCTTCGATGCTTCCGGCGGCGGTGATCCGGTGCTGTTCCAGCATATCTTCTGGTTCTTCGGGCATCCCGAGGTATACATCATGATCCTGCCGGCGTTCGGGGCGGTCTCGCACATCATTCCGGCGTTCTCTCGAAAACCGCTGTTTGGCTACGCTTCGATGGTCTATGCGGTCGGTGCCATTGCCCTGCTGTCCTTCGTGGTCTGGGCTCACCACATGTTCACGGTCGGTATTCCCATCGTCGGCCAGCTGTTCTTCATGTACGCCACCATGCTCATCGCCGTGCCCACCGGGGTGAAGGTTTTCAACTGGGTGGCCACGATGTTCAGGGGCTCACTGACCTTTGAGGCGCCGATGCTGTTCTCAGTCGCCTTCGTCATCCTGTTTACCATCGGCGGTTTCTCCGGCCTTATGCTGGCTATTGCGCCGGCAGACTTTCAGTACCACGATACCTACTTCGTGGTTGCCCACTTCCACTATGTGCTGGTACCGGGCGCGATCTTCGGTATCTTTGCCTCCGCCTACTTCTGGCTGCCCAAGTGGACCGGCCACATGTATGACGAAACCCTGGCCAAGACCCACTTCTGGCTGTCCTTTGTCGGTATGAACCTGGCGTTCTTCCCGATGCACTTCCTGGGTCTGGCGGGCATGCCAAGACGGATTCCGGACTACGCCCTGCAGTTTGCCGATTTCAACATGGTTTCCAGTATCGGGGCGTTCATGTTTGGCGCTACGCAACTGCTGTTCCTGTTGATTGTGGTCAAGTGCGTCAAGGGTGGCAAAGAGGCTCCGGCCAAGCCCTGGGATGGTGCTGAAGGTCTCGAGTGGACTGTGCCCTCACCGGCGCCATACCACACCTTCGCGACGCCGCCGGAAGTGAAGTAAGGGAGCACTGGCCATGGCAGAACAACAGGCAAACAATGCAGGAGCCCCCAAGGGCAATGCCCGAGTGGTGGGCTGGTGCATGGCCGGCGTGGTCGGCATGTTTGCCTTTGGCTTTGCCATGATTCCTCTGTACGACGTGTTCTGCGAAATTACCGGGATTAACGGTAAGACCGGGGGACGGTACGAATCTACCGAGGTGGCGGAAGCGGACGTCACTCGAACCGTCAAGGTTCAGTTTCTCGCCTCCAACGGACCAGGGATGACCTGGAAATTCCGCCCGGTTGTGCGATCGGTTGATGTACACCCCGGTGAGCAAACCACGGTGAACTTCTATGCCGAAAATCCGACGAGTGAGCCAATGGTGGGACAGGCGGTCCCGAGCCTCGCGCCCTCGGAGGGGACGCTGTATTTCCACAAGACCGAGTGCTTCTGCTTTAACCAGCAGCCACTTGAAGCGGGTGAAAGTACCGAAATGCCTCTGATATTTATCGTCGACAAGGACTTGCCGGCGCATATCACCAAGCTCACCTTGTCCTACACACTCTACGATCAGGGTAAACAGGTGTCGGCAACACAAAACTCCCGGAAAGAAACAACAACAAACGACAACGGATAAGCCATCGGAGACTGTCATGGCGGATAACCAGACCTATTACGTTCCGGAACAGAGCAAGTGGCCGATTGTCGCCACGATTGGCCTTGGGGTAACCCTTTACGGGGTCGCTTCAATCATGGTGAACGGCAAACAGGGAGACAGCACAACGGGTGCCTGGATCATGTTCTGGATCGGCGCCCTGATCATGGCCTACATGCTGTTCGGGTGGTTTGGAGCGGTCATCAAAGAAAGTCGGGCCGGACTGTACAGTGATCAGATGGACCGCTCGTTCCGCTGGGGGATGAGTTGGTTCATTTTCTCAGAGGTGATGTTTTTCGCTGCGTTTTTTGGTGCGTTGTTCTACATCAGGGTGTTTGCGGTGCCCTGGCTTGGTGGCGAGGGTGACCGCGGTTCCTCGAACATGTTGTGGGAGGGGTTTCAGTCGACCTGGCCTCTTATCAACAATCCCAGCCCTGAAGCTTATCCCGGACCCAAGGAGGTTATCAGTGCCTGGGGCCTGCCCCTTATGAACACTATCTTGCTGGTAACGTCGTCATTTACGGTAACTGTGGCGCATCATGCATTGAAAGCAGGTAATCGGGCGAAAACCAAATTGTGGCTGGCTGCAACCATCGCTCTGGCCGTGGTCTTCATGTTTGTTCAGGGCTACGAATACCTCCATGCCTACCGTGATCTCGACCTGACCCTGCAATCCGGTATCTATGGCAGCACGTTCTTTATGCTGACTGGTTTCCACGGTGCCCACGTTATGCTTGGCACATTGATGCTGGTCATTATGCTGGTGCGAATCAACAAGGGCCATTTCACTGCCGACAACCATTTTGGTTTCGAGGCAACCGCCTGGTATTGGCATTTTGTGGATGTGGTCTGGCTGGGCCTGTTCGTGTTCGTTTACATCATCTGATATGGGTTGTCAGGGAGTCGGATTCAGAGTCAGGCTCCCGTTCCACAGAGCAATCAGTACCACAGCCAGGAGCAGTATGCTGAGCGTTACCCGGACGGCCAGAGAGTTAACAACCCGATTGGTTTTGCCGCCGTCTTTGATCAGAAAAAACAGGCCACTGAAAAGGCTCACAACCACAGAGAGCATCAGGAAAACGATAACTGCCTTGAGCATGGGACTTCCTGTTTTTGTAGGTGTCGTGAATGTACGGGCCGGAAACGGTTCCGGACTCGCTGAGGTCACTATAGCAGAGCATGTCTGATTCGCAGGGCAAACACCGCCAATGGCAGTTTGACTGGCGGTTGCTGGTCTTCAGCGGTGTGTTCTTGCCGGTCCTCATCAGCCTGGGTGTCTGGCAGTTGAACAGGGCGGCCGAAAAGCAGCTTTTGCTGGACCAGTGGCAACAGGAGGCAGAAAGCCTGGCTTGGCAGGATATCGTGGCTCGGGATCTGACCAACGGTCGGCCCGTGACAGTTACCGGCCTTTATGGAGGCCGGAGCTGGCTGCTGGATAACCGGACGCGGGATGGGGTTCCCGGTTATGAAGTGCTTACCGAGTTTCGTCCCCTTGAGGGTCCACCCGTAGTGGTCAATCGCGGCTGGGTGCAAGCGCCGAGGACACGGGACCAGTTACCGGTCGTTGACACGCCAGAGGGGATTTTTACTCTGGAGGGTCGGATCAGCGATTATCCGGTGCCTCCGGTGCTGATGGATCAGCCAGCTGCAGATGGGCAATGGCCCCGGCGAGTGCAAAGCCTCTCCGAACAGGCCGCCCGGCAGGAGATTCCGGAACTCCCCGGTCAAATCCTGCGCCTTTCCGGGGCGCGCCAGGCGGGTGCCTACCGGGCGGACTGGGAACCAGACCTGATGGGGCCGCAAACCCACTACGGATACGCCACGCAATGGTTTGCACTGGCCGTGGCGCTGACTATATTGACGGTAGTGGCGAGTTATCGAAAAACAGGAACCAATAATGACAATGACAATGGCTAACCGGATCTCCGACCAGGAACAGAACGAAGGGCCAACCCCTGAGCAGGCCCGCCGCGGTCGCCGCACAGCGTTCCTCCTGTTTGCGCTGGGCTTTGGCCCGATGATTGTTGCAACCATCATGTTTTATACCGGCTGGCTGAACCCTGCCGGCCACACCAACAACGGCGTTTTGTTTCAACCAGTGGCTCCGGTCTCGACGCTTAACCTTGAAACCGCTTCCGGCACTCCGCTGGCGGAACGCTTTGGCCCGGACAAGACTGACCCGGACTGGTTGATGATTGTGGCTGCCGGCCAGTGCGGCAGCCAGTGTGAGGAGCTGCTCTATCTGGCCAGGCAGGTGAATATTGCTCTTGGCAAGAACGCCAATCGCGTTTCCCGGGCGGCCGTACTGGGGAGTGTGCCTTCCGATCTGCAGGCGCGGTGGTCCTCCGAATACAGCTCCATGGAACGTCTTGTGCCTGCGGAAGGTGCCCAGCCAAACTGGCCATCCGGTATCAATCCGGAAGCCGAGCCCCGCATCCTGCTGGTCGATCCCTTCGGCAACGTGATGATGCATTACGGTTCCGAACATACCGGCAAGGATATGCTGGAGGATCTCAAGCATCTGCTCAAACTGTCGCAGATCGGTTAATGGTCAGAGCGGAGAGTCAGCCTTGAATCAGTCGTTTCCCTCATCCTCCCTGCAGGCCCGGAAGATGGCCAAATGGGCTACTTTCGCCGTTTTGCTGGCGATTGTCGTCATCATGCTGGGTGCCTGGACCCGTCTGGTTCATGCCGGGCTGGGGTGTCCTGACTGGCCCGGATGCTATGGCTTTCTGACGGTGCCCCAGAGCGAATCCAGTATTGCTATCGCAAACGCCCGCTTCCCGGATACCCCGGTGGACGTGGAAAAAGGCTGGCCGGAAATGATCCATCGGTATGCGGCCGGGCTCCTTGGGCTGGTGGTGTTCGGCCTGGCGGCCTTCGCTGTTCGCCATCGGCGCGAACGTGTTCCGGTGAAGCTGCCCCTGTTTATTGCCGGATTTATCCTCCTTCAGGGCGCCTTCGGCATGTGGACGGTGACCCTGAAATTGTGGCCCCAGATTGTGGCACTGCATCTTCTGGGTGGCTTTACAACGCTGAGTTTGCTGACTCTGCTGACCTTTCGTTTGCGTCGGCAAGCAAGGCAGAAACGGGATCAGGAGCCACCGCCAACGACTGCATTGGCGGGTTTCCGCCCCTGGCTGTATGGCGGACTGTTACTGGTGGTAATGCAGATTGCCCTGGGGGCCTGGACAGCGGCCAATTACGCGGCCGTTGCCTGTACCGACCTGCCCACTTGCCAGGGACAATGGTGGCCTGACGGTATGGACTTCCGGCACGGCTTTGATGTAACCCAGCACGTGGGCCCCAACTATCTGGGTGGCCAGCTCACGGCTGACGGGCGGGTCGCTATCCACGTAACTCACAGGCTCGGTGCCATAGTGGTGCTGGTGTATTTCACGGCTTTACTGGCGCTGATGTGGCGACGGCGCGGTGACTCGGGTCTGGATAATGCCATCCGGTTGGTAGTCGTTGTGTTAAGCCTTCAGATACTGCTGGGGCTGGCCAATGTCATCTTCCACATCCCCTTGTCTATCGCCGTGGCCCATAATGCGATGGGGGCGGGGCTCCTGCTTTCAGTGATCCATTTGATCTGGCAACATCAACTATTACCGAAGCCACACAGCGCCACAGCAACACACACAACAACAATGAACCAGGAGGTTACGGCATGAGCGAGCAAGTGGAAGCACTGCCGGCCCAGGCAATTGCGAGCGACTCCAGAACAACCATTTCCTGGCGTGACTACCTGGAGCTGACCAAGCCCCGGGTGGTTGCGCTGATGATCCTTACCTCGGTTATCGGCATGCTGCTGGCGGCGCCAGGGGTGCCCGGCTGGGGCGTGCTGGTGTGGGGCAATCTGGGTATTGCCCTGTTGGCGGGTGCTGCGGCTGTGGTTAACCATGTAGTGGACCAGAAAATCGACACGGTCATGGCCCGTACCCGCAAGCGTCCCGTTGCCACGGGCAAGATTTCGCCCCTGGATGCGGTGCTGTTTGCGACCATCCTGGCGTGTGTCGGTATGGCAGTGCTGATGTGGCAGGTGAATCACCTCACCGCCTGGCTGACCCTGGCCTCCCTGGTCGGTTACGCCGGTGTCTATACCCTGTTCCTCAAGCGGGCCACGCCCCAGAACATCACCATCGGCGGCCTCGCGGGTGCCATGCCGCCGCTGCTGGGCTGGACCGCCGTAACTGGCCAGGTTGAGGGCCATGCCCTGCTGCTGGTGCTGATCATCTTTGCCTGGACGCCACCGCATTTCTGGGCTCTGGCGATCCACCGCAAAGAAGAGTACGCCAAGGCGGGCATTCCCATGCTGCCGGTCACCCACGGCAACAAGTTCACCGAGCTGCACATTCTGCTCTACACCCTGATGCTGCTGGCGGTCAGTCTGCTACCTTTCGTCACAGGCATGTCAGGCGGTATCTATCTGATTGGTGCCCTTGCCCTTGGCCTGCGCTTCCTGCAGTACGCTGTCAGGCTGCTGAAGGGGGATGACCGGCGGGTTGCCCTGAATACCTTCAAGTATTCCATTACTTACCTCATGGCCCTGTTTGTGGTATTGCTTGTGGATCATTTTGTGTTTTTCTGAGTCGATCCATGAAAACTTCCAGCTCTATTCGCCTTACGCTGTTTTGCCTGCTGCTGATCATTGTTCTGATCTTCGGATTAGTTGTCGGCCGTCAGGTGTTCCTGGTGGGCGACCAGGAACCGATTCCGGCGCCGGAGCTGACGGAGTTCAATACCTATGTGTATGACCAGCCACGGCAGCTGGCGGAATTCACGCTGACGGACGAGAACGGTGAAACGGTCACCCGGGAGAGCCTGAGGGGTCGCTGGACCTTTGCGTTTGTGGGCTACACCAATTGCCCGGATATCTGCCCGGCGGCCATGGCGAATTTGCGCCAGACCGACAAGCTGCTTTCGAAGGAATTGCCTCAGCCGGACTATCTGCTGGTGAGCGCCGATCCGGAGCACGACACGCCGGAAAAACTCAAAGCCTACACCGATTTCTTCGGTGAGGACTTTCACGGCCTGACCGGCGATCTCGATACCCTGCGGGAACTGGCCAAAAGCCTCAGCGCGGTGTTTGTGCACCGGGAGGTGGACGGCGAGCTGTTGGTGGATCACAGCGGCCACTTCGCGCTGCTGAACCCCGATGGCGAACTTGCTGCTGTGATGCAGCCACCCCATAATCCGCATAACCTGGCCGAGGCCTTCGAGCGGATCTACCAGTGGGCGAAGGCCAATCGTGACCGGGTAAGCTCCTGAGGCCCTGAAAACCCGGAACCCGATGCTCCCTATCGACGCCATTCTTCCAGAGCTGCAAGCGGCTCTGGAGCAGACCAGTACCATACTCCTGCAGGCCCCGCCGGGTGCCGGCAAAACTACCCGTGTTCCCCTCGCCCTTCTGGATTCTTCCTGGCGCGGTGACGGCAAGATCCTGATGCTGGAACCCCGCCGCCTGGCGGCTCGATCTGCAGCCCGGTTCATGGCCAGGCAACTGAACGAGCAGCCCGGTCAGACCGTGGGTTATCGCACCCGGCTGGACACCCGGGTTTCCGGCGCCACCCGCATTGAAGTGGTGACCGAGGGCATCCTGACCCGGTTGATCCAGGCCGATCCGATGCTGGAGGATTATGCCGCGGTCATCTTTGATGAATTCCATGAACGCTCCCTTCAGGCGGATCTTGGCCTTGCGCTTGTCAGGGAGTCCCAGCAGGCCTTGCGGGAGGATCTGAGGCTGCTGGTGATGTCGGCAACCCTGGATACGGCACCCATTGCGAAGGTGCTTGGAGACGTCCCGGTAATCACCAGTGAGGGGCGGGCATTCCCGGTGGATGTTCACTATCGGCCGTTGCCACGCAATGGTCGGGTGGTAGATCAGGTTGCGTCGGTGGTTCAGGAAGCACTGCGGGATCAAACAGGCTCCCTGCTGGTGTTCCTGCCCGGCGCCGGTGAAATCCGTCGGGTTGAGCAACAGCTCCGCGACAACCTGCCGGATCAGGTCATGATTGCACCGCTGTACGGCAACCTGAAAGCCGAGCAGCAGGATCAGGCTATATCGCCCGCGTCGGAGGGCCAGCGCAAGGTGGTGCTGGCCACGGCTATTGCCGAAACCAGTCTTACCATTGAAGGCGTTCGGGTTGTTATCGACAGCGGTCAGCAGCGCCGGGCTGTGTTTGACCCCAACAGCGGCATGACCCGGCTGGTGACCGGTCGGGTCTCGAAAGCCTCGGCGGAACAGCGCAAGGGCCGGGCCGGCCGGGTTGAGCCGGGCATCTGTTATCGCCTGTGGAGCGAATCTGAACAGTTCGGACTGGCGGACTATACCCCTCCGGAAATTCTGGAGGCCGATCTGGCGCCCCTGGTCCTGGAGCTCGCCCAATGGGGGGCCCGGGATGCCGCCGCTGTTGCCTGGATTGATGAGCCGCCGGCAGCCCATTGGCAACAGGCGGTGGCCTTGCTGCAGTGGCTGGACATGCTCGACTCCGAGGGTGCTATTACCGATCACGGCAAAGCCGCCCGGGAACTGGGCACCCATCCGCGTCTGGCGCACATGGTACTGACCGGTCGTTCTATCGGGCTTGGAGGGGCGGCTGCGGCTCTGGCCGCCCTGCTCGAAGAGCGTGACCTTCTGGGCCTGAGCGCCGGGGCTGATATGCATGAGCGGATTCGTGTGTTTTACGGGGAACGACAGGATCGCACGCTCGATCAGGCCCGCCTGAAGGCGGTACGGCAGTCGGCCAGCCGGCTTTCCGGGCCGGTGTCATCTGATGCGCCAATGCCCACAGAGACGGAGGTAGGGCGGTTGCTGGCCCTGGCTTATCCGGACCGAATCGCACGCCGACGCCCCGGTAAAGCTCCAAGGTATCAACTCAGTAATGG
>CAZFQI010000024.1:0-15203 GCA_964520755.1 uncultured Marinobacter sp. | reverse complement strand
ATACACGATACCGAAGAGGCGCTGTGGGACGAGAGCCAGGGTAAGATTGTGGCGAGACGCGTCCGTAAACTGGGTGAGCTGGTACTGCAAGAGAAGCCGCTGACCCAGATAGACCCGGAACTGGTTCAACAGGGCCTGATCAACGCCATCCGGAAAAAGGGCCTGGACAGTCTGCCCTGGAATGATGACAGCCGTCAGTGGCAAGCCCGTGTGGGTTTGCTCGCCGACACTTTCCCGGAGGATGGCTGGCCGGACACGAGCGAGACGGCGTTGTTGGAGAGCCTGGAACAGTGGCTGGGGCCGTTTCTGGCCGGTATAAGCCGCTGGTCCGATCTGGCGCGAATTGATTTGCTCGCGGCCCTGAATAGCCTGCTTGATTATCCGGCCCAGCAGCAGCTTCAGGCCCTGGCGCCAACGCACTTGAGTATCCCCACGGGCCAGCGCGTGCGTCTGGATTATACGGCGGACAATGGTCCGGTTCTGGCGGCCAAGCTGCAGGCCCTGTTTGGCTGGACAGAAACCCCGGCCGTTGCCGGCGGGCGCGTACCGGTGGTGATCCATCTGCTATCGCCGGCCCAGCGCCCCCTGGCCGTCACCGCGGATCTGGCCAGTTTCTGGCGTAACGCCTACCTGGAGGTACGCAAAGACATGCGCGGCCGATACCCCAAGCACCCCTGGCCGGAAGATCCTGTTACTGCCGAGGCCCAGCAGGGCACGAAAAAACGCCCTGCTCGCTGATCCGCTGGCTGACCAGAGAGTGTGGAACCAGCTCAAAGTACACGTTCCGAGGGGTTATCCACTCACCTTCGGGCGCGTTGAGTTCGTCTACCGGCATTTCCTCGAGCTCAACCGACCCGGAGTCCGCGCCGCTGTTGCGGAAGCTGTCCGCCAGGACCCATAAGGGCTTGTCGGCGGCCCGGGCTGCCAGCGCCAGCAGGTGGGTACCGCTTTTGTTGATAAAATAACCATCGGCGAGCCAGGTATCGCACCCGGTGATCACCACATCTGCACCGGATACAAACAGTCCCATCTGGGCATCGGTAATCAGCGTGACGGGCACGGAGAGATCATCGAGGGCACGGGCCAGGGAGTGGCCTTCAAACCCCGGGCTGCTCTGGGTGCAAATGACGGAAAATGACTGTTGGTTCTCGGCCATGCTCCGGAACAGCGCCAGGACCACAGAGCTGGCACTGTGGGTCATGATGACGGGGGCTTTTGGCAAATGCTCGCGGGCGTGTCGGGAAATGACGGTGCTGGCGTTTTGTAACTGATCCCGCGTGTCCAGGATAGCCTGTCGTGCGGCATGAGGATCCCTGGCCAACCGCTGCTCGATCATGCCCAGGGCATTGCCAATCACGATCATACTCGGGCGGGCAGCCCGGAGCTCTGCCAGCAGCCGGGAAAGGGTCCCGACGTCCGGTCTGACCTCGTCCAGGTAGGACAAGAGTTCGTCGAGGGTATTCAGTGCCAGCTGCGTGGCACCGGACTGCAAGTCCTCTCGCACTCCAGCCAAAACAGTTCGTGCCCTGGAATCAAGTTCGTGCATTCTGCCTGTCCACTAACCCTACCTGAGTCAAGGGTAGCACCCGTGAGGTCTGTTGCTGATGCCCGCGTTGTGAAAATACTGCTTGCCTGAACGGCAACCCTGTATAAAATACGCGCAATTCAACCCCCCGAGTGCGCTGTATCCATGCACCTTGTCTCTTTCGATATTTTCCGGACCCTTGGCTTCCCCAACACCACGGTTCTCAAGCCTGACCAGTTCCTGCGCCATAAAGAACTGTTGCGGGAAGCAGAGTGGGTCCTGTTCCCGGAATACTGGCAGCTGAATGCCCTGGTTCATGGCCTCAAATGCCGGGTATTTCCGAGTGTTGCCAGCTACCACATCGGCCATGACAAGGTTGAGATGACCCGGGCGTTCCAGGCGGTTGCCCCGGAGCACACGCCCTGGACGATGATCGAGGCCAATGGCCCGGTGGAACGGGACATGATCTGGGATGCCATGGCTCAACCGTTCGTGGCAAAGCTGCCGAAGGCCAGCATGGGTGAGGGTGTCTGGCTGATCGAAACCCGCGAGGACTGGCGCCGCTATTGCGAGAGCACCGATGTACTCTATGCTCAGGAATACCTTCCCCTGGACCGCGATGCGCGCGTCGTCGTGGTGGGTGATCGGGTACTGACGGCCTATTGGCGAACCCAGGCAGACCAGGGCTTCTACAATAACGTGGCCCGCGGTGGTCGTATCGATACGAGTCCGGTTCCCCAGGTAATGACGGATCTGGCGTTGAGGCTCGCCCGGGAATTGGGTGTTGATCACGCAGGTTTTGATATTGCGCTGGTAGAGGGTTACCCCTACGTTCTGGAGTTCAACAGGTTGTTTGGCAACCAGGGGCTTGGGCAGGGCAAAGATCTGCAGGACGCTATCCTAGGTTACCTCCGCAGCCAGACCTCACCGGAAGACCCGGACGGACCCACCGACCCAACGCCGCTCTGGCCGGTGGCTGTCTGAAGGTTACGCGCGGACGTCGATCAGGCTACCAACATTGTCGGACGGGTTAGCGCCGGCGGTGGCCACCGCCGTTTCGGTCACGCCTTCAAGCAGCTGCAAGGCGCCCTGCTGAGCCATGTCCAGGGAAGTCTTCAAAACAGAAACCTGTGCCTGTTCCTGCACCCGTTGCTGATTTAGCTGAGTGCTGGCGGCAGCAATTGAAGCAATGTCGGACATATAAAAAACCACACAGTACTGTTTAAATCATGTCCAGTTTATCATGGGCAGAATAGCCCTCAACGGCCCTTTTTCATTCGGTAACAAATTCCCTTGTTTATGGGTAAAAGTGCTCATATCCGGGCCCTCAAAAAAGCCCGATGATCGCGCTATCTAACGGGTGCTGCAGCCTTGCTGTGGCGCCTTTTTTTATGCCTGTTTGCCCTGTGGAGGGACACACCACCCATGACCGAAGCCGCTAACGCCAACATCGCCGATTACTACAACGCAGAGACGTTCAAGCGCATCAAGGACTTTGCCGACGGCAAGGAAACCCCGTTTGTGGTGATTGATACCGCAACGATTGATCGGCAGTACGATGAGCTGGTGGAAGGCTTTCCTTACGCCAGGGTTTACTATGCGGTAAAAGCCAACCCGGCCCCGCAGGTCCTGACCATGCTGCGTGACAAAGGTGCCTGTTTCGATATCGCGTCGGTGTATGAGCTGGACAAGGTGATGGCCCTGGGTGTGAGCGGCGAGCGGATCAGCTACGGCAATACCATCAAGAAGGCGAAGGACATTCGCACCTTCTACGAGAAGGGCGTGCGCATGTTTGCCACCGACTCCGAAGCGGACCTGCGCAATATCGCCAAGGCGGCACCGGGCTCTAAGGTGTACGTGCGGATCCTGACCGAAGGCACGCTGACCGCCGACTGGCCGTTGTCCCGCAAGTTCGGTTGCCAGACCGACATGGCCATGGACCTGTTGATCCTGGCCCGTGACCTGGGCCTGGTGCCCTACGGTGTGTCTTTCCACGTGGGTTCCCAGCAGCGGGAAATCGGCGCCTGGGACGCGGCCCTGAGCAAGGTGAAGGTAATTTTCGAGCGCCTGAAGGAAGAAGATGGCATCGAGCTGAAGATGATCAACATGGGCGGTGGATTTCCGGCCAATTACATCACCCGCACCAACGAGCTGAAGGTGTATGCGGAGGAGATCGCCCGGTTCCTGCACGAGGATTTCGGGGCTGAACTGCCGGAGATCATCATCGAACCGGGCCGTTCGCTGATTTCCAATGCCGGTGTATTGGTGAGCGAGGTGGTGCTGATTTCCCGTAAATCGCGCACGGCCCTGCACCGCTGGGTGTTCACCGATGTTGGCAAGTTTTCGGGGCTGATCGAGACGCTGGATGAGGCGATCAAGTTTCCGATCTGGACCGAGAAGGCGGGCGAAGGCGAGGACTGTGTGATTGCCGGGCCGACTTGTGACAGTGCCGATATCATGTATGAGCATCACAAGTATCCGTTGCCGTTGAATCTGGCGATCGGGGATCGGATGTATTGGTTGTCTACTGGCGCTTATACCACGACTTATAGCGCCATTGAGTTTAACGGGTTTCCTCCGTTGAAGGACTATTACATCTAAATATCATCTAGTTGGGAGTCTGGCCGCGGAGCGGGGAAGCTTTTTCTTCTGGGAAAAACAACTCGCTTCGCTCAGACATTTTTTCCCGGCAGAAAAAGCTTCCCCACCCCACGGCCGCTCAAGCTTTATTCGGGTAGTCCGAGAAGGGACTTGGGTTCAACAAAGGATCAGCTTTCGGGCTGGTCCTTTTTTCGTCTCAGGTCCAGGGTGAAAGCCAGGGGGAGGACCAGGGCGCTGTAGGCGATGATGGTGAGGATGGCGTGTCGGGCGTCGCCGGTCCAGTCGGCGATGAGGCCGCCGGCCATGGGGATGGAAAACGCCATGGTGTAGCCGACGAGGAAGGTGCCGGCGGACAGGCGGCCGGTTTCTCTGGAGGTGGTAACCAGGGGCGGTATGGCGACCAGGAGGATGAGCAGGATGCCGGCAGTGAGGCTCATCAGGGTGGCGCTGGCGATGGCCCACCAGCCGGAGAAGGTAATGGCGCCGAGGGTGCCTATGATGCTGATGCCGGCGGTAACGATGATGACGGACCGGCGCCCGACCCAGTAACGGGCCATTTTCAGCATGGTCAGGGAGGCGAAGACCTGGGCGATGTTGTACCAGAACAGGGCTTCGGAGAGCTTGTCGAAATGGCCCTGTTGTTCCAGCAGGTTGCCCATGTAGGCGTTGAGGCCGAAGAACATGGAGCCGGACAGGCCCAGGAGCAGGCCGATCTTGAGGGTTAGCGGGTTGTGCCAGTCTGGTAGCCAGGAAACTTTGCCCACGGGTTTTGCACGATCACGCCTGGGCAGATAAAGCGCGGCGGCAACCAGCAGGGCGGGGAGTGACCAGGCCAGGAGGGTGGCGCGCCAGCTGTTGTCCAGCAGGGGCATGAGTACTGGCAGGGTAATACCAGCGCCGATGAATTCGCCCATCAGCATGCCGTTCATGTAGATCGCGGAGCCAAGGGCCAGGTGGTGGGGCTCCAGCCATCGTGGCAGCAATGCCGGCAGGGCGGGCTGCATCATGGCGACACCCAGCCCCATGACAGCACTGGCCAGCATCAGTGTGAGGGTGTCGGGTACCAGGCCGCGTCCGGCAGACCCGATAACCATGATGACCATGGCAAGAGCCAGTGTATTGCGTGGTCCAATTCGGGCAATCGCCAGTGAACCGGGCATGGAGCCGATGGCCAGCATCAGAATGGGCAGGGTGGTCAGGGCGCCGGTGAGTGCCTGGGTCAGTGCCAGTTCGTCACTGATGAATGGCGCCAGGGGGGGCGCTACCAGCACCGGTATGCGCAGGTAAACGCCGGCTAGCCAAAGTAACACCGCCACCGGCAGCAGTCTGGCTGGCGGTGGCGGTGTAGTCGAAGGGGTTGATGATTCACCCACTTTGACAGGACTTAAATGTCGCTGGTATCCAGTGTGTAGGCGCCATCCTCGTCATGGACCTCACGGCCGGTTACCGGGGGATTGAAGGCACAGATCAGTCGCATGTCTTCGGTTCCACCACGGAGTGTATGCGGGTCGTTCTTATCCAGTGCATACAGGGTACCGTCGGAGATTTCATGGGTCTCGCCGGTCTCTTTATCGAGAATGGTGCCGTTACCGGCGACGCAGTAAACTGCTTCCAGGTGGTTTTTGTACCAGAGATTCAACTCGGCGCCGGCCGGAATGATGGTCTCGTGGAACGAAAAGCCCATGCCGTCTTTCTTGAGCAGCATGCGGCGGCTTGTCCAGCCCGGGCCTGTTACTTCCCGCTCGGTACCAATGATGTCTTCCACTCGTACGATTTTCATTCGCATTCCTCATTCTGTGATGGAATAGCCTTTAAGTATAAACATCCCTTTCAGGTCCGGTTCAACCGCCAATCATCGTAAACAGCCATGGCCTGCTCTATCGCGGAGGTAAATTTCTCACGCTGGCGCTCGTCCAGGGCCCGCCGCTTGAGACACTTGTCAAAGGCCCGCTGGATCTCCTGTCGGCTGGTTTTCCCGAGGCTTTCCAGCCAGTGGTGATCAGCCGGCTCCAGGTCCAGAAGGTCTCGCCCGGCGTGGTTACGGTGACTTATATGCCACCAGTGATCCACGGCTCTTCCTAATACAACATAGCCGAACTGACTGTCCTGTACAGGGCCGAAGGTGGCTGTTTTCAATCCGTCCCGCAGTACGCCGATGTTCAGCGCCGGCAGGGCCAGTCGGTCGCCGTAGAAATAACTGCCGGCGGCACCGATCAGGCCGCCCACCAGAGCCCCGGTTCCAAGGGAGGAACCGAAGGTCAGTGCGTCGATCCCGGCACCGCTGACGGCACCCGCGCCGAAGCCGGCGGTGGCCAGGTAACGTTTGCTCACCGCCCAGGTCTTGCGACTGTCTTCCGAGAACAGATCGTGTTCGCTGTGCCACTCGAGTTCAGCCTCCTGGCGGCGGATTCGCTGGTGCTGGTACAGGTGTTCGATATCCACGCGCAGGGTCTGTTCCCGCTTGCGCTGGTGCCGGTACCAGTGCTGGCGTAGCTGGTCGGCCAGCGAACCGTCACTGGTCTGGGCAGCCTGGCCCGCGGTGAGGGTACGTTTCTCCTGAAACGACATCATGTCTTCAAGT
Source organism: uncultured Marinobacter sp. (assembly GCA_964520755.1). Lineage (GTDB taxonomy): Bacteria > Pseudomonadota > Gammaproteobacteria > Pseudomonadales > Oleiphilaceae > Marinobacter. The sequence goes on along the minus strand of CAZFQI010000024.1, from coordinate 8,496 downwards.
GCCCTGGCAATCAGAGCTGCGGCCTGTTGGCGGCGTTGCTGACGCTGTGTGGACAGGTAGCGAGTGGCCTGTTCCAGAGGCGTTTCCCAGTCCGGCTCCAATTGTCCGAATGCCCGTAAAAGGCTGAGATGTTGCTCGAACGGAGCGCGAACGGCGTCGAACCGGCGAACAACCTGAAAGAACTGGCCGAGCGCGGCTTGCCAGGTGTCGCTGTAGTCGTCGGCGCCGATACTGTTGATCAATGCCAGACTCGGACGGCCGGTCCAGCGCAGGATGGTCATTTCGGCTTCGTGCTCAGCGCTGTAGGGAACGGAGCCGTCCACCACGTAAATGATTCCGGCACCCTCGATCAGGGGCATCAGAAGCTCGCATTCATCGGTAAATCGGCCGTCGCCCTCATGCTGTGTGACAAAGGATCTGACCGTATCCGCGTGGTCGGAGGCGGACACGCTGTGGGCTTCAAGCCACTCAAGTACCCGCCGCGGACGCTGGAACCCCGGGGTGTCCATCAGGGTATAGAGGGTCTGGCCGTCCACTTTCAACGGATAGGCCTGGCGCTTGCGGGTGGTGCCGGGTTCCAGGGCAATGGCGATGGCATCGTTCTGGGACAGGGTGGCCACCACGCTGGATTTACCCTTGTTCGGGTGCCCCACGACGGCAAAGGTTGGTGCCTGGGTCATAAGGGCTCCCCGATCGTTGAATAGGGGTCCCGCATCTGGAAGGGCGGCAGCGACACCTGGACGAACTCGCTGCCAACCCGCTCGGCAAACCGGAGCCAGGGCTGAATCTGGTGGGCACCCGGCTCGTGGTTGATGTCGGCGGCCAGGGGCACCAGAGCAACGCGGGTCCCGCTGGGCCAGATGTCACGGGCGGTTTCCAGGAAATCCTGCAGTTCACCAGTGGGGGGCTGCCAGCAGCGCACCAGCAGGATGACGGCTTTGGAGCGGTTTTTCAGGTGCTCGGCGATCCGCCGCAGGGCCTCGTTATCGTCCGCCAGGCTGGCGCTGCCCCCGGCCCTGAGCACGAGCTGCTTGCCTGAACGAAGCGCTGCTGGCAGTTCCGGTTCGCCAGTGCCAGCCCAACACAGCAGGGTGTCGCTGTCGGGCAATGGCAGCAGGTTATCCCGCACCCGGGTGTCCGGAAGGTCGTCGGCGTCATGGTGGCTGTTGCCGGTGTCCAGGGCGGGTGTTTCCATACGATACATCAGTGCGTGCATGGCCGGATGGCTGGCGAGCAGGCGGTGGGCCTTTTGTCGGGTCTGGGCAAAAGCCAGTCCGCAAAGAAGCACGCGTGGCAATAGAACCCAGGTTGCCCACAGCATGGTAACAAACGGCCACCACTGGCCCCAGAGAGCCGGGTCCGCACCGGGATTGCCGTCCCCGGCCCGGAAGAAACGGGTGGCCTCAACCAGGGCAGGATCCGGGGCTGCTGCAGGCCAGAGCCAGGCCCAGGGCGTCGCTATGGCATCAATCAGCCGGTGATAGCTTGTGGCGGCTGTTTCCAGGGTGGTGCTCCAGCCGAAGGCGAGGTCCTGAATCACCACCATCACTAACAATGTGATCAGACCCGCGAGGGCGAAAGTGATGCCGCCAAGGTGAGCGGCCCTGGCCATCAGAACCGGATGCAGTTTATTGAACATCCCGTTGCCCGGGTCGGCCCCGAAGCGCTGGATAAGCCAGCGCCAGGGCTGCCATCCGGCCAGGGATTGCAGGGTGGTGAACAGGGCAAGAACCAGATGCAAAACTACGAAGGCCAGCAGAACCGTGATGTTGATGCGCTGGCCGCCATCGTAAAACAGCAGCCCGGCCATGGTAAGCATGCCAGCGAGCACCCCAATCGCTGCAAAACCACCGGTGATCCGGCGCCAGGCCCGAAGAGTCCGGTCGGTGGATGCCGGGGCTGTCCGGGGTCCGCTGAGTCGGTTCAGGTGGCCCAGCCAGCGGGAAGCGTCCGGCGCCACGCCCTGCTCTTCGCAAACCAGGGCAAACTTTCGGTCCCGCCGATGAAGGAAGGTCGAAGGCTGTGTTCTGTCCCGTTGCGCCTGGTCTTCAAATTCCAGCAGCAGTCGGAGAGGGCTGTCGGTCATTCGGTGTTCCGGTGTCGAATTCGGGCCGTCGGGCCCAGTGGGGCATTAGTGCTAGGATATAGGCATACCCGCACCGGATACCAGACAACGAGACTCCATGCCCCACCATCTGATGAACCTCCGCCATGTACCCGATGATGAAGCCGATGAAATCCGTGCCCTGTTTGATGCCCATGAGGTGGCCTACTACGAAACGCCGCCCAGCCGCTGGGGTATCAGCATGGGCGGTTTCTGGGTCCACGATGACGATGAGGCAGCCCGGGCCCGGGCGCTGCTGGATGAGTATCAGCGGCAACGCTATGAAACCCAGCGGCGGGCCTACGAGGAGCACCTGGCCCGGGGCGAATCCGGTGGTTTCTGGTTCATGCTCAGGCAGCGGCCAATACGGACGCTGGCGGCCTGCATTGCCATTCTGGTGATCATGGGCCTGAGCCTGCTGCCGTTCATCCGGATCGGGTAGTGGCGCGGGCGTCACCCCTCATGCTGGCGGGCGAGGAACCCGATCGCTTCGTCCACCGCATCGCCCGCGGTGAGAAAGCTGGTGACATGTCCACGCAGGTGCATCTCGTAAAGTTCGCTGTACACCTGATGATCCTCGAGAGTTTCCCGAAAACGCTCTGCCTGACTGAAAGGCACAAGCATATCCATGGCACCGTGGAACAGGAAAAAGGGCGGCGCATCGGCGGTTACATGGCTGATCGGGGACGCCTTGCGATAGGTTTCCGGCATGTCTTGCTGCTCACCGCCAAGGAATTGCCGGATCAGTTTGCCTGAACCAAAGGCCATGAGATCGGAAGGCAGGCCACCGGTGACAACCGCATTCAATCGGGTTTCCGACCCGCCGTGGGGCTGGTTCAGGTCGCTGTCGGAGCTTGCCACCAGGGCCATCAGCGCAATCAGATGGGCGCCGGAGGAGAAGCCGAAGCCGCTGACCTGGTTCGGGTCCAGCTGATACTCGCCGGCGTGCCTGTTCAGCCACTGTCGGGCCAGTTGCAGATCGTGCAGCTGGGCCGGGAAGGTGTGTTCCGGAGCAAACCGGTAGTCGATGTTCAGCACCGCGAAACCGTGGCTGGCTACCTCTTCCGCGATCCAGGCCATGTCCTCCCGGGATCGGCGTTGCCAGCCGCCGCCATGAACCATGAGGACGACAGGGTTAGGCGCCTGTGACATTTGCCTGTCCGGAAGGTAAAGGTCGGCGAACAGGGCTTCTGGCCAGTCACTGGGCGAAAATCGCAAGTCCTGCTCCACGCGGAAGGGGATCTGACCCGGGATACCGGCGGACGCAGTCCCATTGTGATGGGTGGCGCACCCTGCCAGCACCAACAGGCCTCCGATCAATCCGAATATTCCACCCCGTTTCAATCCTGCTCGGTGGCCGGGCACTGGCATCTCCTTTCTGAAGCGACTTGAAGCGTTCCACCTGATTTACGAAGGGTTGATAAGGGTGGATGTTGGTCCAGCGCTGCCCGCGGTTTCAAAATCCATTGTCCGACATTCAGTACAGTGTCCGATTTTCGGGACAACCTCGTTCAAGGCCTCCGCTACGCCATTTTTCCTTGAATAATTCGCCATCGACTGTCCGGAAATCTGGAAAAATTTCCGGTTTCGGAACCCAAAGCTCGATTAAGTAGATATAAATCAGATGGATAGCTGATTGGCACAGGATCCGCATGGCGTTCCCGGGGCCCGGCTTGAGGCCTGGTCTGTTCGTTTACAACAACAAACAAGGAACGATCATGAAACGAATAATGCTCTGCGCCCTGATCGGCGCCACGGGGTTGACCCTCACTGCCTGCAAGGATGGTAAACCACCCTTCAATGAGATCCCGGACTTTGTCCAGGGCGAGATAAACCAGTCCAGCTACGACGGCGTTACCGATGACCTGTTAACTGCAGGCCTGGGTGCCAGCGGTCTGGCCAGTGTGCCCGCGCCCGCGTTTGCAGATCCCCTCAATCCTACTGCTGCAGAACTCCGCCGCCTGGCCATTTATAACAACTATCGCGCGTTGGTGGACACCGCTGCCGGCGGCGGTTACGGCACCTTCTTCGGCCCGCAGGTCGACGCCAGCGGTGAAGGCCTGATTCCGGGCGACGAATACATTGCCTACATGGCGGTGCCGGGAACCGACGTGCCGGTGACGGTCATGGCCCAGGTGCCCGACAGCTTTGATCCTGATCGCCCCTGCATGGTGACTGCGCCGTCCTCCGGCTCCCGAGGCATCTATGGCGCCATCGGCACCGCCGGCGAATGGGGTCTGAAAAAAGGGTGCGCCGTTGTCTACACCGACAAGGGTACCGGGACCGGCTCCCATAACCTGGCCACCAACACTGCCCAGCGCATCGATGGCACGCTTACCTCTGCCGATGAGCCAGTGCAGTTCCGGGCGGATCTGACCGATGAGCAGCGAGCAGACTTCGACAGTGCCTGGCCGGATCGTTTTGCCTACAAGCACGCACACTCCAAAGCCAATCCGGAAGCCGACTGGGGCCTGCACGTGTTGCAGTCCATTGAATTTGGCTTTTACGTGCTGAACGAAAAGTTTGGCCGGGAGCTGGGCAACGGCGAAACGCTGCTGACCATCAATCCCAAAAACACCGTGGTTATTGCCTCCAGTGTCTCCAACGGCGGTGGTTCTTCAGTTCGTGCGGCCGAGCAGGACACTCGCGGACTGATTGACGGTGTTGCGGTGTCCGAGCCCAACGTGAATCCGCAAGTGGACCGGAGCTTTACCATTCGCCAGGGCGAAGGCTCGGCTATTACCGAGCACAGCCGGAGCCTGCTGGATTACACCACGGCCCTTGCCGTCTATCAGGGTTGTGCCAACCAGGCACCGGCGATCCGGGACGATGCGCCTTTGAACGCCACTTTCAATCCCACGGCAATCGGGGAAAACATTTGTAATTCACTCGCCAACAAGGGGCTGGTGAGCGGTGCCACTCTGGATGACCGGGCCACCGACGCCCTGCGTATACTGAACGAGGAGTTCGGTATCCAGCCAGAGCAGAATCTGCTGGCGCCCGTACATTTCGGGCTGGCGGTGGCTCAGAGCATTTCCATGACCTATGCCAACGCCTATGGCCGGGCCGGTGTTGAGGATCGTGTCTGTGATCTCAGCCTGGCGGCCGTAAATGGCGCCGGGGCGGTGACCCAGATTGCACCGGCGGCAGAGGCTGCTCTGTTCTCTGCCAGTAATGGCATACCACCGTCGGCCGGTGTGAATATCGTGTATGACAGTGCCGATGGCCAGCCCACCAATCTGCCCGCAAGTGCGTCACCGAGCTCCAACCAATTGGATTATGGGCTTGATGCCCTGCTGTGTCTTCGAAGCCTTGCCCAGGGCAGCGACGCCATTAGCGGAGCGGATCTGGAAGGTTCCGACGCCGAGCTGGCCACGGCCATTGCCGAGGGCATCGCCGAGGTCCGTGCCTCGGGTGATCTGCAGGGCAAGCCGACGGTCTTTGTCACCGGCCGTGCCGACGCGATCCTGCCAATCAACCATACGTCCAGGCCCTATTTCGGCCTGAATCAGCGAGTGGAGGGGAAGAAAAGCAACTTTCGGTACTACGAGATCCTTAATGCCCACCACCTGGACGTGCTCAATGGGTTCCCGGGCGTTGCTGACCGGTATGTGCCATTGCACCACTACTATTTCCAGGCGCTGGATCTGGTCTGGGCCAATCTGACCGAGAAGCAGGCGTTGCCTCCCAGCCAGGTGGTTCGTGCTGTGCCCCGGGGCGAAAGTGCGCCGCCCCTTGCAGAGGCTAACCTGCCGGCGATCAATCCTGAGCCGGACGCCGCAGACCAGATTGTCTTTGAAGACGACCAGGTCCGGATTCCGGAATAAACGTGCCACCGGCCGGCCTGTTATCGGGCCGGCTTCGTTTGCCCCCGATACGGGGGCCCCATATACTTCCGTGACTGCACCCGGTCTGCCGGGTGCCAGGGTTAATACCATGAATGACATTCGACCCGTTGGTGCGCGGTACATGACAGAGCTGTTTTCTGACAAGAATAAGAGTGGCCTGACCCGGGACCTGATCGAAGCACTGTTTCCGATGTTTGAGGAGGCCAGTGCCGGGGCGATTGCTGTCGACAGGAATGCCCGGATTACCTGGATCAACAGTAGCTATTCCCATCTGCTTGGCCTGGGCGATCCGGCACAGGTCATCGGCAAACCGGTGCGTCAGGTGATTCCCCAGACCCGTATGCCCGAGGTCGTTGAAACCGGCAAGCCACTGTTGCTCGATATTATGGAGCACAATCAGCAGCAGCTGGTTGTGACTCGACTACCCTACTTTGACGATGACGGCGGAATCGTGGGCGGGGTGGCGTTTGTTCTGTATGACGATCTGCAGCCTCTGACGCCGCTGGTTTCCAAGTACCGGCGGCTGCATCAGGATCTGGCGGCGGCCCGCAAGGCCCTGGCAAAAAAATCGAGGGGTACCCGGTACAGTCTTGGCGATTTTGTCGGAGCCAGCCCTGCGGCACTGGAAGTCAAACGCCGGGCCCGTCTGGCGGCCGGGCGGGATATGCCGGTGCTTCTGCTTGGCGAAACCGGCACCGGCAAGGAAGTGTTGGCCCAGGCCATTCATACGGTATCGGCCCGGGCGGAGAAACCATTCGTAGGTGTCAACGTCGCGGCCATTCCCGATAATCTGCTAGAGGCGGAATTTTTCGGCGTAGCGCCCGGCGCCTATACCGGTGCGGATCGCCGTACCCGGGACGGCAAGTTCCAGCTGGCCAATGGCGGCACGCTGTTTCTCGACGAAGTGGGTGATATGCCATTGCCATTGCAGGCCAAGCTCCTGCGTGCTCTTCAAGAGGGCGAGATCGAACCTCTCGGCTCCAATAAGGTGGTTTCGGTGGATGTGCGGGTTATTGCGGCTACCAGCCGAAACCTGGAGTTGATGATTGCCGAAGGGGAGTTCCGGTCGGATCTTTATTACCGGCTCAATGTCCTCGAAATTCCGATTCCACCGCTGAGGGACCGCCTGGCGGATCTCGGGGTGCTGTGTGAGGCGTTGCTGGAAGAGATCTGTGAAGGGCTTGAGCTGCGCGGTGAAATCACCGACGCGGGTGTATCGGCCCTGGGCAGTTACGACTGGCCGGGCAATATCCGGGAGCTTCGGAACGTGCTTGAACGAGCCCTGACCATGGGAGAGGATGGGGGTCTGCTCGATGCAGACGCTATCTTCAAGGTGTTGCCGCGCACCGGTAATCGTCCGGTGTCTTCCCTGACGTCTCAACCGGTTCGGCCGCTATCCCAGACGTTGGCGGAAGCCGAAGCTCATGCCATCGAGGAAGCGCTCGTTGCCAGCCGTGGCAACCGGACACGGGCAGCGAAACTGCTGGGCATTTCCAGGTCTGTGCTCTACGAGAAGCTTGCCAAACTGTCCTGAAATCCGGACGCATGTCCTGTCATCCGTACAAGTACTTACGACTGAGGTCTTAATGTGTCCTGAATCTCGGACATTTTAGTGTGCTCAGTCTCCTTTCCTTTTCTCCAAATTATTGAAATAAAAGACAAAAAGTATCCTGGCACAGTGCCTGCAATCTCCGGGGCGCAGGACGTCAGAACAATGCAGAGAACAAGACTGACGCAAACTGTTGGACCCAAGACTTACCTTGTCCGTCTGTTCCTGCATTCTCTGACTATACTCAGATCAGGCCCCGGCTATCCGCGCCAGGCCAGGTACAATAACAATGTTAGGAGACTTGCCAATGAAACTTCTCAAGGCTCTCACCGGTGTGGCCGGTGCGATCGCTCTCACCACGGGCTCTGCGTTTGCAGAAGATCTGCGCTGGAAAATGCCCGTAGCCTTCGCTACCAACCTTCCGGGCCTCGGCTCTCCCGCCGCCTGGGTTGCCGACAACCTTACCACCGCTTCCGATGGCAGCATCCAGGTCCGTGTCTATGAGCCCGGCAAGCTGGTTCCGCCGTTCGACATCCTGCAGTCCGTCTCAGACGGCAAGGTATCCGCTGGTTACACCTGGATCGGCTACGACCAGGGCAAAGTGCCTGCGATTCCCCTGTTTGCCGCTGTACCCTTTGGCATGAAGCCACCGGCCTATATCGGCTGGTATTACTATGGTGGCGGCCATGAAATGCTGCAGGAAACCTATGCCAACAAAGGCTTCAACGTTCACGCACAGCTGTGCGGCATCATCGGGCCTGAAACAGCGGGTTGGTACTCTGAGCCCATCGAAACTCTGGAAGACTACAAAGGCCTGAAGATCCGCTTCGCCGGCCTGGGTGGTAAGGTGCTCGAAAAACTGGGTGCGTCTGTCACCATGATGCCCGGTGGCGAGCTGTACCAGGCACTGGAAAAAGGCACCATTGATGCCACCGAATTCTCCATGCCCGCCATCGACCAGATCCTTGGCTTCAATCAGGTGGTCAAGTACAACC
>CAZFQI010000023.1:0-39259 GCA_964520755.1 uncultured Marinobacter sp. | reverse complement strand
ACACCTGCTCAAACTCCAGAATTATCAGTCTTATAAAACAAGAAAACCCCGCACAGAGGCGGGGTTTTCGGTACTGCGGCAAGAGGATCAGCTCAGGAGCTTGATCATCACACCGGCAGCAACCGCAGAGCCGATAACGCCGGCCACGTTCGGGCCCATGGCGTGCATCAGCAGGAAGTTCTGCGGGTTGGCTTCCAGACCAACCTTGTTGGAGACCCGCGCCGCCATCGGCACCGCAGATACACCGGCAGAACCAATCAGCGGGTTGATCTGCTCCTTGCTCACCTTGTTCATCAGCTTCGCCATCAGAACACCGGTCGCCGTGCCAACACCAAAGGCCACAATGCCCAGGCCCAGGATACCCAGGGTCTGGCCATCCAGGAACTTGTCTGCCATCAGCTTGGAGCCAACAGACAGGCCCAGGAAGATGGTCACGATGTTGATCAGAGCATTCTGGGCGGTGTCGCTCAGACGCTCAACCACGCCACATTCACGCATCAGGTTACCGAAGGTGAACATGCCCAACAGCGGCGCCGCATCCGGCAGGAACAGAACCACGGCAATCAGTACCACCAGCGGGAAAATGATCTTTTCCTGCTTGCTGACCGGACGGAGCTGGGACATCTTGATGGCCCGCTCTTTCTGGCTGGTCAGCGCCTTCATGATTGGCGGCTGAATCATCGGCACCAGCGCCATGTAGGCGTAGGCCGAGACTGCAATGGCGCCCAGCAGATGCGGGGCCAGAACGCTGGATACGTAGATGGAGGTCGGACCGTCTGCACCACCGATGATACCGATGGCAGCCGCTTCCAGAATGGTGAAGTCGAGAACACCCGTCCAGTCCAGCAGCGCCGCACCGATCACCGTGCCAAAGATACCAAACTGAGCAGCGGCACCCAGCAGCAGGGTCTTGGGATTGGCAAGCAGCGGACCGAAGTCGGTCATCGCACCCACGCCCATGAAGATGAGCAGGGGCCCGATGGTACTGCCGATAATCACGGAGTAGAAGTTGTACAGCATGCCATTGCCATAGCCGAAATCCTGGGCAAGGGAGTTTGCCATCGCCATTTCGGAGTAGCTGGCTTCTTTGACCGCAACCTTGAAGGCTTCCTTCAGCTCCGGCGTGACCGCCTGGCCAGCCTGGTAGGCCACATCAAATGGCGCAGCCAATGCTGCCAGAATCTGCGTGGCATTGCTCTTCAGCGCGAAGTGGATGGCATTTTCCGCCGCAGTCAGGGCCAGGCCTGCCTCCGGAATATTCGCCAGAATGCCGCCGAACCCGATGGGTACCAGAAGCAAAGGCTCGAATTTCTTGTTGATCGCAAGATAGAGAAGCCCGAGACCAATGGCGATCATGATCACCTGGCCCGGCTCGATGTTGAACAGGCCACTGCCTGTCCAGAGTGTCATTAACTTTTCCATGGAATGCTGGCCCTTTATGCGATTGTCAGCATTTCGTCATCAGGGGAGACGGCATCGCCAACCTTGATGAAGACTTCACCGATTGTGCCGGCTTTCGGCGCGCGAACCTCGGTTTCCATTTTCATGGCCTCGAGGATAATCATCACATCGCCCTCTTCCACGGTGTCACCCGGTGAAACCAGGACCTTGAAGATGTTGCCGCCCAGCGGAGCCACCACAGGCTCGCCTTCACCTGCTGCAGGTGCCGGAGCCGAGGAAGCAGCCGGAGCAGAGGCAGCACCGCCTTCGCCCTGGATCTGAGAGATCTCACCACCTTCAGAAACAGCAACAACAAACTTCTTGCCGTTTACTTCAACGGTGTAGGTCTCGGGGCCTTCGGACTTCTTGGCCGGAGCAGCGCTTTCGGCGGTCGGGACCGGCTCGAATGCATCCGGATTGTCACGGTTTTCCAGGAATTTGAGGCCAATCTGCGGGAACAACGCGTAGGTGAGAACGTCGTCTTCCACGTTTTCCGCCAGCTTGATGCCTTTCTCTTCGGCCAGCTTCTTGAGCTCGTCCGTCAGCTTGTCCATTTCCGGCTCAAGCAGATCCGCCGGACGACAAGTCACGGGCTCTTTTCCATCCAGCACACGATCCTGCAGTTCCTTGTTCATCGGCGCCGGTGCAGCACCGTACTCACCTTTCAGGATTGCCGAGGTCTCTTTGGAGATGGACTTGTAGCGCTCGCCGGTCAGCACGTTCAATACCGCCTGGGTACCCACGATCTGGGACGTCGGCGTTACCAGCGGAATGAAGCCCAGGTCTTCACGGACCTTGGGAATCTCGTCCAGAACCTGGTCGAACTTGTCGCTGGCGTTCTGCTCACGCAGCTGGTTTTCCATATTGGTGAGCATGCCACCCGGTACCTGGGCAATCAGGATACGGGAGTCGGTACCACGCAGGCTGCCCTCAAACTTCGCGTACTTCTTCCGTACCTGGCGGAAGTAGCTGGCGATTTCTTCGAGAAGGTTCAGGTCCAGACCGGTGTCACGGTCAGTACCTTCCAGAATGGCAACCACGGCTTCGGTGGGCGAATGACCGTAGGTCATGCTCATTGAGGAAATGGCGGTGTCCACGTTATCAATACCGGCTTCCGCAGCCTTGATGGCGGTAGCGGTCGACATGCCGGTGGTGGCGTGGCACTGCATGTGAATCGGGATGTCCAGCTCTTTCTTCAGACGGCTGACCAGGTCGAAGGCCACGTATGGCTTGAGAATACCCGCCATGTCCTTGATCGCAATGGAGTCCGCACCCATATCGGCGACTTCTTTCGCCAGCTCCACCCACATCTCGATGGTGTGCACCGGGCTGGTGGTATAGGCGATGGTGCCCTGGGCGTGCTTGCCGGTCTTACGAACGGCCTTGATGGCGCGATCCAGGTTACGGGGATCGTTCATTGCATCAAAGATACGGAACACGTCGACGCCATTCTCGGCCGCACGCTCACAGAAACGGTCAACCACATCATCCGCATAATGACGATAGCCCAACAGGTTCTGGCCGCGCAGAAGCATCTGTTGCTGGGTGTTGGGCATGGCTTTTTTCAGCTCGCGGATGCGCTCCCAGGGATCTTCGCCCAGGTAGCGGATGCAGGAATCAAAGGTAGCGCCGCCCCAGGATTCCAGGGACCAGAAACCGACCTTGTCGAGTTTCTCGGCAATAGGCAGCATGTCATCCAGCCGCATACGGGTGGCAAGCAGGGACTGGTGGGCGTCACGCAGAATAACGTCCGTAATCCCCAGCGGTTTCTTTGTGTCAGTCATCGTGTCAGCCTTCTGTTTAAAGGTTCTAGTCTTTTACCGGGTCACTTCTTGTGGCGCGACCGGAATTGTGCAATCGCCTTCTTGATGGCCTCGGCGGTGTCAGGGTCAACCGACGCGGGCGCCTTCGGCTTGGCACGTGGCGTTTTGGCCGGGGTTGCCGGCTCTGGCGGCGCAAACCGTCCTATGAGTTTGGACATGAGGAGTGTCGCGAACACCAGAATAATCAGGAACACGAACACAAACCCCATTCCGGCAATCATCAGATCGACGGCTTGTGACATCAGGTCATTCATATCGAACAGCTACCTGTATTGATTTATGTTTCTCCCGAACTTTGCCCGGACAGACCAGTTAGACTAAGGTCTAACAGCCTTCCGCAACAATTCGGGGGGCAAAATCCTGCGTAATTTACCGTTTTCAGTGCCCTCCGGCAACCTGAATAAAAAAATCTATACGGGGTTTCCGAGCGTCGCGGCCCGAAAAGACACGCATTTATACAGGCGAAGCAATTCTCATTCAGGCATATCGGACGCGTATTTTCCGGCCTTTGATCTTCCCGCTCTCAAGCCTCGACAAAGCTTTGCCCGCCATGGCTTTTTCAACAGCCACAAAACACTGGTGATCGAACAGATCAATTTTTCCAACAGCCTTTCCGGGCAGGCCCGCTTCCCCGGTTAACGCACCCAGGACATCGCCCGGGCGCACTTTGTCTTTGCGCCCGCCAGCGATGCACAGGGTTTTCATGGCAGGAACCACTGGTTTCACTGGCGTCGCCAGAAGGGATTCCGTATCTCCCCAGGTCACGCTGCGCCCCCGTTCGGATTCGATGCGGGTGATTTTGTGGCCCTGGGCCGGTGTGCAGAAGGTGACCGCATGGCCCTGCTCTCCTGCCCGACCAGTACGCCCGATGCGATGGGTGTGAACCTCCGGATCGCGAGCCGGCTCGGCATTGATGACCAGCGGCAGAGACTTGATATCAAGGCCTCGCGCGGCCACATCGGTGGCCACCAGGATCGAGCAGCTCTGATTGCCAAAGCGCACCAGCACGCTGTCACGGTCCCTTTGTTCAAGGTCCCCGTGCAACGGCAGTGCCGAAAACCCTCGCTCACCCAACTCCCCTGCCATTTCGTCACACTGCTGTTTGGTGGTACAGAAAACGATACAGGACTCCGGTTGCCGCTCGGACAATAGCGCCACAATGGCATCCGATTTCGACTGGGGCGACACCTCGTAGAACAGTTCTTCGATATCGGGATTGTCACCGGCCTCTTCGGCGCGAACGTCTGCCGGATTCTTCTGATACTGTTTGCTCAGTTCACGGATGGGTGCAGGCCAGGTTGCCGAGAACATCATGGTCTGGCGGGAAGGCGGCGTCTGGGAGAGGATGTCCTCCATCGCTTCCTGGAAGCCCATGTCCAGCATTCGGTCCGCCTCATCAAGCACCACGGTTTTCAGGCGTGCCAGAGACAGGGTCTGCTTGCGCAGGTGATCCTGAATCCTGCCGGGTGTACCGACCACAATGTGCGCGCCATGGCTGAGTGACCCGATCTGCGGCCCAATGGCAACGCCGCCGCACAGCGTCAACACCTTGATATTCTCTCGCGCCCGGGCCAGCTCCCTGACCGCCTTGGCCACCTGATCGGCCAGTTCCCGGGTCGGGCACAAGACCAGTGCCTGAACCGCAAACAGCCTGGGATTCAGCCGCTCAACCAGGCTGATGCCGAACGCGGCTGTTTTGCCGCTGCCCGTTTTCGCCATGGCGATAATGTCTTTCCCGGCCAGTCCCGGAGCAATGGCCTTTGCCTGAATCTCGGTGGGTTGGGCAAACCCCAGTTGATCAAGATTCGAGCGCATGGCGGAGGACAAACCGAAGTCACTAAAAGAAGACATAGAAGAAAATCCCGGAATCAGCGGAAGCTGGTTATGAAGGCAATAATGAGGGCGTATACTAGGCCGGAATCATACCAGAATCTGCAACGAAAGAACGGAGTTACTGATGGCATCCCTGCAGGATCAATTGCTGAAAGCCGGCCTTGCCGATGAGAAAAAGGCGAAATCAATTCGCAGCGAAAAGCGTAAGCAACGCAAACAGCAACCCAAGGGCGCTGTTCAGGTTAACGAAGCTGAAGTCCGGGCACGACAGGCCCGGGAAGAAAAAGCCGAGCGGGACCGCCAGCTGAACCTTGAGCGCCAGCAGGCCGCTGAGAAGAAAGCCATCCAGGCTCAGATCCGCCAACTGGTGGAAACCAATCGTCTGGACCGTAGCCGGGGCGAGACGTCCTACCAGTTTGTTCACGACAAAAAGATCAAGAAGCTGTTCGTGGACGACACCATGGTCGATCAGCTGTCCCGAGGCCGGCTTGCGATCGTCTTCGTGAACGACAATTACGAAATTGTGGCAGAAGGCGTTGCCCGGAAAATCATGGAGCGGGATGAAAGCGCCGTCGTCGTCCTTCATGACCGCACCAAGGATGATGTAGGTGAGGACGACCCTTATGCGGGCTACGAGATTCCTGATGATCTGATGTGGTAAGCATCTGAGCTGATTCTGATAGCAATCAGAATCAGCGAACCTTCATTCCGTATCACGTTAAAAAACACCCGGTAATCATCTGTAACTGTAAAGTTCTGGAATACCCCGCCGTAAACCGCCTTAATATAAGTCAAATAAAAGCCACCTTTACCCTTGAGGGCACATCAGCCCCCTCCCCGGCAGCAGGCCGGAAAGAGGCGCTGTCGAGGCCCGGCCGGCAACTCTCACATCCTTCAGGAACACAGAAACAATGCGTTTTTCAGAGCTCTTCAGCAACATGACCATCCGGACCAGGCTCGCCGGAGGGTTTGCCATCCTCCTTGTTCTGACCATTCTGGTAGGCCTGGTTGGCGACCGCGCACTGGATAATTACAGCCAACGCTCGAATATCGTTGCCATGCTTGGACAGGTGAACACCAACCTCACCGAGGCAAGAGTTGAAGAGAAGAACTTCCTTCTGACTGGTGAAACTCAGGCTGTCTCAAGGACCCAGGCACAGGGCGACCGGGTTCTGGAGCTGACCAATGAGATCAAACCCTTACTTGCAGTACCCAAAGATATCGAAACGCTGGGCCAGATTCAGGCTGATGTAAAAAACTACCAACAGCTGATGGGCCAGGTCGAGACAAACCTTGGTGAACGCGAGGAGGCACTCGAGCGTCTTGAGACCAGCGCGCGCATATTCGGGTCCTCTCTCAAGGCCCACAGCTCTCTGTTCTTTGCCTCTGCGATCTTCGAGGATATGCGTCGGTCTGAGCGCAAGTTCCTTATCGAGCAGGACCAGGCAAGCGTAAAGGCGTATCTCGATGATGCGAAACGGGTCCAGGGCCCGCTCAAATCGGCAGCGATCACTGCCGAGGAGAAAGAACAGATCAATGGGGCGCTCGATACCTACGTGAATGAATTTCGAACGGTTGTCGATCTAACCAACGCTGGGGAGCAACTGTCTGACGATATGGTGAACACGGCGAGGAACGCCATTGAATCGGCAAACAACCTTCGGGCCCTTCAGGCCGAGAAAATGGAAGCTGACCGGGAGCAGGCATCCTGGCTGATATTCGGCGCCACCGGCATCGCCCTGGTGCTCGGCATCCTGATGGCTTACCTCATTACCCGCGCCATCGTTTCCCCCGTTAATCAGGCCGTGAACATTGCGTCCGAAGTAGCCTCTGGCAACCTGACCGTGGACATCAAGGCAAGCGGTACCAACGAGATTGGTCGTCTGATGGCTGCCCTGGCCACCATGGTAACCAGCCTCAGGGAATTGGTCAGAAGCATTGAATCGGGCGCGTCCAACATTGCCGCCTCTGCAGAAGAACTTTCAACGGTTACCAGCCAGACCAGCGACGGCATTAACCGCCAGAAGCAGGAAACCGACCAGGTTGCCACGGCCATGAACGAAATGACCGCAACCGTCGGCGAGATTGCGCGCAGCGCAGAACAGGCATTCTCTGTAGCCACAGACGCCGCCAGCCAGGCAAGCGACGGCGAACGGGAAGTCCGGGAAACGGTTAATCAGGTGAACAACCTGGCGCATGAAGTCAGCCAGAGCATGGAAACCATCCAGGGGCTGCAGAAAGAAACCGCCAACATTGGTACCGTTCTCGATGTTATTAAATCCGTCGCCGAACAGACCAACCTGTTGGCCCTCAACGCTGCTATCGAGGCAGCCCGGGCGGGCGAACAGGGTCGCGGCTTTGCCGTGGTCGCTGATGAAGTGCGCTCACTGGCCCAGCGGACCCAATCATCCGCCCAGGAAATCGAGACGCTGGTGACATCGCTTCAAAGCAGCGCCGGCAACTCGGTATCCGCCATGGAGTCGAGCACCACCATGGCTTCAAACACTCTTGAGCGTGCCACGGCAACTGGAGCGACCATTGAGCGCATTGCCCGGGCCGTGGAAGACATCAAGCAGTACAACAGCCAGATTGCCACGGCATCCGAGCAACAGACATCGGTGGCTGAGGAAATCAACCAGAATATTACCAGCATCCGCGACGTGACCGATCAGTCCGCCGCTTCATCGAATCAGACCGCCAGCTCCAGTAGCGAACTGGCCAGGCTCGGGAGTGACCTGCAGAATCTGGTTTCCCGATTCCGACTCTAGGCCACTCAAAACAAAAGAGGCAGGCAACTCTCACTGATTGCCTGCCTCTTTCTATTCCCGTCAGCTTGCTTTAGTGGAGCTGGTGCCGCTCAAATATCTCCAGGATTTCCCGCTCAGTTTCAGCAGGCACACTCACTTTCACCACCTTGGCTTCTTCGTCAATGAAAATATTGTCGCGGGGGATGCCGGTTGCAATAAGATCATCCCAAGTGTTCTTGGCCTGGTCGTGATCTGTGTAGCTACCGTTCAATGTCTTGTTCATGGGTGGACCTCCTTCCTGAAATTAGATTTCCCTACACCCTTAAGGTTAGGTTCGGACAAGAGGTTTGCGCAAATCTTGATCAGCCTGAAATTGACCGGGGACAAATAAAAAACCCCGCACAGGGCGGGGTTCTTTATTTGATATGGCGCGGCTGGGAGGATTCGAACCTCCGACCGCCTGGTTCGTAGCCAGGTACTCTATCCAGCTGAGCTACAGCCGCTTAAAACTTGTGGCAGGTTGATCGATGGCGCGGCTGGGAGGATTCGAACCTCCGACCGCCTGGTTCGTAGCCAGGTACTCTATCCAGCTGAGCTACAGCCGCGCATTCTTTTTCGCAATGGTTGAATGCTACTTCAACCGGCTCTCTATTTCCTGAAAAGGAAAATGGCGGAGAGGGAGGGATTCGAACCCTCGGTACGATTGCTCGTACGGTTCCTTAGCAGGGAACTGGTTTCAGCCACTCACCCACCTCTCCTTGAGAACGGGGCGTATACTACCATAATTTTTCTGTTTTCATAGGGTTGACACAAGTTTTTTCAGACCCGTTTTCCCCCACAATCAAAAAAGCCGTTCAGGTTTCCCGTGAACGGCTTTCTGTCTTTCAGCTATTGCCGGGTTCCGGCTCTTCAGAGCCTTTTTCCGACTGAATTCGCTGGTAGATTTCTTCGCGGTGCACCGCAACTTCCTTCGGGGCATTCACGCCAATGCGCACCTGATTACCCTTGACTCCCAGAACGGTGACGGTGATATCGTCGCCGACCATGAGAGTTTCGCCAACGCGGCGAGTTAGAATCAACATATCCCTTACTCCCTATCCAGAGCTACCTGTTCCGACAAATGGTTATTTGATCTACTTATTGCTTTTATAGTGGGATCACTTACTGATCAAAAGACGCACATTCCCTTATACGGATCACGTTTGTCATAGGCTCAGTATATGACGCCCTTTTTTCGGAGGCCCCGCAGACCGACCTTTTATCCGCGGATTTCAGGCCTCTTCCGATACCGCAAGCTTGTCCAGCTCAAATGCACTGTGAAGCGCACGAACCGCAAGCTCAAGGTATTTCTCATCAATCACCACGGAAATCTTGATTTCTGATGTGGAGATCATCTGGATGTTGATGCCTTCATTCGACAGCGCTTCGAACATCTGGGTTGCCACGCCAGCGTGAGAGCGCATACCCACACCCACAATGCTAACCTTGGCGATCTTGCTGTCCCCGGCCACTTCACGCGCTCCCAGCTCATCAGCCACTCGCTGAAGTACCTCTTTCGCGCGTTTGAAATCGTTACGATGGACGGTGAACGTGAAGGCGGTGCGATTATCCTCGCCCACGTTCTGCACGATCATATCCACTTCGATGTTGGCGTCGCTCACCGGCTTCAGAATACGCAGCGCGCTGCCCGGGGTATCCGGTACGCCGGCGATGGTCAGTTTGGCTTCATCACGGTTAAAAGCGATGCCGGAAACAACCGGTTGTTCCATGGCGTTTTCATCCTCAAGAGTAATCAGGGTGCCTTCACCTTCCTGGAAGCTGGAAAGAACCCTTAATGGAACGTTGTATTTACCTGCAAATTCTACTGCGCGGATCTGGAGGACTTTCGAGCCCAGACTGGCCATCTCGAGCATTTCCTCAAACGTAATACGCTCCAGCCTGCGCGCAGTGTCTACAACTCTGGGATCGGTAGTATACACACCGTCTACGTCAGTATAGATCTGGCATTCATCGGCCCTGAGCGCGGCAGCCAACGCGACGGCCGTGGTATCAGAGCCACCCCGTCCAAGAGTGGTGATATTGCCACTTTCGTCCATACCCTGGAATCCTGCAACAACGACTACCCGGCCGGCATCCAGATCCTCGCGCATCCGTTGCTCGTCGATCTGTTTGATCCGCGCCTTGGTATGGCTGCTGTCCGTCAGGATCCGCACCTGCGAGCCGGTGTAGGACCGCGCTTCACAGCCACGCTTCTGCAACGCCATGGACAGGAGCGCAATGGTTACCTGCTCACCGGTGGACACCAGCACGTCCATCTCACGGGGTGTCGGCTCCTCCATGATGTTGTTCGCCAGAGCGATCAGCCGGTTGGTTTCACCGCTCATGGCGGAAACCACGACAACAACATCATGACCTTCCTTACGGAAACGGCACACCTTGTCGGCTACCGCTTCAATACGCTCGGTTGTTCCAACCGATGTGCCACCAAATTTCTGAACCAACAGAGCCATTGTTTTCCCAATATCCGAAACGGGGACTCACAGCGGAGTGATGCTCCGCCACTTAGAAGAAACGGGCGGGATTATAAACCCCAGCCCGCCTACAAAAACAGTTGCTTAAGCGATATTTTTCTCGACCCAGCCGGCAACACCCGCCAGGGCATCCTCCAGCTTGGATGGATCGTTACCACCGCCCTGAGCCATATCGGGTCGCCCCCCGCCCTTGCCGTCGACCTGGGCCGCCAGATGCTTCATCAAATCCCCGGCCTTGATCCGGCCGGTAGCGGACTTGGTTACGCCGGCAACCAGAGTTACCTTGCCATCTTCCACGCTGGCGAGAACCACGACACCTTCACCCAGCTTGTTTTTAAGCTGATCGGCCGTTTCCATCAGGGCCTTGCGGTCAGCACCTTCCAATTCAGAAGCCACTACCTTGAGCCCCGCCACGTCAACCGCCGTGCTGGCCAGATCAGTGCCTGCCGAGGAGGCAAGTTTTGCCTTCAGGGCATCCACTTCCTTCTCGAGCTGACGGTTGCGATCAATGGTCTGCTGAACCTTTTCAATCACAGACTCGCGGGAACCTTTCACCAGACGCGCCGCTTCCCGAAGGGTGCGCTCGGTACCGTCAATCCAATCCAGCGCGCCCATGCCAGTAACCGCTTCAATACGACGCACACCGGATGAAATACCACTTTCTGAGGTAATACGGAAAAGGCCAATGTCACCGGTGCGGGAAACGTGGGTACCGCCGCAGAGCTCAACAGAGTAGTTGTCGGTACCCATGCTGAGCACCCGGACCACATCCCCGTATTTTTCACCGAACAGCGCCATGGCGCCCTTCTCCTGGGCTTTTTCCATGTCGGTAATTTCGGTTTGCACGGGGCTGTTTTCCAGGATCTGCTCGTTCACCTGGCGCTCGATCTCGCGGAGCTGTTCCGGGGTAACCGCTTCGAAATGGGAGAAATCGAAACGCAGTTTGTCCGGGTCCACCAGCGAACCTTTCTGGCTCACATGCTCACCCAGAACTTTGCGCAGGGCTGCATGCAGCAAGTGAGTGGCGGAATGGTTACGCTTGGTCCGCTCACGCCTGGCATGATCGATCCGCGCATCTACTTCCAGACCCGGGAACAGCTCTCCCTCAATCAGGGTGCCAAGGTGCAGGTGGTTATCCCCTTCCTTGCGTGTATCCGTCACCTTGAAACGACCACCGCTCCAGGTCAGCAGGCCGGTATCACCAACCTGACCACCGGATTCGGCGTAAAAAGGCGTGCGTTCAAGCACCACAACGGCTTCATCGCCGGCTTCGGCGGTCTTCTCTTCGCCGTTGACAATGACCGCGCGGATTTTCTCGTGGCCGTCAATGTGCTCGTAACCGGTGAACTCGGTCTTGCCCTCGAGTTGCAGGCCGGCGGCGTTGTAGTCGATACCGAATTTGCTGGCTGCCCGGGCACGCTCGCGCTGAGCTTCCATGGCTGTCTCATAACCTTCGTAATCCAGCGTCAGGCCCCGCTCACGGGCAATGTCGTTGGTCAGGTCGACAGGGAAACCATAGGTGTCGTAAAGCGTGAAGATGGTCTCGCCCGGAATTTCGCTGCCCTTCAGTTCAGCAATGTCCTGCTCAAGCAGGCGCAGGCCCTTGTCCAGGGTCTTAACGAATTGTTCTTCTTCCTGCAGCAGCACCTTCTCAATCTGCTTTCGGCTGCTGACCAGTTGCGGGAAGGCATCGCCCATCAACTCACACAGGGCGCCGGTGAGCTTGTGGAAAAACGGCCCGGTTGCACCCAGCTTGTTGCCATGGCGCGCAGCACGGCGGATGATCCGGCGCAGCACAAAACCGCGGCCCTCGTTCGACGGCATCACGCCATCCGCAATCAGGAAGGCACAGGAACGGATGTGGTCGGCAACAACACGCAGCGACGCTTCGGTTGTTGCCGCGCCACCCAGAATCTGCGAGGCAGCGGCCAGAAGATCCTGGAACAGATCGATCTCATAGTTGCTGTGTACACCCTGCAGAACCGCGGTGATTCGCTCCAGCCCCATGCCGGTGTCAACAGATGGCTTGGGCAGCTTCAGCATCTCACCGTCGGCGGTGCGGTTGTACTGCATGAACACCACGTTCCAGATTTCGATGTAGCGGTCGCCGTCTTCTTCCGGTGATCCGGGAGGTCCACCAGCGACATCCGGACCGTGATCGTAGAAGATTTCGGTGCAGGGACCGCAGGGACCGGTGTCCCCCATCTGCCAGAAGTTGTCGGAAGCGTAGCGACCACCCTTGTTATCGCCAATCCGGACGATACGGTCTGCCGGCACCCCGATTTCCTTGTTCCAGATTTCGAAGGCTTCGTCATCTTCGGCGTAAACGGTTACCCAGAGTTTCTCCTGGGGCAGGTTCAGCCAGTTCTCGCCGGTAAGAAATGTCCAGGCGTAGTTGATCGCTTCCCGCTTGAAGTAGTCACCAAAACTGAAGTTGCCCAGCATCTCGAAAAAGGTGTGGTGGCGGGCGGTGTAGCCGACGTTTTCAAGGTCGTTGTGCTTGCCACCAGCGCGGACACATTTCTGGGTGGAGGTTGCCCGGGTGTAGTCACGCTCTTCACGACCCAGGAACAGGTCCTTGAACTGGTTCATTCCCGCATTCGTAAACAGCAATGTGGGGTCGTCCGCAGGTACCAGCGAACTACTTGGAACAATGGTGTGACCTTGCTGTTTGAAATAATCGAGGAACGCCTGTCGCAATTCTGCGGTTTTCATAGCCCTTTGATACCTTTCCAGAAACCCGGCGGAAATGCCGCCCGGTCCGCGATTGAATACGAATACTTACATGCTTGTGCAAATCCGCTACTCTAGCACACGCCGAGAACAGGAAAAACGTGAAACATCACAGGAGATTCCATGCCCCGACGCTTCCATGACGCCGAGGAACTTTTCCCACCAGCCACCGCCCTTAAACGTGCACTGGCCATTATTTACGACGGTTTGATCAGCATTGCCGTGCTGCTTGTTGCTACCTGGGGTTACACAATGGTGGCCGGATGGATCACCGGCTGGGACCGATACGAGGATATGGCCGAGGCAGGCAAGCTTTCCGGGGACCCGGGGCTGACATTCACCCTGTTTCTGGTTCTTTACCTGTTTTTCGGCTATTTCTGGACTCGCATCGGCCAGACCCTGGGCATGCAGGTATGGCGAATCCGTATCGAGAACCTTGATGGGACGTCAGTGAGCTGGACGAAGGCGCTGCGGCGCTATGTGACAGCAGCAGCGGTGATCTTCCTGACGCTGCTGGCAAGCTACTACCTCGGGGCAGCAACACTGTTTCTGACCATCCCGGCGATCATCGCACTGTTCTATCCGATCAACGGCCTCTCGGTAACCGATCGCCTGTCAGACAGCGTCGTCGTCTCGGTTCCCAACCAACCCGCTACGAAAAAGCGCACGGCGAAATAACGGCCCGGGATCAGGCCGGGCCGTTAACCGGCCCGGCGCATCAAGACCGCCCCGACAACGGCATTCACGGCGATTGGTGCCAGCACGGCCAGCATCGGGTTGAAGCCGTATACCAGGCTCATGGGCCCCAGAAGGTCCTGCATGTATTTGAATAGCAGCCCCACCATCAGACCGGTAAACACTCGAAAACCCATGGTGACCGAGCGCAAAGGCCCGAAAATAAAGGAGATGGCAACAAGCACCATCACGGCAGTACCCAGGGGCATCAGGGCTTTCTTCCAGAACGCCAGCCAGTAACGGGAGGCGTTGAGGTCCTGCTCTCCGAGGTACCGGGCGTAGGTGAACAAGCCGGTCATGGAGAGGTTTTCCGGTTTTACGATAAGAACACTGAGAACGCCCGGGGACAGGCCCGTCTCCCACCTCAGTGTCCGATTCTCAGAACGGATGGTTCTGTCGCCTTCGAATTCGGTGGTCCGAACCTTCTCCAGAAGCCAGTAATCGCCCTGATAGATCGCCCGCTCCGCAAAGCTTGCAGCGCGCAATTGCCGGTCATCATCGAGCCGGAAACGCGAGACACCATGAAGCACGCCATTGGGCTGCACCGCGTTCAGGTGTATGTAGACGTCTCCTTCCTTGTGCCAGACCCCGGACGCTGAAGCGACGTTGGTGCCGGCACCGAGTGCCACGGCCTTGTCGCTCTGGGCCACACGTTCAGCCGGCGGCGCTACGTACTCGCCGATCAATACCCCGAGGATGACCACAACCAGGGCCGGCTTCATGGCCGACCAGACAATGCGCTTGAGCGAGACACCGGCCGCCCGTATCACCGTCAGTTCCGAGGAGCTGGCCATGGAACCAAGCCCCACCAGACAGCCCATGAAGGCGCCAAGCGGCAGATAATCATAGATACGACGCGGCAGGGTGAGGAAGACATACCAGAGCGCTTCAAGAGTCTGGTAATCGTTCCGGGTATCCTCCAGTTCCGCGATGAAGGCGAAGATCAGATCCAGCGACAGCACCACGACCATCACCAGGAAAATTGCACCGCCAACGGTCCGCATTACATAGCCGTCAATCCTGCGCATGGGCACCCCCCTCCCGCATCAGGCGCCGGCGATGCAGCCAGGCCGGACCAAACTGCAGCCACAGACCAAAACCAAGAAACAGTGCGTGAACCCAAAGCATGCCCACCCACTCGGGAACCTTGCCCTCCGCCAGCCAGTCCCGGGCAACGATCAGCAGCCCCAGATAGGTAACGTAGACGAGCATCGCCGGCAGCAGATGGAAAAACCGCCCCTGGCGAGGGTTGACCCGGCTCAGCCGAACCGCCAGCAGAGTCACCACAGGAACAATCAGAGGCAGCGAGAAGCGCCAGTGCAACAAAGCACGATCTTCCAGGCGGTCTGACTGCATCAGGCTCCAGGTACTGGCCCCCTCCTCCAGCTCCCGGGTGCCGGCTTTTCCGCTCTCGATCTTCAGGCCATAGGCCTCGAAATCAATGATGTTGTAATCCAGCTGTCCGGCTGCACCCTCAAACCGGCCGCCATCTTCAAGAATCAGAAAGCGACTTCCGGTCTCGGGGTCCACCAGTTGGGAGCCCGAATCTGCCGTGATAATGGTCAGGCCCTGACCGTCCGCCGCGTATTCTGCAATAAAGACACCCTGAAGCTGGCGCTTATCGTCACTCAGGCCCTCGGTATAGGTGACCCGTCCGCCCGAGGAGAAATCCTGGAAGCGGCCAGGCGCCAGCATCTCGAACTCCGTCGCTTTGCGCTGCTCGTTAAAAATCTGCTCAACCTGATTCATTCCCCAGGGCGACACGTAAAGGCTCATGGCGCCAACAATGATCATTACCGGAAAGCTGCCCAACAGGGTTTTCCCCAACAAGGCCTTGTCGCTGACGCCGCAGGCAAACAGGACGGTCATCTCACTTTCCAGGTACATGCGGCCGTAGGCGAGCAGGATGCCGATAAACAAACCCAGGGGCAGTATCAGTTCGAGGAATCCCGGAAAGCGGTACGCCATGATCTCAAACAGCACACCGGCAGAAATACTCCCCTCGGCGGCACTGTCGAGGTATTTCAGGAAACGGCCGCTCATAAACACCATCAGCAGAATGCCCGAAACGGCAACCATGCTGATCATGATCTGGCGATTGAGGTAACGGAAAATGATCTTCAAATCAGTCTCTCTGGCCGTATTCGCTGAAACGTGGAGGAAGCTGGGAACTGCGCGTATTCTATGTAACCTTGGTGCCGAATGACAGAGCAGCGGGAATACACCGATATGAGGGCGCGGACAGGCACCGAAGCCGTGCCAATCGCTTGATAATTTCCCCTCCAGCCCCAATGCTAGACTAGATCAGAATCAAGAACGATTCCCGCCGCCGGCGGATGTATCGCGAACAATCAACAGGAGTTGCCATGAATTTCAGCCTGAGCAGTAAAGCCATCGCCAGCACCAAAGCAGACTGCCTCGTAATCGGCTTGCCTGAGAAAGGTGCCTGGCCAGATTCGACAAATCAGGCCGATGAGGCTCTGGGCGGGCTGATCAAAACACTCCAGAAAGCCGGCGACCTTTCCGGCAAGAATGCCACCACCTTGACAATTCCCCTGACGGACCAGCCCTGGGGCCGTCTGCTTGTGGTCGGCACCGGTAAAGAGGCTGATCGCAGCCCTGCCAACTACCGTAAAGCCCTGATCGCGATGATGACCGCGCTCAAGGACGGTCCGTCGAAAAGCGTCGCTATCGCCCTGGCAGACACCCCTGTAACCGGCGAAGAAGCCGTGAGCTCAGAAGCAGCGCTTCTCAGCCTGATCGGCCGGACTCTTGAAGATCAGCTTTACACTTTCACCGACTTCAAGAGCGAAAAACCCGCCGCCCGGAAGCTCAACAAAGTCGTTGTGCATGCCTCCAGTGCCGGCAAGGCCCTCAAGGATGCCTTCAATCTGGGACTGGCCACCGGGCGTGGCATGAACCTGACCCGGGATCTCGGAAACACCCCGCCAAACATCTGCCACCCGGAGTGGCTGGCTCAGCAAGCCAAGAAGCTGGCCAAGGACTACGACTGCATCAAGACCGAAGTGCTTGATGAGAAGCAGATGGAAAAAATGGGCATGAACACCATCCTGGCCGTGGGCAAAGGCAGCACACAGCCGCCGCGCCTGATCGTGATGGAATACCGTGGCGGCAAGGCGAAAGACAAGCCTCATGTTCTTGTCGGCAAAGGCATTACCTTCGATACCGGCGGTATCAGCCTCAAGCCCGGCGAAGGCATGGACGAAATGAAGTACGACATGGGCGGCTCCGCCAGTGTCTTCGGCGCCATGAAAGTGCTGGCCGAAACCCAGCCCAAGATCAATGTGGTGGCCGTGATTGCCGCAGCTGAAAACATGCCGGACGGCGGCGCTGCCCGCCCGGGCGACATCGTCACCACCCTCTCAGGCATGACCGTAGAAATTCTCAACACCGACGCCGAGGGCCGGCTGGTACTGTGCGACGCCCTTACCTACGTGAAGAAGTTCGACCCAGCTGCGGTCATTGATCTGGCAACCCTCACCGGCGCCTGCATCATCGCCCTGGGTAACCAGGCCACGGGCCTGCTTGCCAACAACGATGATCTGGCCAATGAATTGCTGGCTGCCGGCGAACGTGCCGGTGACCGGGCATGGCGACTGCCCCTCTGGGACGAATACCAGAGCCAGCTGGACAGCAACTTCGCCGACATGGCCAACATCGGCGGACGCCCGGCCGGCACCATCACCGCCGCCTGCTTCCTGTCCCGGTTCGCCAAGGAGTACCGCTGGGCCCACCTGGACATTGCCGGTACCGCCTGGCATTCCGGCAAAGCCAAGGGTTCCTCTGGCCGTCCGGTACCCATGCTGGTCGACTACCTGATGTCCCATGCCGGAAAGTAACCCGTCGCATCCCCCGGAACCCGGCAGCCCAGCTGCCGGATCTTCCGGCCAGGAGGACCGGAACCAACGCTACTGGTTCCACATCCTAGCCCAGAACACCCCCGCCGCCCGTAACCTCCACGCCGCCAAACTCGTGGACAAAGCCTGGCAGCAGGGTGACCGTGTGTGTGTCGTCTGCGATGCCATTCAACACGCAGAAGAACTGGACGACCTGCTCTGGAACTTCAGCCCGGACGCCTTCATCCCTCACAGCATCGTTCCCGACTCGGCGACCACCTGTTCCGATCCCGTTGGCATCCTACTCTGCCCGCCCGCCCCGGGGGATTGGGATACGGTGATCATTCTCTCGGCCACCTTGCCGGCGGATGCGGACCGTTTTAAGCGGCTGGCGCTGGTTGCCCATAACGATCCGAATGTACTGAATCAGGCCCGGTCGCATTTCAAGCAGTTGCGGGCTCTCGGGATTGAACCCAGAGTTCATGATCAGCGCAAGCGGGGGTAGATTTTGTCGGGTTACGCTTCGCTAACCCGACCTACGGTTCTGACGGAACCCACTTCCAGGGTTCGCCGCATCACCGGCGACCATGTATAATCGGGCGTCTCAATTTTCCCTTGTGAATCAACCAACGGTCACTGCAGAACCCCATGGAAAAAACCTACCAGCCAGAAAACATCGAGCGCCAGTGGTACGAAAACTGGGAATCCAAAGGGTACTTCCGCCCCAGCGGTGAAGGCCAGTCCTACAGCATCGCCATTCCGCCGCCCAACGTCACCGGCAGCCTGCACATGGGCCACGCGTTCCAGCACACCATCATGGACACCCTCACCCGCTTCAAGCGCATGCAGGGCCGTAACGCACTTTGGACCATTGGCACCGACCACGCCGGTATCGCGACCCAGATGGTGGTCGAACGCAAACTGGCCGCGGAAGAAGACAAAACCCGCCACGACCTGGGCCGGGAAGAGTTCATCAAGCGTATCTGGGACTGGAAAGAGCATTCCGGCGGTACCATCACCCGTCAGGTCCGCCGACTGGGCAACTCCGTGGACTGGGATAACGAACGCTTCACCATGGACGACGGTTTCTACAAGGCCGTACAGGAAGTGTTTATCCGTCTGTACGACGAAGGCCTGGTGTACCGTGGCAAGCGCCTGGTGAACTGGGACCCGAAACTGCACACCGCTATCTCCGATCTGGAAGTGGAGAACAAGGAAGAAAAAGGCTTTTTCTGGCACCTGCGTTACCCGCTCGCTGACGGCGCGCAAACCCAGGATGGCAAGGATTACCTGGTGGTCGCCACAACCCGACCGGAAACCATGCTGGGCGACACCGCCGTTGCCGTGCATCCCGAAGACGAACGCTACCAGCACCTGATTGGCAAGCACGTGATGCTGCCGCTGGTGAATCGCAGGATTCCGATTGTTGCCGACCATCACGCCGATCCGGAGAAAGGCTCCGGCTGCGTGAAAATCACCCCGGCTCACGACTTCAACGACTACGCCGTCGGCAAGCGCAACAACCTGCCGATGATCAACGTCATGACCCAGGATGCCAACATCCGGGAAATGGCCGAAGTGTTCAACGCGGACGGCACTGAAAACACCGAACTCGATGGCACCATGCCGGGCGCCTACGCCGGCTTGACCCGCGAAGCGGCCCGCAAACAGATCGTCGCCGACATGGAAACCGAGGGTCTGGTCGAGAACATCGAAGATCACGTTCTCAGCGTGCCCCGCGGTGACCGCTCCGGACTGATCATCGAGCCGATGCTGACCGACCAATGGTTCGCCGATGCCAAGACCCTGGCCAAGCCAGCCATCGAAGCCGTGGAAGACGGCCGCATCCAGTTTGTCCCCAAGCAGTACGAGAACATGTACTTCTCCTGGATGCGCGACATTCAGGACTGGTGTATTTCCCGCCAGCTGTGGTGGGGCCACCGCATTCCGGCCTGGTACGACGCCGAGGGCAACATCTACGTCGGCCGGAGCGAAGACGAAGTCCGCCAGAAGCACGACCTGGACGCCAACGTCACCCTTGAACAGGATGAAGACGTTCTCGATACCTGGTTCAGCTCCGCCCTGTGGACCTTTGGCACTCTGGGCTGGCCTGAAATCACCGAGCGCCTGAAGACCTTCCACCCTACCGATGTGCTGGTCACCGGCTTCGACATCATCTTCTTCTGGGTTGCCCGGATGATCATGATGACCATGCACTTCATGAAGAACGAAGACGGTACACCCCAGGTGCCCTTCCACACCGTCTACGTCACCGGCCTGATTCGGGACGAGCACGGCGACAAGATGTCCAAGTCCAAGGGCAACGTGATCGATCCTTTGGACATGATCGACGGCATCAGCCTGGATGATCTGCTGGAGAAGCGCACCGGCAACCTGATGCAGCCCAGGCTGGCCGAGAAGATCGGCAAGCGCACCAAAAAAGAATTCCCCGAAGGCATCACCGCCCACGGCACCGATGCCCTGCGCTTCACCCTGGCTGCCATGGCCACCACCGGCCGCGACATCAACTGGGACATGAAGCGCCTGGAAGGCTACCGCAACTTCTGCAATAAGCTCTGGAACGCTGCTCGTTACGTGCTGATGAATACCGAGGGCGAAGACTGCGGCGTCAACGATGAGCCGGTGGAGCTGTCACTGGCCGACCGCTGGATCATCAGCGAACTGCAGAGCTGCGAGCAGGATGTAATCCGCCACCTGGACCAGTACCGTTTCGACCTCGCGGCCTACGCGTTGTACGAATTCATCTGGAACGAGTACTGCGACTGGTACCTGGAACTGTCCAAGCCGGTGCTCAATGATGAAGGCGCCAGTGCCGAAGCCAAACGCGGCACTCGCCGCACTCTGGTACGCGTACTGGAAGCCGTCCTGCGCCTGGCCCACCCGATGATGCCGTTCATCACCGAGGAAATCTGGCAGCGCATTGCGCCCCTGGCCGGTAAGACCGGCGACAGCATCATGCTGCAGGCCTACCCACAGCCGGATGCCACCAAACAGGACGCTGCGGTGACCGCAGATATTGAATGGTTGAAAGGCGTTATCGTGGCCGTGCGAAACATCCGGGGCGAGATGAACATCTCCCCGGCGAAAAAGATTCCGGTATTGCTGCGCGGCAAAGACGCGGAAGACCAGCGGCGCATGAACGACAACCGCCAGTTCCTGAGCTCCCTTGCCAAGCTGGAGAGCCTTGACTGGTTCGAGGGTGACAAAGCGCCGATGTCCGCCACCCAACTGGTGGGAGAAATGGAAGTACTGGTCCCCATGGCCGGCCTGATCGACAAGGATGCGGAACTCAAGCGCCTGGACAAGGAGCTGGAACGCCTGCAGAAGGAGATTGGCCGCCTGGAGGGTAAACTGGGCAACGAGAAGTTTACCGCCAAGGCCCCGGCCGAAGTGGTTGAGAAAGAGCAAGAGAAACTCCGGGACGCCCAGAGCAGCCAGGCTCGCCTGAGCCAGCAAAGGGCCGACATCGAGGCCATGTAACCGGCATGATCGGTATTCTCGGTGCAGGCTCTCTGGGCAGGCTTTGGGGCGCAATGCTACCCGCGGGTCGCGTTGCCTTCATTGCCAGGCCTGGCGAGCCGACCGACACCGATCTCAGTTACCGTTTCCGGCCCTTTGAAGGGCCGGAATCAGCGGTACGGATTCCATTCCTCAAGGCGGGTAACAAGCCAGATCTGCTTCTGGTCACAACCAAGGCCGGTGACACCCTGGATGCCCTGGCAGGGGTGATCGACCAGTTCGCCATGGATACCCCCATCCTGCTTTTCCAGAACGGACTGGGCAGCCAACAGGCTGTTGCCGACCGGTGGCCGGAGCGCCCGATCCTGGCCGCCAGCACCACCGAAGGCGCCAACCGGCCGGAGCCGGATCTTCTCGTTCATGCCGGCACCGGTGATACCTGGGTGGGGCCAATGACCGAGCCCGCCAGAGCCGCCGTCAGCAAAACCGCAGCCATGCTGGCAGCCACCGGCCTGGCTGTTCATCCCGAGCCGGACATTCTCCAGCGACTCTGGCAAAAACTCATCATCAACGCCGGCATCAATCCCTATACCGCCATCATGGACTGCCCGAATGGCGAGATTGTGAGTACGCACCTGTATCAGAGCACCATCGACGACCTTTGCCAGGAGCTGTCAGAACTGATGGACGCCGCCCTCCAGATCAGAGAGACACCGAACTCCCTGCGGCAACGCATCGAGCAGGTGGCTCGCAATACCGCCGGCAACACATCCTCCATGCGTGCCGATGTTCTCCGGGGCCGCCGAACCGAGATAGACTTTATCAACGGCTACCTGACACAGCTGGGAAATGAACTCGGTATCAAAACTCCAGTGAACCAAATGCTGACCGAACGGGTACAACAACTGTCGTCACACTAACAGGAGCAGACTGATGGGCAACCGCCTTTCCAAGATATACACCCGAACCGGAGATGATGGCTCCACGGGTCTGGCCGATGGCAACCGTATTGCCAAGAATGCCCAGCGGGTTGAAGCCATGGGCACCGCCGATGAGCTGAATTGTCATATCGGGCTGTTAATCGAGACTCTGGACAGCGACGACGAACTGATTGAAAGCCTGCGCCGTATCCAGCACCACCTGTTCGATCTGGGAGGCGAGTTTGCCATCCCCGGCAGCCGAGTGATCGGTGATGATCACATCGAATGGCTGGAAAACACCCTGGACCGGCATAATGAGGGTCTGCCACCACTGAAGAACTTTATCCTGCCAGGCGGAACACCAGCGGCAGCACAGTGCCATCTGGCCCGGGCGGTATCCCGTCGGGCGGAGCGAGTGGTTGTTGCCCTAGGCCATGAAGATTCTATCAATACCGCCTCCCGGCATTACCTGAATCGCCTGTCGGACCTGTTGTTCGTCATCGCCCGGGTGCTGGCCCGTCGCGATGGTGGTGAGGAAATTCTCTGGGAGCAAAAAAAATCCGGCCTCTAAGGGCCGGATTCTTCAGGACCGGATTGGAAACTGCTGCGCCGGTCAGACCTTGAACGCCTCCACCAGGCGCTGAAGGGACGCTGTCAGCTCCGACATTTCCCGTGAGGAACCAAGGGTCTCTTCGGCATTGGCCGCTGTGCGCTGGCCCAGCTCGCCAATTTGCTCTACGTTCGAATTCACGTTCTTGGCAACGGCGGACTGCTCTTCCGCCGCCTGGGCAATCTGGTGGCTCATATCCACGATCACCGAAATACCCTTGGCGATCCTGTCCAGAGCCTCCGTGACCTCGCCCGACTTCTGCACCGTCGTCTCAGTTACCTCCCGGCTGTTGGTCATGGCCGACACAGCGTCCTTAACCCCGCTCTGAAGCCGGGAAATCATACCCTCAATCTCTTCAGTGGATTTATGGGTACGCTGGGAAAGTGAGCGAACCTCGTCGGCAACCACCGCAAAACCGCGCCCCTGCTCGCCGGCCCTGGCAGCCTCGATAGCGGCGTTCAGGGCCAGCAGGTTGGTCTGCTCGGCAATTGCCTTGATCTCGACCAGCACCTGGCTGATGTTGTCACTGTCCTTGCTGACCCGGTTGATGACTTCCACGGCACCGGAGATTTCGCCCGCCAGCTTGTTGATGGTTTCAACGGTGTCAGCAACGACGCCCCGGCCGGTTTCCGTATCCTGTTCGGCGCTGCTGGCGCTGTCTGCAACCCTGTGAGCGCTTTCTGTGACTTCGTGGACCGCCTCAACCATCTGATTCATGGCTTCGTTGATCTGGCCGCTTTCTTCCATCTGGCGTGCCACGGCCTCGCTGTTGGCCGCCGCGGTGTCGTTGACCCGGGTTGCCTGCTGGTCCACATCCGCCGTGGTCCGGCTGACAGAGCGGATCAACTCGGCAATCCGGTCGGTCATGTTGTTGAACTCAGTGGTCAGTTCGCCCAGCTCGTCGCGGTTACGCAACATGATATGGGTGGTCATATCGCCGGCAGCGACGCTCCGTGCGGCCTCGCTGAAGCGATTGATGGCGGTGCGCACGGACATGAAGAAACCGATATAGAGATAGACAACCACCAGCAGGATGGCAATGAGGGCAATCACGATCAGCCGACGCTGGTTGATCTCGCTTTCAAGCCGTGCGCTGAGATTGGCATCGACCACGCTGAAAGCGGCACTCTTGACCTGGTCGAAATGAGCCAGCTGAGCTGACATCAGATCGTCGTATTCAGTCCAGGGCATTTCCAGGCGCATCGGCGTAATCACATTCAGATCCAACTGATCACGGACCACCATCAGGCTCTCATCAACCCGCTGAATGGCCTTTCCGGCCTGCTCTGTGAGGGCGGGCGATGCCTCCGAAGCCAGCGCCAGGGCCGGTGAAAGCAGTGAACTGCGATTGGTCAGCTGGTCATAGATTTCATTCAGGGTTTCGCTCAGGGCATAGCCGACCTGGCCCTCAACCAGCGCAAAGATACCGTAGGATTTTGCGCGTCCGATAACAGTACGCGCGGCGGGGAGTGAATCACGAACCAGACCAAGAACAAGCTGGTTCTCCCTGGAGGCACCCTGTCCCAGGCCCGAAGTTTCAATGGTTGCAGAGAGCAGCGCCTGGGCCTTCTGGACAAACTCCTGATAGTACTTGAACTGGGGATCGAAGCTGCCCTGATAGTTATCATCCGCCCGGAGTGCCTCCCACTCCTGACGAAGGGACTGCACCTGCTCAGCCCATGAGCCGGTCGTATCGAACGAACGCTCTTCGGCAACGAGAGCCGCCAGAGTGTCGTCTATCTCACTGGCCGCTTCTTCAGAAACTGCCGTAATAGCGGATTCATCCTTGATAATTGCCGGTGAACGGTAATCCCGATAATCCATCGCGGCATCCACCAGCCGATCCACCTGCTGAAGCTGCTCAAGCCCCTCGACACCTCTGGTCATGGTCTGAACCGAACGATTGAGCTCGGAGATGGCAAGCCAGGAGAGGCCCCCGATCGGTAACAGGAACAGAATGCTGATCAGACTGAACTTGTACACCATCGGCAACCGGTTCATCAGTGCAATGGCAGGATTAATGAGTTGCTTCACAGTGACCCTCGTGCTGGCAATAACAACTGAACGTTATTTCTTTTCTTCTATTGTCGCCTAAAGTCTTAAAAACTTAAGCATTATTTGTTGTTAAACTGTAATGTTTTATAAAATCCGGGTCAGACAACCCCGGAAATGACCAGCAGAGCGAGCGTGCATATCCAAACCAGCATGCTTCTGTTCAGCAAATCCCTTACCGCTCTCAGGCTGCGCCCTCCGAACGCCGTCCACTCATCCGGGTGAACCCGGGAAAAGCGGGCTGGATCCAGTGCATACCCGGTTAACGACCCATTGGCCGAAATCATGAGGACCTCCCCGGCTTTTTTGGTCACGCCAGTGAGGGTATGGCGCGTTTCCCGCAGCCAGCCGGCAAGGTCTCCAGCTATCCCGAAGGTCAAAGAAAGAAGCCTGGCGGGAATCCAGCCGGCCAGGTCCGACATTCTCGCAAAACGCGGCCTGGCGGGCGCCTGAGGCCATTGATCGGCGAGCGCGACCAGACCACGCGCCAGAACCGCAAGGCCGATACCGCCAACCACGTACCAGAAAGCCACCAGGAAGAAGCGCTGAAACACCGAAACCATCAATGCCTTGGACAGGGACAGATGCATGGCCTCGGGAGACACCGCTGCACCCCGTTCATCGGCCGGTAGAAGGTCTTTCACATGATGCCAGGCCGACTGCATGTCACCTCGCTGCCATGCCTCTGCGTAGGCACGGAGCACCTGTCGCCAGCCGGGTGTGCCCATGAGGACGACCAGAACCAGGAACTCCAACGGGTAAGCGGCCATTCTCCAGCCGGAGGCTACCAGGAGATATTCCGCAAGACCCAGCAGGAAGGCCGGCAATACAACCAGCGCCAGCCCGATAGCAATCCCCGACTCATGACCCGCCCTGACCCGGCTGCCATTGCGAAACCACCGGCGCCAGACCTCATCCCCGGACAGCATATCCAGGGAATCCAGACGCCTGCGCACCATGTACGCCAGAAGAAACACGACAAGCACCATTCAGACCTTCCTCCCGGATTCCTGGGCTGCCTGCAGGGCTGCCCGAAAATACTGCCAATCGAAGGCAGGCCCCGGATCGCTCTTCCTGCCGGGCGCGATGTCACAGTGTCCGGTAATGCGACCTGAACTGATCTCCGGCCAGGCCGCCATAATCAGGTCCGCCATCTCTGCCAGCTTGAAATACTGCTCCGGGGTGTAGGGGATTTCGTCAGTCCCTTCCAGCTCAATGCCAATGGAAAAATCGTTGCACTCTTCCTGCCCCTCAAAGCAAGAGCGGCCAGCATGCCAGGCCCGTTCAAGAAGGCTGACAAACTGGACCAGGGCTCCATCCCGGCGTATCAACAGGTGGGCCGACACCTGAACGCCCTCGATGGTCTGGAAATAGGGGTGCGCCGAGTGATCAAGCCGGTTGCAGAAGAAGTCTTCTATTTCGGGGCCGCCAAACTGGCCCGGAGGGAGACTGATGTTGTGGACGACCAGGAGAGAAATGGCGGCCCCTTCCGGACGGGGCCCGAAGTTCGGCGAGGGGCACCAGCGAGCACAGGAAATCCGTCCGGTTTTCCGAAGCGATTCTACATCGGTACCGGAATCAGGGAGGCGTTCGGAAAAAACGTCTGAATCGGGCAAAGTAATTCCAAAAGTTTCAGAGGATTACACTCTCTGATTGAATCACAAAGTTGCCATGGTTGCTACGAATCAGTCCTTGCGGCTGCTGCGGAGGTTGTCGATGATTGATTCCAGCGCCCGGTCGAAAATCAGGCCATCATCCAGCATGCTGATTTTCCCGGCTTCCATATCAGCGGCCAGTTCCTGACGCAGGTATTCGGCCACCTTGGCACCACTGCGGTTCACGAAGATGTACTTGCCGGTCGCCTTGATAAAAGCCGCGAGCTTGCAGCGCACTTTGGTTTCGTCACGAGTGAGTTCAATCCACGAGCCCACGCGGAGGCTTTCCGCCTTTTCCAGCCACTCTTGCGACACCGGAACCGTTGCCTCGGTCATTCCGGCCGCCTCTGAGGGGACCTCGCTGACGATGTCGACGGTTGGTTCCTTCGGCTCGGCCGGCGCCGGCGTTTCCCTCAACTCCTCTTCTGCCGGCTGCGGGGCCACAGCCGTTTCATCGGGGCGTTCAGGCTCCGGCTGGAGCAGATCCTCAGGCTCTGCCGGTGCTTCCGGAACGGACGGCGCGGTTACCAGCCGCTGGAACACGTCCACGTGTGCGAGCTCCAGGTCACGAATGGCGGCATCGGTGGCAAAGGGGTCCCAGGAAATCTCCTGCAACGCCTTGCGAAGGTCATCGACAATGGCAGGGATTGCTCTTAGCAACTCTCCCCGTGTCGATTCAGTGACCGGACGCGGGTCCACGCTCCAAACCAACTGTTCAGTAAGGTTCCTGGCATGCCGCCAACGGTCACTCTCTTCGCCTTCCCGCAGAACCACCCACTGCAAATACTTGGTCCAGGCTTCATTGAGCAGGCCGGCAACCGGCTCGGGAATATCCCGCTGCTCGGTCAACTCCTGCACCAGGCCATCCGCCGCCTGGGACGCCCGCTCCTGCCGCGCGCGCCCTTCTTCTGCATCCCGAAGACGCTGTTCCACAAGCTCACGACGCCTGCGGTCGAGATCCATGAAGTGACTGAAATCCTTCAGCAGCTCCTCGAACAGCGTGACGTTGGTGTTGAACTCGTTGAGTACACGATCCACGACCGATTCGATTTTTTCCCGCAGCGGGTCGCGCTGGCCGGCCTTTTTCTCTGTCCAGCCAATGGCTGACAGCGCCAGCTCATTGAGCAGCTTGCGAACCGGGTGGCCGCCACGGTTGAAAAAGTTCTTGTCGCTCAATGCCACCTTCAGAACCGGAATCTGCAGACGACCGATCAGCGCCTTCATCACCGGATGCAACTGGCGATCCTCCAGAATGAAGTCAAACAGCATGGAGACCAGGTTGATCACATCACTGTCCACCTGCCCCACATTCAGGCTCTTGCCGTCACCGGAGCGAAGAATGGGCTGAAGCTGCTCATTCAGCGGTATAACGGCACCATCACCCCATTGCCGGCTGTTGGACTGGGCTTCGGTAAGGCGGGCCATCAGTCGATCGGTATCAATGTAACCCTCGCCCGCCTGGGATCCGCCACCGGCAGGCGCAGAATCGCCGCGGTGCAACAACGCACTCAGCTCGGAGAAGGTGGCATGGGATGCCGGCGCGCCCGGGCCTTCGGCCTCAGAACTGCCCTGAACCCCGGCTCTGGCTGACGCCTGGCCTTCGTTGGGCGAGCGCTGCCCAGAACGGGCCGGCACTTTACCTGCGGGAGGCCGCTTCATATCGGGCATTACCCCCTCGCTGATCAGGGTGCGGTTTGCTTCTTTGTAGAAATCACCGAGCGTATCGGCAAGCAGGCGATCAAAGAGTTTCAGAACCACCAGCTTTGCCCGAATATCAATATCGAGATCGGCGCAGGCCTCGGCTACGCCACCGCAGATAATCTCAGGGCTCAGGGGCATCTGCGCATCTTTCAGATCAATACCCGGCACCAGGTGCCCCACACGCACGGTCAGCAGACGGATCTGTTCGGTGTAACGGTTACGGAGCTTATTGATCAGGTTGTCCACCGCCACCTGCTGCTCCAGCTGGGAGTGATCAACGAGGCTGAGAGAGTCCTCGTCAACGTCCTCCAACGACCGGGCTGCCTGCTGGGGCTGGAACTTGCCGATTTCGTTGAAAGCCTGACTGACGTACTGAAGGATCGAGACCACCATGGCCTTGCGTCGGAGCCTGAGCTCGCGCATGGCATCAAAGTAGGCGGTCTGGTCGAGGTTGGAGCCAGCCCTGTCGGCAAGTTCAAACAGGGCGTCATCGGCGCGATCAAAGAAACTGGCAAGAACGGACTTCAGGGACTGACCCGATGCGTCACGCAGGCGCACGAGAGCAGGCGGCAATGAAAACCGGGCGGGCGGTTTCTGGCCTGAAAAGCTGACCACCTTGTTATCGTGCACCATGTCGCTGCTCCGCCTCGTATTGCAAATTGCCTAGTTGTTTCTCCACTTCACATGATACGAGCTGCCCACGTCAGGTTGTGTCAGAATTTGTCACCTTTTGTGTAGACCTGACCTGCATCACAGTTTAGCAGTCGGAGCTCAAGAGTTTGGCGAATCACCGACGGCCCTTTAGAATTGGCGGCCTGAGGAAACCTTCAACCCATAACTTCGGACGTTTTGCCCTATGATCACCCCCGAACTCCTCCGCCTGGCCAGAATCGAGAATGTTGCCCAGAGCCTGCGGGAAGATATTGGTGATGGCGACGTGACCGCCAAACTGATACCGGCCGACAAGCAGGCCAGTGGCCGCGTTATTACACGGGAGACCGCAACGATTGCCGGCCGAGAGTGGGTAGAAGAAGTGTTCCGGCAGGTGGATCCGACCGTTGAGCTCACCTGGCAAGTATCCGATGGCGAAACCGTTTCACCGGACCAGGTACTGTTTACCATGACGGGGCCCGCCAGAAGCCTGCTTAGCTCGGAGCGTACCGCCCTGAACTGGCTTCAGACCCTCTCCGGGGTCGCCACCGCCTGCGCCGGCTACGCCGCCCGGGTGGCCCACACCCATGTTCGCCTGCTCGACACCCGCAAGACCCTGCCGGGCCTGCGCCTGGCACAGAAATACGCCGTCACCTGTGGAGGCTGCTTCAATCACCGCATCGGTCTTTGGGATGCTTTCCTGATCAAGGAAAATCATATTGCCGCTTGCGGCTCCATTGCCGAAGCCATTGAGGCCGCCCACAGGGTTGCTCCTGGCAAACCCGTTGAGGTGGAAACCGAGAACCTCGACGAGCTGGCGCAAGCCCTGAAGGCGGGCGCAGACATCATCATGCTGGATGAATTCTCGCTTGAGGATATGCGAACGGCGGTCGCCACCACCGGGGGCAAGGCAAAGCTTGAGGCCTCAGGGGGAATCAATGCTGACACCCTGGTCCCGATTGCGGAAACCGGTGTCGACTTTATCTCCATCGGCGCCCTGACCAAGGACGTGAAGGCCGTGGATCTATCCATGCGACTGGACTGATCATCCCTCACTGAGCAGGCGGTCGATTGCCTCCAGTTCCCTTACCAGCCTGTTGCCCGATTCGGGGCGCCCCCGAAAGTGCTCCTCGGCCATGGGCGCTATGCCGGAAGCCGAGGGCAAGGGATGGTCGTTTTCGATGATCACCTTCATCCGGGCCACAAAGACAAATTGCAGCCACTGGGTAAACTCCAGCGTATCAATGCAAAAGGGCTGGGCACTCTGGAAAGCCTCTTCCGGTGGTGGCTCGGACTCCCAAAGCCCGAGTTGCCGCAACTCCATCTCTATGTTCAGCAGGCAGTCCGCCACCTGCCCGATCGGGTCACCGGATTCGGTCATATCAATCTCGCTTCAGTCGGTGAGCGGCTCAAGCTCCACGGTTTCGCCATGCAGAACCCGGAACAGGTCTTCGTACTGGCGAGTCAACGGGTGCTTGGGCGCCATATGAATCAGTGGCTGACGGCTCTGATGGGATTCTTTCATCTTCACGGAACTTGAGAGCCGCACCGGCAAAACCGGCAAGCCTTCTTCAATAAGCTCCCTGACCAGTTGCTTTGGCAGACTGGCGCGGGGCTGGAACTGGTTGGCAACAATTCCCTCAACCACCAGATCTTCGTTGTGATCTTCCTGGAGGTCGCGGATTTCGTTGAGAATGCTGTAGAGGGCCTGACGGGAAAAATCGTCACAATCGAACGGTATCAGGCAGCGCTGAGCCGCAATCAGTGCGGAGCGGGTGTAGAAATTGAGCGCGGGCGCTGTATCGATATAGATCGCATCGAAGGACTCGCCCAGCTTTTTCAGGGCCTCACGCAACTTGTAGATCTTGTGCTTGGCTTCCAGCTTGCGCTCAAGGAAGTCCAGCTCCGGGCTGGAAGGCATCACAAACAGGTTCTTGAACGGTGAGGCGTGGACAAATTCGTCCGGCCGGCGATTGAACACGGTGAACGCAACCGTCTGCTCAAGCATGTCAGCAACGGTGTCCTTGAGCTCGCTGGCCGGCTTGCCCAGCAGATAGTGGGTAGAGTTTCCCTGGGGATCGAGATCCACGACCAACGTTCGCTTTCCACGAGCGGCGCTGATAGCTGCGAGATTGCACGTGATACTGGACTTGCCGACACCGCCTTTCTGGTTGAATACCACCCGTCTCATTTTGTCTCTCCCTTGATGAACCCGTTATCGCTCTTTTGTAGTACCTTGAACCCGACCAAACCAAGGACAGTCACCAGCCCATCACCTCTTTTACAAACGGGATGGTGAGCCTTCTCTGGGCCTGCAGCGAATTCTCATCCAGTATATCCAGAATCCCCAGCAAATCCCCGAGCCTTCGAGGTGCCCGGCGCATGATGTAGCCAGCCACATCATCCGCCATCACCAGACCCCGTTTTTCGGCCCGGGCCATCAGAATCTTCAGTCGGTCATCATCCCGGTAGATACCCAGCTGGATGATCAGCCCGTGGCTGAACCTGGAAACCAGATCCGGCAACTCAAAGGGCAGACTGGCGGGCAAGTCGGCCAAACTTACCAGCAATAGGCCGCCACGGTCGTGTATCCGGTTATAGAGATGAAAAATGGCCTCTTCCCACATCCGCTGACCGGCAATGCGGTCGATGTCGTCCAGACAGACGATGTCGTGGGTCTCAAGCCCCGACAAAGCATCCGGGCCAAAAGGCTCAAGTTCGGCAATGCTGATACAGACCGCTGTCTTGCCCTGGTTTTCTCCCAGGTGGCACACCGCCTGCAAAAGATGACTCTTGCCCGTATCGGCATCACCACACAGAACAACCACCGGCACATCATCGGGCTGATAACACACGGTTTCAAGGCGCCTGGCGGCATTTGTGTTCCGGTCGCCGTGGAAGTTGTCGAATCGGGCATCATCACGCAGTTTGACTCCGAGTACCAACTGGGACGCACTCATGAACGGGTAGCCCTCCAGGCACGCAACCCCCAAACGAAGAGGTAATGCGCCCCACTGAACACGGTGGATACAGCCACCAGGAGGATGCCGGCATCCACCACCCAGGGCTGCATCGGCAAATCAGCCAGAAGCACAATAATGGCCAGGGCGACGAGAATCTGGATGAAGGTATTAATCTTGCCCGGAATGCTGGGCTCCATGTCGTAGCGACCGACCGTGTAGTGGTAGGCCAGTGCGCCGACCACAATAACCAGATCCCGGCCCAGAACCAGCAAAAACAGCCAGACCGGCAGAACCGCAGTGAGTGTGAGCATCAGGTAGGCTGTGATCAGCAACGCCTTGTCGGCCAGTGGGTCCGCGATGGCCCCAAGCCTGGAGCGCCAATTGAAATGCCGGGCCAGGAACCCGTCAACCGCGTCGGTGCCCGCCGCCAGGAAGAAGATCAACAGCGCCCGGCGATAATCCCCCGCCAGGAGCGCTCCGGCGAAGGGAGCGATCAGGAGAATGCGCAGGAACGTAAGGGCATTGGGAATCCAGCGCCAGCGGTGCAAATTCAA
Organism: uncultured Marinobacter sp.; assembly: GCA_964520755.1. Taxonomy (GTDB): domain Bacteria; phylum Pseudomonadota; class Gammaproteobacteria; order Pseudomonadales; family Oleiphilaceae; genus Marinobacter. The sequence goes on along the minus strand of CAZFQI010000023.1, from coordinate 6,974 downwards.
AAAGACTCCCTCCGGTTACACCTTATTCGCCGCCATCGCTCCCGATGACAGAAGACGGTTGCCAACGATAATACAGAACCTGGTACAGGGATTCGAACGCCTCCCTGGCCTCTTCCTCATCCACGGGCACCGGCTGATAGGTAAACAGGGACGCCTCTTCGCGCTCTTCAGCGGATGTTTGCTGGTCCGGATCGGCCGGTTGCGCGTCCTCATTCTCGGGGGCGCTTTCAGCACTCGTTGAAGACGATGACACCTGACCCATAGTGTTTTCATCGGCACCCGACGTTTCGGCGGGAAGGTCCGACTCGATAGGGACAAACCGCTGATCCAGGGCAATGTACTCGCGTAGCTGGTCCAGCTCTCCGGAAAAAGCCACACGCAGGGTGAGCTGCTCATCCCGCACCCGATGAGCGCCGACACTGACAACCGGTGTCAGTCCCTCCAGAACCTTGGTAGCTCTGGCGTAGTCTTCCAGTGAGGTTACACCGCGCAGAACAATGTCCACTTGCGGGGAATCCCCCACTTCCGAAGCCGCAACGGCATATCGGCTGGCGTACAGCTCGGCCCAGCGATTAATCATGGCCTCTGCCAATGCTTCCGGAGTCTGTGCCGTTATTGACTCTTCGCCGGCATTCATGGCCATACCATCGAACACCCAACCGGCACGCCATTGCCCGCCAGCACGGCTGACCCGCACAAGGGCTAGTACATCGTGTTCCAGGTCCTCGGAGGCAGACTTCACCCGACCAATAAACTGACCCCAGATATCCGACAACAATTCCCGGTCTGCGGCGAAATCCGCCGGCGGCAGTGCCACCGGCAAGCCCCGCTTCCTGGCAGCCTCATCGAACGCAGCCCGCCAGCTTGCAGCGTTTTCCTGCCCGGCGCCTGCGTCAGAGCGGGTCACAAGTGTTCGCGAACCCCGATCCTCGGCAGCAATCCAGGCGAGCGTGAGCGGTCTGTTGGCACCCCACACCGGTGCATCGATCGATGCCAGCGCGCGGTTCACGCCGACCGCTCCGAAGGACATGCTCAGAACACTCTGGCCGGATTCATCCCGGGCAACCTGATAGGAAAGCAGTAACGACTCGGCCTCGGAAAGCAGTGTTTCAACGCCTTCCATCGCCAACACGTCGCGAGTACCAGAAACCCTGACCAGCACCCGGCTCAGGCCATCCGCATACCCCTGGGCCAGCTGGCCCGGCGACGATCCTTCCACCGGTACTCTGGCCGAATAAAGACCGGAAACGGTCACTGCGGTTACCTGGGCGGAAAACCCGACCAGCAGAAAGGCAAACAGCGCAAAGAACCGCGCCGGGGATACAGACCTGTGTGCCGGCTTTTGTCCTGATACTGACATGAAACACCCTGCAATTCGCATGAATGGCGCATAGGATACACCATGCCCCAGGGCGTGAGTAGCGGGCCCGGATTTCGGAAAAGCAATATACATTTGGAGCACCACACCGCACCTGTTAAAATCCGCCGCCTGACCCACTGGCCAACGGTTAAGTACACCATGAGCGAACAGAAGCCCTCCCTGACCTACCGCGATGCTGGCGTCGATATCGATGCAGGCAATGAACTCGTCAGCCGAATCAAGGACACCGCAGCGCGCACCCGCCGCCCGGAGGTTCTGGGCGGTCTCGGCGGCTTCGGCGCCATGGTCTCGATTCCCGCCGGATACAACGAGCCGGTCCTGGTTTCCGGTACAGACGGTGTGGGCACCAAGCTCAGATTGGCCATGCAGCTGGACAAGCACGACACCATCGGTATTGATCTGGTCGCCATGTGCGTGAACGATCTGGTTGTCGGCGGCGCCGAGCCACTCTTTTTCCTTGACTATTATGCAACTGGCAAGCTCAACGTAGACGTTGCTGCACAGGTTGTCACCGGGATTGGCGAAGGTTGTGAACAGGCCGGCTGCGCGCTGGTGGGCGGTGAGACCGCCGAAATGCCGGGCATGTACGAAGGCGACGACTACGACCTGGCAGGCTTCTGCGTGGGCATTGCCGAGCGCAGCGAGATTATTGACGGCGGCCGGGTTCAGTCCGGAGACGTGCTGATAGCCCTGGGCTCCTCCGGCCCCCACTCCAACGGGTACTCCCTGATCCGGAAAATTCTGGAAGTGAGCAACGCCGATCTTGAACAGCCAATGGGCGACACCACCCTGGCCAATGCCCTGATGGCGCCGACCCGTATCTATGTAAAGAACCTTCTGCAACTGATTCGCGAAGTGGACGTCCGGGCACTTTCCCACATCACCGGTGGTGGCCTGCCGGAAAATATTCCCAGGGTGCTGCCGAACGGCACCATTGCCGCCATTGATACCGACAGCTGGTCGTTGCCCCCGGTATTCCAGTGGCTCAAGGACAATGGCGGCGTTGCCAGTGAAGAGATGTACCGCACCTTTAACTGTGGTATCGGCATGATTGTCTGCGTGCCAGCCAACCAGAAGGAGCTGGCCCTGGATACCCTGAAAGCACTGGGCGAGCACGCCTGGCAGGTAGGCCTGATCGAACGTGCCGATGACGAACAGGCAGATGCCTGCGTTCGCTACGCACCGGGGCTGCTGTCGGCATGAAGGCAGATCAGACCCCGTTGCCGAAAATCCTGGTGCTCGCCTCCGGAAACGGTTCCAATCTACAGGCATTGATCGAGGCCAGTCGTGAGCGGGACTTCCCCGGGCAAATCGTTGCTGTCGGCTGCAACCAGCCAGGTGCTTTTGCCCTGGAACGCGCGGCCCAGGCCAATATCGAAACCTTTGTGGTAAACCACAAGAACTTCGAATCCCGGGAAGAATTTGACGCCTCCCTGATGGCGGAGATACTCCGCTACAATCCGGACGTAATCGTGCTGGCAGGCTTCATGAGAATCCTGACCACGGATTTTGTACGGGCTTTCCGGGGCAAGATGCTGAACATACATCCGTCACTGCTTCCGAAGTACACCGGGCTGAACACCCACCGCCGGGCCCTGGAAGCCGGCGATACTGTCCATGGAGTTTCGATCCACTTCGTTACCGAGCAACTGGATGGCGGGCCGGTTATTGCCCAGGCCGAAGTGTCCATTGCTTCAGATGATACTTCTGAGAGCCTCGCAGAGAAGGTACAGGCCAAGGAACATATCCTCTACCCCATCGTTGTGCGCTGGTTCTGCGAGGGTCGAATTCAGTTGGGCAGTGATTACGTGTTGTTCGACGGTGAGCCGCTGAACGTCCCGATGCGCCTGCCCGAAACCTGATCAACCGCCTGAACGAATTGTCATCCCCTCAGATCCCCCGAGCAGCTACACTGTCGCCACTGATGACGGTAATTGTTCGGGTTTAACAGGATGCTTTCACGACAACTCACCAGAATAGGTGGCGTGGCCTTGCTGACCTGCCTCGGCATTCTCGCCGGGCCGGTCACTCTGCACGCTCAGACCGAGACCGAGCTGGTTCCTTTTGAGGCCAGCTACACCGCGGCCATGGAAAAGGGCCTCTCCCTCAATGGTACCGCAAAGCGCACACTCACCTCCCAGGGCAACGACGTCTGGCTGTACCGCACGGATGTGGACTCCTTTATCGTCAGTATCGATGAATCCCTGATTTTTCGCTGGGAGGACGGGCATGTGATACCCATGCGATATCGCTACCGCCTGTCTGGTTTCCTGGTCAGTGACCGGAAAAACTCCATCGACTTTGACTGGTCCGAAGGCACTGCGACCGGGGAGTACAAGGGGAAGCCCTTTGAGCTCGAACTGGAGGAGGGTCTGCTGGATCCGCTAGGTTATCAGCTTCAGCTGCACCAGGACATCAAGAACGGTGAGCGGGAGATGACTTACCGGGTGCTCGACGGGAATTCCATCGACACCGATCGCTTTGCGGTGATCAATGGTGAAAAGATGAGTACCGGCAGTGAGCAGAGAGCCACCCTCAAGGCGGAGAAGGTTCGCGAGGACTCGAAGCGTCAGACCCTGATGTGGTTCTCGCCGGAACAGAATTTCCTGCTCGTGCGCCTCAGACAGGTAGAGCCTGATGGCAGCACCTACGAGCTGAAACTCAAGGAAGCGGAGTTCGAGCGCTAGAGGCTGCGCCCGGCCTCCCGCCAGACGGCCTTGACCTCGTCAGCGATGATCCGCAGACCCTCGGCAACCCGGTCGTCGTCCTGGGAATAGGTCACGCGCAGGCATTCGTGCCGGTGATTCCAGCCGTCCTCCGGCAGCCCCGGGAAGAAATAATGCCCGGAAACCACCAGGACACCCCGGCTCTTCAACCGCTGGTACAGCTCCAGGCTGGTAATCGGCAGGTCCGGAAACCAGAGCCACAGGAACATGGCGCCCTCGGGCTTGTGGACATACCAGCGGCAACTGTCCTCCCCCATGGCGTCCCGGAAAGCAGACACCGCCCGCTCCATCTTCGCCTTGTAGAAAGGGCAAACCACATCCCGGCTCAGGGACAATATTTCACCGGAGCGAACCAGAGGCTCTGCCAGCATGGCGCCAAAACTGCCGGTGGCCAGGTTCATGATGGCATTTATACCTGACAACGCCTTGATTACCGGCTCGGCCGCAATCACGATTCCGGTCCGCGCTGCCGGCAAACCAAGCTTGGACAGGCTCAGGCAGAGGATGATCTGGTCGTTCCAGGTGGGCGTCGCATCGACGAACAGCAAGCTGGGAAACGGGGTGCCATAGGCGCCATCGACGATCAATGGTATGTCGTGTTGTCGGGCAAGCTCTTCAAGACGCGCAAGCTCTTCATCAGTAACGACATTACCGGTCGGATTGGTAGGGCGTGACACACAGATAGCGCCGGTCTCGCCGGTGACCTCCACGGCATCAAAATCCACCCGGTACTTGAATTCATGGGCGTCGGTGAACGAGATGTCCGGCTGGACGGCATGGAACAGGCCAGGTTCGATGCCGGCGTCGGCGTAGCCGATGTACTCGGGCGCCAGGGGCAAGAGGATGTGCTTGCGGTGACCTTCACCATAATCGCCGCCAAACATGTTGAACAACATGAAGAATGCCGCCTGGCTGCCGTTGGTCAGGGCGATGTTCTCGGGTTTCAGGCCCCAGCCATATTCGCGGTTGAGTAGTTCAGCGAGCGAGGCGATAAACTGCTTTTCGCCCTGGGGCGGATCGTAGATGCCGACCAGACGACGAACATCGCCCTCGTTACGGCTCATATCCGCGAGAATTTCCTGCACTCTTTGCTGGATCTCGGGAATATGCCCGGGATTTCCGCCACCCATCATGATCATGTCGTCGCCGGATGCCATGGCATTGCCGAGGTCATCCATCAAAGACGTAATACCGGCATCGGCGGTGAACTTGCGACCAAAAGCAGAGAGTTTCATGGGGTAAAATCCATCTGACCTAATCTGAATATAACGGGTAATACCGGAAGTGTAGCTTGCTCGCTCCCCAACGTTTATTCGGTGAGCGAAATGCCGAGGTTACTGACGCCCTCGTTGGCTGCATCCTCCCGGAGACGGGCCACGAACTGATCGGTTGGCGTGCGTTGGCGCTTCAACTCCAGGATCAGGTTCCGCTGGAAGGTTTTGTCTTCTTTCATCAACGGGTGATGATCAAGTAGACGGACGAGCTCGTCTTCCTCGAGGTCTTCCCCTTCGGACAGCTCAATAAAGTTCATCACGGTTCCGGTCGCCATCTGTGATGCATCGGTAGCGCGGTGTTTGGACGGGTTCAGGCGGTTCAGCAACGCCTGCTCCAGCAGCTGACAGAAGTCGAAGGCCGGGTAAACACCGTAGGCATCGTAGGCGTCCACGTCCGGCGACAGGGTTTCCAGTTTGGCGAGCAGCTGCGGGATCGCCGATTCGGAGACGTCCTTTTGGAGAAGGTCCCAGCCGAGATCCAGAAGCTGGCGCATTTTGGCACCGGTTTTCAGCCCCATGGCATCGGCAAACAGGGCATAGTTTGGAAATGAGCGCTCAGCCAGAGCGAGCAGGAAGGCGCATTCGCGCCAGCCCTGCAATTGTGAAACGGCTTTCAGGAACTGGTTGGCGTTCATGTCCTGGGCAGGGTCACGCCGGTCTGGCCAAGATATTTGCCGCCCCGGTCTTTGTAGCTGGTTTCACAGATCTCATCGGATTCGAAGAACAGCATCTGGGCCACACCTTCGTTGGCGTAGATTTTGGCCGGCAGGTTGGTGGTGTTGGAAAATTCCAGGGTTACCTGGCCTTCCCATTCCGGCTCTAGCGGGGTGACGTTGACGATAATGCCGCAACGAGCATAGGTGGACTTGCCCAGGCAGATGGTCAATACGCTTCGCGGTATACGGAAATACTCAACAGTGCGGGCCAGCGCAAAGGAGTTCGGCGGGATGATGCAGACGTCGCCTGTGTAGTTGACGAAGCTGTTTTCGTCGAAGTTCTTCGGGTCCACGGTGGCGGAGTGGACGTTGGTGAAGATTTTGAATTCGTTGCTGCAGCGTACGTCGTAGCCGTAGCTGGAGGTGCCGTAGGAGATCACGCGGCCTTTTTCGGTTTCACGAACCTGTCCGCTTTCGTACGGTTCGATCATGCCGTGTTGTTCGGACATCCGGCGAATCCACTTGTCGGATTTGATGCTCATTGGCGAAGTCTCGTGTCCACTGGGAAAATTGGGGCGTAGTTTACCTGTTCCCTGAAGGTCTGTCGAAGCTTCAGCAGCTTACTTATTTGCTTGAGCTTGGAGGCTGCGGTCACAGGAAAAGCCGTCCAAAAACCGCTACGAGCACATCCATGTGCGCTTGACTGTGGCCATCCTTGGCCACAGACATTTTTGGACGGCTTTTCCTGCGCCCGCGAACTAACTTCGGAGTGGAACGCAGCAAACTTTGAGACGTTGTCAGTGCTCGGTTACTGAAACGCTTGAGATTGAACCGGAGAGGTTCCGCTCGCGGGTCGAGAGCTCAGCCCCTACTCTTCTTGCGATATCCCGATAACGACGGGCCACTTCGGAGTCCGGTTCGGCGATCACCGAGGGGG
>CAZFQI010000022.1:0-39586 GCA_964520755.1 uncultured Marinobacter sp. | reverse complement strand
AGAGAGTGTGAGAGCGCTGTGAATAGCAAACGACCAGTAAATCTCGATCTCGGCAAGTTTCATTTTCCGCTGCCAGCCATTACGTCCATATTGCACCGTATCAGTGGCATCATCATTTTTGTTGGTGTTGCGTTCATGCTTTACGGGCTTCAGCTTTCCCTGTCCGGGGAAGAGGGCTTCAGTCGCGTTAATGAACTGCTGGACAGCTTCCTTGCCAAGCTGATTATCTGGGGCATCTTGTCTGCTCTGTTGTACCACCTGGTTGCGGGTATCAAGCACCTGTTCATGGACATGGGCATTGGTGAAGAGCTCGAGAGCGGCCGCCTCGCCTCGAAGATCACGATTGTGGTTTCCGTCATTCTCATCGTTCTGGCAGGAGTCTGGGTATGGTAAACAGCGTCACAAACCTGGGTCGCAGTGGTGTCTTCGACTGGCTGATCCAGCGGGTAACCGCCTACGTACTTGCTTTGTATACAATTTTCCTGCTCGGTTATATGTTGACGACTGATGTCAACTATGACACCTGGAACGCGCTTTTTGACCAGACCTGGTTCCGTATCTTTACCTTGATGGCACTGCTTTCGATTGGTGCTCATGCCTGGGTAGGGCTCTGGACGGTGACCACGGACTACATCAAGGCCATGGGTCCCAGGTTTATCGTGCAGGCGGCTTGTGGGCTGACCATGTTCGTATATGTGGTTTGGGGCATTCAGATTCTTTGGGGGCTTTAATCGATGGCTAATATCAAGACCATGTCTTTTGACGCGATTGTTATCGGCGGTGGCGGGTCCGGCATGCGTGCCGCGCTTCAGCTGACCGAGTCCGGCGTCAATACCGCGTGTATCACCAAAGTTTTTCCTACGCGGTCTCATACGGTCTCTGCCCAGGGCGGTATCACCTGCGCGATCGCAAGTGCCGATCCTAACGACGACTGGCGCTGGCACATGTATGACACGGTAAAAGGTTCGGACTACATTGCCGACCAGGATGCCGTTGAGTACATGTGTTCCGTGGGGCCTCAGGCGGTATTCGAGCTTGAGCACATGGGTCTTCCTTTCTCCCGTACCGAGCAGGGCCGCATCTATCAGCGTCCGTTCGGTGGTCAGTCCAAGGGTCCGGATAACCCGACTCAGGCAGCCCGCACCTGTGCTGCGGCTGACCGTACTGGCCATGCGCTTCTTCACACTCTTTACCAGGCGAACATCAAGGGCGGTACTACCTTCCTTAATGAGTGGTACGCGGTAGATCTCGTCAAGAACAGCAAGGACGAAGTTGTAGGTGTGGTTGCCATTGAGGTAGAGACTGGCGAAGTTGCCTACATCAAGTGCAAGGCAACCGTTCTGGCTACCGGTGGTGCGGGCCGTATTTACGCCTCCACAACCAACGCCCTGATCAACACCGGCGACGGCATTGGCATGGCGCTGCGCGCCGGGTTCCCGATGCAGGATATGGAAATGTGGCAATTCCATCCGACCGGTATCTACGGTGCCGGTACACTGGTGACCGAAGGTTGCCGGGGTGAGGGTGGCTACCTGATTAATGCCGAAGGTGAGCGTTTCATGGAGCGCTACGCTCCGAACGCCAAGGACCTGGCGGGCCGGGACGTTGTTGCCCGGGCCATGGTTATCGAAATTCTCGAAGGCCGCGGATGTGGTCCCGACAAGGATCACGTTCTGCTGAAGCTGGATCATCTGGGTGAAGAAACCCTGAATCTGCGTCTGCCGGGCATTTGTGAGTTGTCCCGCACCTTCGCACACGTCGATCCGGTCAAAGAACCGATCCCGGTTGTGCCGACCTGTCACTACATGATGGGTGGTATCCCGACTAACGTTGGTGGTCAGGCCCTGACCCAGGACGAGAACGGTAAGGACAAGCCGATTCCGGGGCTGTTTGCCTGCGGTGAGGCAGCTTGTGTCTCTGTGCACGGTGCCAACCGCCTGGGTGGTAACTCACTGCTGGACCTGGTGGTCTTTGGTCGTGCGGCGGGTCTGCACATCGAAGAGCAGCTCCGTGGCGGTTTTGAGGTAGACGGTGCCAGCGAAGAGGATATCAAGCGTGCCATGGCGCGGCTTGATCGCCTGAACAGTGCGTCTGAGGGCGAGAGCGTGGCTGAGGTTCGCAAGGATCTCCAGAACTGCATGCAGCTGTACTTCGGCGTATTCCGTGATGGCAAGAGCATGGAAGAGGGTCTGCAGAAGCTGGAAGCCATTGGTGAGCGTGTTCGCAATACCAAGCTGGCTGATACGAGTAACGCTTTCAATACTGCTCGCATCGAAGCCCTTGAGCTCGATAATCTGTACGAGGTTGCGCTGTCCACTGCCATTTCCGCGTTTGAACGCAAGGAGAGCCGTGGAGCCCACGCGAGGAACGACTTTACCGAGCGTGACGATGAAAACTGGCTCAAGCACTCTATGTACTTTCCGCTGGAAAAGCGCGTTGGAAAGCGTGACGTGAATTTCGCGCCGAAGACTGTAGACACCTTCCAGCCGAAGGTCCGGACTTACTAAGGGGGACGCCGAAAATGTTAGTAAGCCTTTATCGTTATAACCCGGAGACCGACAATGCGCCCTATATGCAGGACGTGAATGTCGAGATTCCGGAAGGCAAGGATCTGATGGTCCTTGACGTCCTGAACCTGATCAAGGAAGGCGACCCTTCCATGGCCTACCGCCGGTCCTGTCGTGAGGGGGTATGCGGTTCTGATGGCATGAACATGAACGGCAAAAACGGCCTGGCGTGCATCACTCCTGTTTCCCAGGTGGTGAAAGGCGACAAGCTGGTGTTGCGCCCGCTGCCTGGTTTGCCGGTTATTCGGGATCTGGTTGTCGACATGAGCCTCTTCTACAAGCAGTATGAGAAGGTCATGCCTTACCTGATAAACGATAAGCCCGCGCCTGCGATCGAACGCCTGCAGTCTCCGGAAGATCGCGAGAAGCTGGACGGCCTGTACGAGTGCATCCTCTGTGCATGCTGCTCCACCGCCTGCCCGTCGTTCTGGTGGAATCCGGACAAGTTCATTGGTCCCGCCGGTCTGCTGCAGGCCTACCGTTTCCTGGCGGACAGCCGGGATACGGCGCAGGACGAGCGGCTTGCCAATCTGGATGACCCGTTCAGCGTGTTCCGCTGCCGGGGCATCATGAACTGTGTCAGTGTCTGCCCGAAAGGTCTGAACCCCACAAGGGCTATCGGTCATATTCGGAATCTTCTGCTGCAGCGGGCTACTTAAGCGGCAGAATTTCACTCAGACGCTATACTGTTCTGATCAGGTTAGTACCCGGAAGGCCTCGCAAGTTTGCGGGGCCTTCAACCAAAGGCTTATAGTCAAAAGTCTTACCCGGGTGCACACTACGCAAGCCGTGGCGGGAACTTATAAAGTTTTCTCCCTGCTTTGCTGAGTATAAAAACCACCGGGGAATGGAAAACATCCATGTCGGGTGTGGTGGCCAAAGTCGATCCCGTAAAAACCCGTATTGACTGAGATATACCCCTGGCCGACCATATCGGGCTCCCCGCACCAGCCCAAGGTGAGCTATTCAAGATGCACGAAAGCATAATGGAGCAGTTATGGCAGACTTCCCACCTTCAGGGTGGAAATCTTGCCTATGTTGAACAGCTTTTTGAAACCTACCTGACAGACCCCAATGCCGTTCCCGAAGAGTGGCGGAGCTATTTCGACAAGCTCCCCAGTGTCGATGGCTATCAGGGCCGCGACGTTGTCCACTCTTCCATCCGCGAACAGTTTGAACACATTTCCCGTAATCAGCGTTTTCTTGCCAGTGGCGGTGTTCCTGCCAGTGCAACGTCTGATGCGGACAAGAAACAGATCCGGGTTCTTCAGCTGATTAACGCCTATCGCTTCCGTGGTCATCAGGAAGCGAAACTGGATCCGCTCGGCGTATGGCAGCGTCCCAGGGTTGAAGACCTGGATCCCTCGTTTCACGAGCTGGCCGACTCCGATCGCGATCTCGAGTTTCAGACCGGTTCTCTGAATCTCGGCTCAGAGACCATGAAGCTCGGGGATATTGTCGATGGCCTGCGGCAGACCTATTGCGAGAGCATCGGCGCTGAATACATGCATGTCGTCGACACCCGCATCAAGCGTTGGTTTCAGCAACGCATGGAGCCGGTTCGTTCACGTCCTGCCTATGAAGGTAACACCCGGAAGCATATTCTTGAGCGTCTGACGGCTGCCGAAGGTCTTGAGAAGTACCTCGGATCACGTTACCCGGGCGTGAAGCGGTTCGGTCTTGAGGGTGCAGAGACTCTGATACCCTGCCTGGACGAGTTGATTCAGCGTGCCGGTTCCTACGGCGCCAAGGAAATTGTCCTGGGTATGGCTCACCGTGGTCGCCTGAACGTTCTGGTCAACACCCTGGGCAAAAATCCGCGTGAGCTGTTTGACGAATTCGAAGGCAAGAAGCTCGCCGATTCCGGCTCCGGTGACGTGAAATACCATCAGGGCTTCTCATCCAACGTAATGACTCCGGGCGGCGAAGTTCACCTGGCCATGGCGTTTAACCCGTCGCACCTGGAGATCGTTTCACCGGTTGTTGAGGGTTCCGTTCGCGCCCGCCAGACCCGTCGCAATGACGATGAAGGCACCAAGGTTGTTCCGATTATCATGCACGGCGACGCGGCGTTTGCCGGCCAGGGCGTGGTGATGGAAACCTTCCAGATGTCCCAGACCCGCGGTTTCGGCGTTGGTGGCACCATCCATATCGTCATCAACAACCAGGTTGGTTTTACCACCAGCAAACAGGAAGATGCGCGTTCCACGGAATACTGCACCGACGTGGCCAAGATGATCCAGGCGCCTATTCTGCATGTGAATGCGGACGACCCGGAAGCGGTCATGTTTGTGACGCAGATGGCCATGGATTACCGCAACGAATTCAAGAACGACGTTGTGATCGATCTGGTTTGCTATCGTCGTCGTGGCCACAACGAGGCGGATGAGCCGGCAGCAACCCAGCCGGTCATGTACGAGAAGATCCGCAAGCTGAAGACCACCCGCAACCTGTACGTGGATCAACTGGTCGAAGCCGGTGTGATCACCGAGGACGAAGCCAAGCAGATGGAGAACGACTACCGTGACGCCCTGGACAATGGCGAGCACGTGGTCAAATCCCTGGTCAAGGAGCCCAACAAAGAGCTCTACGTTGACTGGACGCCGTACCTCGGTCACGAGTGGACTGCCAAGTGCAAGTCCAGCGTTGCTCTGAAGACTATCCAGAAGCTGGGCAAGAAGCTGACCTCAGTTCCCGAAGGGTTCAGCATCCAGCGTCAGGTCTCCAAGATTGTTACGGACCGGGAGAAAATGACGGCCGGTGCCTTGCCCATCAACTGGGGCTACGGCGAAGTGATGGCCTATGCGACCCTGTTGAATGAAGGTCACCCCATCCGCCTAACGGGTCAGGATATTGGTCGAGGCACGTTCTCTCACCGTCATGCGGTGCTTCACAATCAGAAAGACGGCTCGACCCACATCGCTCTGGCTGAATTGGCCGAGGACCAGCCCAAGTTCGAAATCTACGACTCGTTGCTTTCTGAAGAAGCAGTCATGGCTTTTGAGTATGGCTATGCCACCACCGCGCCTGATGGTCTTGTGGTCTGGGAAGCGCAGTTTGGCGACTTTGCCAACGGTGCACAGGTCGTTATCGATCAGTTCCTGACCAGTGGTGAGCACAAGTGGGGACGCCTGTGCGGTTTGACCCTGCTGTTGCCCCATGGTTACGAAGGGCAGGGCCCGGAGCACAGCTCCGCTCGCCTTGAGCGTTTCCTGCAGTTGAGTGCCGAGCATAATATCCAGGTCTGCGTACCGACCACGCCGTCGCAGGTGTTCCACATGCTCCGTCGCCAGGTCAAGCGCCCGTTGCGTAAGCCGCTGGTGGCGATTACGCCGAAGAGTCTGCTCCGGCACAAGGAGGCCACCTCCGATCTGGATGACCTGACCACAGGGACTTTCAAGACGATTCTGCCTGAGAAGGAGCCTTCGGATCCGAAGAAGGTAACGCGCCTGATCATGTGCAGCGGCAAGGTGTATTTCGATCTCCTCGAGAGGAAGAAGGCGGATGAGCGTGAAGACGTCGCCATCGTGCGTATCGAACAGCTCTATCCGTTCCCGGGGGATGACCTTGACGAACTGCTGAGCCATTACACCAAGCTCAAGCACGTTGTCTGGTGTCAGGAAGAGCCGATGAACCAGGGTGCCTGGTACTGCAGCCAGCATCATATGCGAAATGCGCTGCACCGCCTGAACCCCAAGCTGTACCTTCAGTATGCCGGTCGTGACGCTTCGGCTGCTCCCGCCTGTGGACACATGTCGGTCCACATTGAAGAGCAGAAGAAACTGGTTAACGACGCGTTTGAAATTTGACGAGCTACCGAACTAAGGATCTGTAATGTCAACTGAGATTAAAGCCCCCGTTTTCCCGGAGTCGGTCGCAGAGGGTACTGTCGCGACCTGGCACAAGCAGCCGGGTGAAGCCTGTTCACGCGATGAGCTGATTGTCGATATCGAGACAGACAAGGTTGTTCTTGAGGTTGTTGCACCTGCCGATGGTGTGATTGAGGAAATCCTCAAGAATGAAGGCGATACCGTCGAAAGCGGCGAAGTGGTCGGCAAGTTCAAGGAAGGTGCTGCGGGCGAATCCAAGCCTGCCGAGAGCAAGAAGGAAGAGAGCAAGGAAGAGGCTCCGAAGGAAGAAGCCAAGAGCGATGCACCCTCCGGCGAAGCCATTCTGAGCCCGGCCGCCCGCAAGCTGGCCGAGGAGAACAATGTTGATCCGAACGCCATCAAGGGTACCGGCAAAGATGGCCGTGTGACCAAGGAAGACGTCCAGAACCATGTGGACAGTGCCAAGTCGTCTGGTGGTGCAGCTGCACCCAAGCCGGCGGCCGACATGCCCGAAGTCAACGTTAGCCAGGGCGAGCGCCCGGAGAAGCGTGTGCCGATGACCCGTCTGCGTGCGAGCATCGCCAAGCGTCTGGTCAATGCGCAGCAGAGCGCAGCCATGCTGACCACCTTTAACGAGGTCAACATGGCGCCGATCATGGAACTGCGCAAGCAGTACCAGGACAGCTTCGTCAAGCGCCACGGCATCAAGCTCGGCTTCATGTCGTTCTTCACCAAGGCGGCGACAGAAGCCCTGAAACGTTTCCCGGCGGTGAACGCGTCCATAGACGGCAACGACATGGTTTACCACGGTTATCAGGATATTGGTGTGGCGGTATCCACGGATCGCGGTCTGGTGGTTCCGGTACTCCGCGATTCCGACGCCATGGGGCTGGCCGACATTGAGAAAAAGATTGTCGAGTACGGTACCAAGGCCAAAGACGGCAAGCTGGGCATTGAGGAAATGACCGGCGGCACCTTTACGATCACCAACGGTGGTATTTTCGGTTCACTGATCTCGACGCCGATCCTGAATCCGCCGCAGACCGCGATCCTGGGCATGCACAAGATCCAGGAGCGCCCGATGGCGGTGAATGGCAAAGTGGAAATCCAGCCAATGATGTATCTGGCGCTTTCTTACGACCACCGGATGATTGATGGCAAGGAAGCGGTGCAGTTCCTCGTTGCCATCAAGGAAATGCTTGAAGACCCGGCACGTATTCTGCTGGACGTCTGAGCCGACATTTAACGAATCGGAAAACGGGATAAATTATGTCTGATAAGTACGACGTCATTGTCATTGGTGCAGGCCCCGGTGGCTACGTGGCTGCCATTAAAGCAGCGCAGCTTGGCCTGAAAACCGCCTGCGTTGAATCCTGGACCTCTGAAGACGGCAAGTCACAGGTGCTGGGTGGTACCTGCCTTAACGTTGGCTGCATTCCCTCCAAGGCGCTGCTGGAAATTTCTCACAAGTTTGAGGAATCCAGCCACGACTTCGAGATGCAGGGCATTATCGCCAAGGATGTCAAGATGGACATCGCCAAGATGATGGAGCGCAAGAGCGGCATCGTTAAGCAGCTGACGGGCGGTATTGCTGGTCTGTTCAAGTCCAATGGCGTTACCTCCATCCACGGGCACGGCAAATTGCTGGCCAACCGTAAGGTGGAAGTAACCGACAAGGATGGAAAAGCCACGACCTATGAAGCCGACAATGTGATTCTGGCCACCGGCTCCAAGCCGATCCAGATTCCGCCGGCGCCGTTTGACGGCGAATACATCGTGGATTCCGAGGGCGCCCTGGAGTTTACCGAGGTTCCCAAGCGGCTGGGTGTTATCGGGGCCGGTGTCATCGGGCTGGAGCTTGGCAGTGTCTGGGCCCGTCTGGGTTCTGAAGTAACGGTTATCGAAGCCGTTGATACTTTTCTGCCGGCCGTAGACCAGCAGGTCGCCAAGGATGCCCTGAAACAGTTCCAGAAGCAGGGACTGAATATCACCATGGGCGCCCGAATGACCGGCGCTGAAGTCAAGCGCAAGCTCGTTAACGTGTCCTACGAGGACTCCAAGGGCAAGCAGGAAGCCAAGTTCGACAAGCTGATTGTTGCTGTTGGCCGTAGGCCGTACACCGATAACCTGCTGTCCGAAGACGCTGGCGTTCAGATGGATGAGCGTGGTTTCATCTTCGTTGATGACAACTGTAAAACCGAAGCGCCGGGTGTCTGGGCGATTGGTGACGTGGTTCGTGGTCCGATGCTGGCCCACAAGGCGTCTGAAGAAGGCATCATGGTTGCGGAGCGTATTGCCGGGCACAAGCCACAGGTTAACTACGACTGCATCCCGAACGTTGTATACACCTTTCCGGAAGTCGCCTGGGTTGGCAAGACCGAGGAGCAGATGAAGGCAGAGGGTGAAGAATACAACGTGGGTACCTTCCCGTTTGCGGCCAACGGTCGTGCAATGGCTGCAAACTCGGCAACCGGTCTGGTCAAGATCATCGCAGACGCGAAAACTGACCGCATCGTCGGTTTCCATGTAGTTGGTCCCCAGGCCTCTGAAATCGTTGCCCAGGGCGTAATCGCCATGGAATTCGGTTCCAGCGCCGAAGATCTGGCTTTGACCTGCTTTGCACACCCGACTCTGTCCGAGTCCGTGCACGAAGCAGCTCTGGCCGTCGGTGGTGGCGCGATTCACATCGCCAACCGCCGCAAGAAGAAGTAACGCAAACCAGGAATTTTTTAATTCGGGACATTAACTATGAATTTGCATGAATATCAGGGCAAACAGCTTTTCGCTGAATATGGCCTGCCAGTATCCAAGGGCATTGCCTGTGATACTCCGAAAGAAGCTGTCGACGCAGCTGGTGAAATCGGCGGTGATGCGTGGGTTGTAAAAGCCCAGGTTCACGCAGGTGGCCGTGGTAAGGCTGGCGGTGTAAAGCTGGTCAAGAGCAAAGAAGAGATTCGTGAGTTTGCCGAGAAGTGGTTGGGCAAGAATCTGGTAACCTACCAGACAGACGAGAATGGCCAGCCGGTCAGCAAGATTCTGGTTGAATCCCTCACCGACATCGACCAGGAGCTTTACCTGGGCGCGGTTGTTGACCGTGGCACCCGTCGTATCGTCTTCATGGCCTCCACCGAAGGCGGTGTTGAGATCGAGAAGGTTGCAGAAGAAACTCCTGAGAAGATTCTAAAAGCTGAAGTCGATCCGCTGGTTGGCGCACAGCCCTACCAGGGCCGCGAGCTGGCGTTCAAGCTGGGTCTTGAGGGCAAGCAGATCGGGCAGTTCACCAAGATCTTCGTTGGTCTGGCAAAGCTGTTCGAAGAGTGCGATCTGGCACTGGTAGAAATCAACCCGCTGGTTATCACGCCTGCCGGTGACCTGCACTGCCTGGACGCCAAAGTTGGCGTTGATGGCAACGCGCTGTACCGTCAGAAGAAGATCCACGAAATGCACGATCCCTCTCAGGAAGATTCCCGGGAAGCGGAAGCGGCCAAGTGGGAACTGAACTATGTAGCCCTGGAAGGCAACATCGGTTGTATGGTTAACGGTGCCGGCCTGGCCATGGGTACCATGGACATCATCAAACTGTCCGGCGGCCAGCCTGCCAACTTCCTGGACGTTGGTGGCGGTGCAACCAAAGAGCGCGTTTCCGAGGCGTTCAAGATCATCTTGTCTGACTCCAACGTGAAAGCGGTTCTGGTCAACATCTTTGGTGGTATCGTTCGCTGCGACATGATCGCGGAAGGCATCATCGGTGCCGTTAAGGAAGTTGGCGTGAAGGTTCCTGTTGTGGTTCGCCTTGAGGGCAACAACGCTGAGAAGGGTACCCAGGTACTCGCCGAAAGCGGCCTGAACATCATTGCCGCCACCAGTCTGTCGAATGCGGCAGAGCAAGTTGTTAAAGCCGCAGGGGGTAAATAATGAGCATCCTGATTAACAAAGACACCAAGGTTATCTGTCAGGGCTTTACCGGCGCGCAGGGTACCTTCCACTCCGAGCAGGCGATTGCCTACGGCACCAAAATGGTTGGTGGTGTAAGCCCTGGCAAGGGTGGCACCGAGCATCTGGGTCTGCCGGTGTTCAACACCGTGCGTGACGCCGTTGAAGCAACCGGCGCTGAAGCGACTGTTATCTACGTTCCGGCACCGTTCTGTAAAGACGCCATCATCGAAGCCGCGGATGCCGGCATTCAGCTGATCGTATGTATCACTGAAGGTATCCCGACCATCGATATGCTTTACGCCAAAGAATACGTGGATCGCAAGGGCGTTCGCATGATCGGTCCCAACTGCCCGGGCGTTATCACCCCGGACGAGTGCAAGATCGGCATCATGCCCGGCCACATCCACAAGAAGGGCAAGGTTGGTATCGTGTCCCGTTCAGGCACCCTGACATACGAAGCGGTCAAGCAGACCACTGACTTCGGTTATGGCCAGTCCACCTGTATCGGTATCGGTGGTGACCCGATCCCGGGCTCCAACTTCATCGACATTCTGGCCCTGCTCGAGAAAGATCCTGAGACAGAAGCCATTGTGATGATCGGCGAGATCGGCGGTACCGCCGAGGAAGAAGCTGCGGCCTACATCAAGCAGAACGTCTCCAAGCCGGTAGTTTCCTACATCGCTGGTGTTACTGCGCCTCCGGGCAAGCGTATGGGCCACGCTGGCGCCATCATTTCCGGTGGCAAGGGTACAGCAGACGATAAGTTTGCCGCTCTGGAAGACGCCGGTGTTCGCACCGTGCGCAGTCTGGCCGAGATCGGTCAGGCCCTGAAGGAAGTCACTGGCTGGTAAGCTGGCCTTCTTTCAGTAAAAACCCCCGTTTCTGCCCTGCAGAGCGGGGGTTTTTTATTTATAATGCCGGGTCGCCTGGACTATGATGGCGGTTCCAATACCAAATAAGGAGTTCGTGCTTTGAGTTCTGTAGATTCCCAGCAAAGGGTTTTGTCCGGCATGCGTCCGACCGGCAAGCTTCACCTTGGCCACTACCACGGTGTGCTGAAAAACTGGGTTAAACTCCAGCATGAATTCGAATGCTTTTTCTTTGTGGCGGACTGGCACGCGCTCACCACCAACTATGATGACCCTTCCGGCATTGAACAAAGCGTCTGGGATATGGTCATTGATTGGCTGGCGGCCGGCGTGAACCCGGGCTCGTCGACGATGTTTATCCAGTCGCAGGTGCCAGAGCACGCCGAACTGCATCTGCTGCTCTCGATGATTACGCCCCTCGGGTGGCTGGAACGTGTGCCTACGTTCAAGGATCAGCAGGAAAAGCTACGGGAGAAGGATCTGGCGACCTACGGGTTTCTGGGCTACCCGCTGCTTCAGAGTGCAGACATTCTGGTTTACCGGGCAGGAAAAGTGCCTGTTGGTGCTGATCAGGTTTCCCATGTCGAGATTACCCGGGAGGTTGCCCGTCGCTTCAACCATATCTACGGTCGTGAGCCGGGGTTTGAGGAGCAGGCGGAAGGCGCCATCGTGAAGATGGGCAAGAAAAACGCCAAGCTTTACCGGAACCTGAAGCGGCGTTACCAGGAAGAGGGCGATATGGAGGCCCTGGAAACGGCCCGGGCCCTGCTCAAGGAGCAGCAGAATATTTCCCTGGGTGATCGCGAACGCCTCTACGGCTACATTGAGGGTGGTGGCAAGGTGATTCTGCCCGAGCCCCAGCCGCTGCTGACGCCGGAGTCAAAGTTGCCGGGGCTGGATGGCCAGAAGATGTCCAAGTCCTACAACAACTATATCGGCCTGCGGGAAGAGCCGGACAGCGTTGCCCAAAAAATCCGCACCATGCAGACCGATCCCCAGCGGGTGCGTCGCACCGATCCGGGCGAGCCAGAGAAGTGCCCAGTGTGGGGCATGCACAAGATCTATTCCGACGCCGATACCCAGGAATGGGTCCAGACAGGCTGTCGCAGCGCGGGCATCGGTTGCCTGGACTGCAAGAAGCCATTGATCGATGCAATTATCGAGGAACAGCGACCGCTCCATGAGCGGGCCCGGGAGTATGAGGGCAATCCGGATCTTGTTCATTCCATCCTTCAGGAAGGTCGTGAACACGCCCGTGATGCCGCCCGCGATACCCTTGAGGAAGTCCGCGCCGCCATGGGGCTTCATTACCGCTGAATCCGCAGGGAAAGGTTATGACCGAAGAATCCACCGACCAGGCAGCGCCGGACAGCCAGGACACCGCGCCCGAGCAGTCGCCGCTGGCTCGGGTATCCGGCAAGCCGGTGGTGGACCTTCCCAAGGACCTTTATATTCCGCCCGATGCGCTTGCGGTTTTTCTTGAAGCCTTTGAAGGCCCGCTGGACCTCTTGCTGTATCTTATTCGTCGCCAGAACATGAACATTCTGGACATCGACGTCAGCGAGATTACCCGGCAGTACATGGACTACATTGGCGCCGTTGAAGCCATGCGCTTTGAGCTGGCCGCGGAATACCTGGTGATGGCGGCCACACTGGCAGAGATCAAATCCAGAATGCTGTTGCCGCGCCAGGAAAGCGACGACGAAGAAGAAATTGATCCCCGGGCCGAGCTGATTCGCCGGCTGCAGCAGTACGAGCGCTTCAAGCAGGCGGCGGAGGATATCGACGAGATGCCTCGCCTTGAGCGGGACAATTTCGTTGCGTCTGCGGCCCTGCCCAGGATGCCCTCGAGCCACCCCCATCCGGATGTAGAGCTGCGGGAAATGCTGCTGGCGCTCCAGAACGTGTTGAAACGGGCGGACCTGTTTACCAGTCACCATGTGGAACGGGAAAGACTGTCCACCCGGGAACGGATGTCTGCGATTCTATCGGTGCTTCAGGACGATCATTTTGTGACCTTCGAGAGTCTGTTCACAGCCGAAGAAGGGCGTCTGGGGGTTGTGGTTACCTTTCTGGCGACGCTCGAACTGGTGAAGGAGCAACTGATTGAGGTTGTACAGGCGGAGGTGCTGGGCCCGCTTCACGTCCGCGCCCGGGCAGCCAGCTAGGCCTGCCGGAAAGTCGAACGCACGGATACACGGATTAGACACCATGAACGAAGAGCATCTGCAGAGAATCCAGGCCATTGCCGAAGCCGCCCTGCTGGCGGCAGGCAAGCCGCTGTCTCTCGACCAGCTCCGGGATCTGTTCAGTGAAGAGGAACGGCCCGCACGGCAGGTCATGGAGCACGTCATGGTGCTTCTTGAAACTGCCTGTGAAGGGCGGGGTTTTGAACTGAAGAAGGTTGCCAGCGGCTATCGCCTTCAGGTTCGTGAGGAATTCGCGCCCTGGGTTGGTCGCCTGTTTGAGGAAAAGCCCCAGCGTTATTCCCGGGCGCTGCTGGAAACCCTCGCACTGATCGCCTACCGGCAGCCTATCACCCGGGGTGAAATCGAAGACATCCGGGGTGTTACGGTAAGCAGCAATATCATTCGTACACTGCTTGAGCGAGAGTGGGTGCGCGTTGTCGGTCACCGCGATGTTCCCGGTCGGCCCGCCATGTACGCGACCACTAAGCAGTTCCTGGATTACTTCAACCTGACGGGCCTGGACCAGATGCCGCCCCTGAACGAAATCCGGGACCTTGAAGAAATCGGCCGGGAAATTGAAAAGAACATGCAGGCGGAGATCGAGTTCGAATCGCCGGCTGCCGAAAACGACGACGAATCTTCGAGCCAGACACTACACTGACGCCATTCGGGTGTCAGTCAGAGACTAAGGATTGATTTCATGGCGGCAGAACGCCCCAAAAAACCAGCCGGACCAGCCCAGGACAACACCAGCCAGGGTGGTCCTGAGCGTATTCAGAAGTTGCTCGCCCGGGCCGGTATCGGTTCACGTCGGGAAATAGAAGGCTGGATGGAAGCCGGTCGCCTGATGGTTAACGGACAGCCGGTGGCGCCAGGGCAGAAAGCAACGGTGGAAGACCGCTTTGAACTCGACGGCAAACGCCTGGAAGTGTCCGGGGCGGCGGAAGTGGTACGCCGGGTGCTGATTTACAACAAGCCTGAGGGCGAAGTGACCACCCGAAAGGACCCGGAGGGGCGACCGACCGTGTTCGATCGTCTGCCGCGTTTGAAAGAGCACCGTTGGATTTCCATTGGCCGGCTTGATATCAATACGACCGGCCTGGTGCTCTTCACCACGGATGGTGAATTGGCTAACCGGCTGATGCACCCCTCCAACCAGATCGACCGGGAATACGCCGTGCGTATTTTTGGGGAAGTGGACGATGCCATGATCGAGCGTCTGCTTCAGGGGGTTCTGCTGGAAGACGGCATGGCGAAGTTTACCGATATCTCTGCCGCTGGCGGCAGCGGTATAAATCGCTGGTTCCACGTGACCTTGCTGGAGGGGCGTAACCGGGAGGTTCGGCGCCTCTGGGAATCCCAGGGCGTTCGGGTCAGTCGACTGAAACGCGTGCGCTACGGGCCGATTTTCCTGCCCAGCAGACTGACCGTGGGCAAGTGGGAAGAACTTGATCAGCGGACTGTGGATACCCTGAGCCGGACTGTCGGGCTCGAAGCGGTTGGGATTCCCCAGAAGACGCCGAGCGAACAGGCGGTTCACGACCGTCAGAGGCGGAAAAGCCCAGGTCGCTCCGGCAAAAAGACACGGGGGAACAAGTGGGCTGTCAGTGACACCAAGCCCTCCAAACCGGCCGGGCGCGGTTCCAGGCCCGAGAAGAGCCGGAGCAAAACGCCCCGCAGCTGATGCTCAGGAAATGGTGGCAAACACCCGGGTGCAGTTACGACCCTGGTGTTTGGCACGATAAAGCGCCTCGTCAGCCCTCGCCAACCACGCCTGTGGCGATTCTTTGGGCAGGAAGGTGGCAACGCCGCAGCTTGTTGTAATACGGAGTTCCTTTTCACCGCCATCGACCCGGATGGCCGCGATGGCCTCGCGAACCCTCTCTGCTACATCTTTGGCGTCCTGCTCCGGGGTATGCGGCAGCAGAATGGCAAATTCCTCGCCACCAAACCGATAAACCGTGTCGGAGGTGCGGATTGACTGTTCGATTTCAGACGCCGCTATCTGCAGGAGATGGTCGCCGACCACATGGCCATGAGTGTCGTTGACTGTCTTGAAGTGATCCAGATCGCAGAGCACGAGCGAGTAGAGCTCGCCATGGCGTTCGGACAGCAGGCTCGAACGCTGCAGGGCATCGTCCAGGGCCCGTTTGTTGGGAATACCGGTCAGCGAATCGGTCAGGGACGCCTGTTCAATGGCAACGTATTGGCAGGCGTTGCGAAGCGGGCAAATGGCGGCGCTGAGAATCATCTCGACACCTTCCAGTTCCTGCTCGGTGAACCGCTGGCGTCGCTGCAGCACCAGTGTTCCGTAGTTCGCGCCTTCAAGGCTTAATCGATACTCACATCGATGGGGGCCGCCCATGCCGGTGGCGTAGACAAAATCCTGTTTGCCGATCCGGTGCCGGTAGTTAAGCGCGGTGAAGGGCACGACAGCGGCAATCTCCTCAGCCAGGATGGCCAGCTGCTGTTCCAGCGAGAGTGTCGTGGACAGGCGGCGGGTCAGCCTCGTCAGAACATCCGGCGTGTTATTCCAGTCCTGATGGGCCTGGCGCAGCGCTGCCAGCTTCTGGGGCTGGGCGGAAGACTGTTGGATCGACGGTATGTTTTTCACTACGGTTCACTCTGTCGCAGAAGTTTACAGTGCTTTATCGTCTACTAGCAGAAACCGTGCCCGATCAATAAAAACCTTTTAAAACAATTGCTAATGGCTAAAATAGCATTCCGAGTCGAGGTTTTCGGCATTGATTTCTGGCTTGCCGTCAAAAAATCGGCAGTAGTTTGCCGCCGGGTTTGCAGCTCTGCGCAAAATGTCAGACAAGGGGATGGGGCAATAGATTCCCTGTGGTAAACTTCTGCGTTTGAAATCGTGTCGTCTTCAGGAATGAGTGACCAACTTTATGAGGTTTCAGGCCCCGGAAAGTCTGTCTGAACAAATTGCCCAGCATCTTGGACAAAGGATCATCACGCGGGATCTCAAACCCGGCGAACGCATTCAGGAGCTGAAGGTTTCGGGACAGCTGAATGTCAGCCGTGGTTCGGTGCGGGAAGCGCTGCTGATTCTCCAAAGGCGGCATCTGATCGAGATTTTCCCCCGCCGGGGTGCGGTAGTTTCGAGCCTGACGCCAGAGAGCGTCAACAGCCTCTATGACATCTATATTGATCTGCTATGCATGCTCGGGCGAAAGGTGCTTGAACGCTGGTCCGGAAAGGAGCTTGGCGGTGTTATGGGCCAGGTTCGCGAATTGCAGGCAGTAATCGACGCCCTCAATGCCACCAGTGCAGATGCCGCCGAGCAGGTCATTGACGCCGGGTTCGGGGTTATGCGCTACGCCTATGGTCTGGTCGAAAATCCCTTTCTGGAAGAAACCCTGGAAAACTTCAGGCCGGCCATCAGCCGTACCTATTTTGTGGCGCTGGAACACTTCCGGGAGGAAATCGGCGAAACGGCGACCTTCTTCCGCCAATTGGCAGATGCTGCTATTGATGACGACCCAGAACGTCTGCAAGCGGTAATCCAGGCCTTCGGGGAACATCAGCGGCAGCAGGTGTTGACGATTCTCCGGCAGGAAGCGAGCGCCTGATATGCGTCTGAAGTCCATCAAACTGTCCGGCTTCAAATCCTTCGTCGATCCCACCACGGTGCCGTTTCCCTCCAACATGACCGCCGTTGTTGGCCCCAATGGTTGCGGCAAGTCCAATATCATCGACGCGGTCCGGTGGGTTATGGGTGAAAGCTCCGCCAAGTACCTGCGTGGCGAATCCATGACCGATGTCATCTTCAACGGTTCCAGTGCGAGAAAGCCCGTGGGGCAGGCCTCCATCGAACTGGTGTTTGATAACAGTGATGGGTCTGCGCCCGGTGAATTTGTCCGTTTCAATGAAATCTCCGTTCGTCGCCGGGTTTCCAGGGAAGGGCAGTCCGAGTACTTTCTGAATGGCTCCAAATGCCGGCGCCGGGACATCACCGACCTGTTCCTGGGCACCGGTCTTGGTCCGCGAAGCTACGCCATCATTGAGCAGGGCATGATTTCCCGGCTGATTGAGGCGAAGCCGGAGGAGCTTCGGATCTACATTGAGGAAGCCGCCGGTATATCGAAGTACAAGGAGCGGCGCCGTGAAACAGAGAATCGTATCCGTCGAACCCAGGAAAACCTGGAGCGGCTCACCGATCTGAGGGAAGAACTGGGCCGTCAGTTGCAACACCTCGAGCGCCAGGCGGCAGCCGCGGAAAAGTACAAGACCTACAAGCAGGAAGAGCGGCAGAAAAAAGCCGAACTGACGGTGCTTCGCTGGCAATCCCTGGACAATGACCTGCAAACCTGGCGCGGCATGATCCGGGATACTGAACTTGAGCTCGAAAAATTCCTGACCGAGCGCGTCAGCCTGGAGACCTCTCTGGAATCCCTGAGAGATAATCATCAGGAACGCACCGAGCATTTCAACCGGGCTCAGGCACGCTATTACGAAGCCGGTGCCGATATCGCCCGAATCGAGCAAAGCCTTGAGCATCAGCGTGAACGAAGCCGGCAGATGGCAGCGGAACTGGACCAGGCAATGGCCAACCAGCGCGAATTGGCCAGGGAGCTGGAGCAGGACGAGGACAAGCTTTCCGGTATCCAGGAAGAGCTGGACATGATGGAGCCCGAACAGGAAGCGCTGGCTATGCGTTCCGAGGAATCAGGCGAGAAACTGCAGCAGGCCGAAGACGCCATGAGCGACTGGCAGCACCAGTGGGAAGATTTCAGCGCCCGTTCTTCGGATGCCCGGCGCCAGGCCGAGTTGGCCCAGTCCAGGATTCGTTCCCTCGAGGACGCCATCGAGCAACTTCTGACCCGCCAACGCAAGCTCCAGGATGAACAGGAGTTGCTGGAAGGCCAGATGGATCGCGCGGAGCTGGAGGAATTGCTGGAGCAGCAGGAAACACTGGAACTGAAGCGCGAGGAAGCGGCCGAGCGAATTGCAGCGATTCAGGACGAGCTTTACGACGCCCGACAGAACCAGCGGGACGCAGAGCAGGCCGTTTCTGAAGAACGCCAGCGGGTCCAGAGCCTTCGCGCGTCCCTGGAGTCTCAGCAGGCGCTGCTGGATGAGCAGTTGGGCGCCGGGGATGATGTTCTGCAATCCTGGCTTTCACAGAATGCCCTTAGCGACATGCCCCGAGTGGCCAGCCAGCTCAATATTGCCGATGGCTGGGAGTTTGCGGTTGAGCAGGTGATCGGGCGGTTTACCCAGGGGCTTTGCCTGCCGGACATTGGCCAGCTTTCATCGGCTATGAGAGAGGCTCCAAGGGGGCTGGCCCTCGTTGAAGCCGGGGCGGCCGCTAATGCTGGAAAAACCGGCCTGGCGGCAAAAGTCTCAGGCGTTCCGGGAATTGCTTCGCTGCTTCGCGGCATTGACGCGGTCGAAACGGTTTCTGACGCCATGGGTATGCGAACCGCCCTTCAGGATGGCCAGAGCCTGATGACACCGCAAGGCGTCTGGGTGTCCCGGGATTGGGTCCTGATGCCAGACTCGGACGCCGGCCAGGTCGGGGTTATTGAGCGTCAGAAGAAAGTCACGGAGCTGGCCGCACAACTTGCCGAAGCCGAAGAGTCACTGGAGGCGGCCAGCGAGCAACTGGAGACACTCCAGGAACGCGCCGAACGCTCGGAGTCGGCCAGGGACGAAGCCCAGGCCCGTCTGAGCGAAGCTGACCGTGAACTCGCAACATTATCCTCTCGCGTCAGTGGTTTGCGAGCCCGAGCCGAGCAGATTGATGCCCGCCTGCAGCGAATCCGGGACGATATCGAGGATGTCGCTGAAAACCTTGAGGGCCAGAAAGAGAGCCTGCAGGAGGCCCGGGAAGAGTGGCAACAGGCGCTGGCGTCGACCGAAGACAGCGATGAAGAAAAAGAACGGCTTCTCGAACAGCGGGACAGCCTGCGTGAAAACCTCGACCGGCTGCGTCAGGAGGCCCGACACGACCGCGACCACGCCCACCAGTTGCAACTCCAGCTTCAGACGCTTCACAGCCAGCGCGAGGGGCTCAATCAGACTATCGATCGAATGCAGCTGCAGAAGGAACGCATCGATGAGCGTCTGGAGATTCTGAGGGAGTCCCGGGAAAGCGCCGAGGAGCCCATTGAGGACCTTCAAATGCAGCTTGAAGGCCTGCTCGACCGTCGTCTGGCGGAAGAAGAAAAGCTCGGCGCTGCCCGCGATGCCCTGGAAGAGATCGATCGTGAAGTCAGGGAGAAAGAGCAGGGCAGAAGCGGCACGGATCACCGGATTCAGGAAGTCCGGTCCCGGCTGGAAAAACTGAAAATGGAATCCCAGGCCCTGGAAATCCGCTCCGGCAACCACATCGAGCAGCTCAAGGAGCTGGACGTCAAGCTGCAGGATATTCTGTCCCAGCTGCCTGAGGGTGCGAACGAGAAGGACTGGGCGGAGGAGCTTGAGCGCATCGGTAACCGGATACAGCGTCTGGGTGCGATCAACCTGGCGGCGATCGAGGAATTTCAGGTTCAGAGTGAGCGCAAAAACTACCTGGATTCCCAGCACGAAGACCTGATGGAAGCCCTGGAAACACTGGACAACGCCATAAGGAAGATCGATCGGGAAACCCGGCAACGTTTCAAGGAAACCTTCGACCAGGTGAACGGAGGCCTTCAGGCGCTATTCCCGAAGGTATTCGGCGGCGGTAACGCTTATCTGGAGCTGACGGGCGAGGATCTTCTTGAAACCGGCGTTGCCATCATGGCGAGGCCGCCGGGCAAGAAGAACAGCACCATCCACCTGTTGTCAGGCGGAGAGAAGGCGCTTACCGCGATTGCCCTGGTGTTCTCGATTTTCCAACTCAACCCGGCCCCCTTCTGTATGCTGGATGAAGTGGATGCGCCGCTGGACGACGCTAACGTCGGGCGCTACGCGAACATGGTCAAGGAAATGTCGAAACAGGTTCAGTTCATCTACATTACTCATAACAAGATTGCCATGGAGATGGCGGATCAGCTGATGGGGGTGACCATGCACGAACCAGGCTGTTCGCGGCTGGTGTCGGTGGACGTGGACGAAGCCGCGGCGCTGGCGGAGGCCTGAGGCTGGTCAGAAAAACGGCAACCATGACAAAAACGCCATCTGGCCCGGGTGTGCGTTGTATTCGTTACGGGCTTTTCTTAGAGTAGCAACGTTACGGGATCTGCAAACAGGACAGCAGCACTATGTCACTTAGGGAATGGTTAATTGCCATCGGTACCCTGGTTATCATCGGCATTGTCGTTGACGGTATTCGCCGGATGCGGCGGGCCCGGAAAGAATCCATGGCCATTTCGTCGGGAATGGGCGCTGACGAGCTAGAGGATTCACCACTTGATGACGAGTTCAATCCCGAGTTGCCCAACGGCGGCGCCAGGACCATTTCCCGGGACACCCTGGAAGAGCGTGGTTATGTAAAGCCCGAAAAATCCAGTCGATTCGGGTCTCCAAAACCCAAGCCAACGCGACCAGTAAACGCCGCTGCAGCGAAAGATTCTGAGCCAGAGCCAGAGCCGGAGCCAGAACGCCCAGTTGCCAGCTATGAAGACCCTGTTGAAGAAGAGCCCATAGAATCAGAACCGGATTTCGGTCTGTCCAGCCATGATCCCGAAGAAACCGAGCCCGAATCCGGTTGGGGGGCTATCGAGGACGATATCAACGCAGCGCCTCCGACCGTCACTACCGAAGTGGAGGAGGATACGGCCCGGCGGGAGCCTTCACAACCGAACAGCGGTCAGCCGTTGGCGGGCGCCAATCGGCCGGAGGCCCGGGAGGTGATCGTTATCAACGTGCTCTCCAAGAGCGGTGAGGACTTCAAGGGGCCCGCCCTGAAGAAGCTGTTCGAAGCTTGCGGTCTGGAACACGGCGACATGGATATTTATCACCGCCACGAAGAATCCGACACGACCAGCCCGGTTCAGTTCAGTGTCGCCAGCGCTGTGGAACCCGGCACATTCAAGCCGGGGGATATGCCAGCCCTGACCACACCCGGGATCAGCTTTTTCATGAGTATGCCGGGGCCCACCAATGCCCTGCAGGCATTTGAGTTCATGCTCGAAACCGCCCAGGCCGTGGTTCGTAACCTTGGCGGCGAGCTGAAGGATGAGCGCCGCAGCGTGATGACCCCTCAAACGATCGAGCACTGCCGCCAGAGGATCCGGGAGTTTGAGCGCAAGCAGCGTTCCCAGAAGATCTGAAACCAGGCGGTAAAAGACGGCCAGATGCCCGGTTTGTTCCGGGCATTTTTTTGAGAGACGAGAGTGCCAGTCCATGAGCAAAGCCACGCCCGACATCATCCAGCGTGTAGAAGAACTCCGTTCGGTTATTGATGACCACAATTACCGGTACTACGTGCTGGATGATCCCCGTATTCCCGATGCGGAATACGACAGGCTGTTCCGGGAATTACAGACCCTGGAAACCGATTACCCGGAGCTGGCGTCTGAAAATTCGCCCACCCGGCGGGTTGGCAGTGCTGCGGAAACCAGTTTCGAGGAGGTGGTTCACCGGTTGCCGATGCTGTCGCTGGACAATGCCTTCAGTGAGGATGAACTCCGTGACTTCGACCGTCGGGTGAAGGACCGGCTCGGTATCAGCGAAGACGTGGAATACGTGTGCGAGCCCAAACTCGACGGGCTGGCGGTCAGCCTTCATTACGAGAAGGGCGCCTTGACTACCGCCGCCACCCGTGGTGATGGCTACGCCGGAGAGGACATAACTGCCAATATCCGGACGATTCCGTCGGTACCACTGAAGCTCCGCGGAGACGATGTGCCAGACCTGGTTGAAGTCCGCGGTGAAGTTTACATGCCCAAGGACGGTTTCGAGCAGCTCAATCGCCGATTGGCCGAGCGTGGTGAGAAAACCTTCGTCAATCCCCGCAATGCGGCGGCGGGCAGCCTGAGGCAGAAGAAGTCCACGGTAACGGCCAGGCGCCCTCTGGAAATGTGCGCCTACAGCGTGGCGGTAACGGACGAAAGCCTGCTCCCCGATACCCAGTGGGACGGCCTTCAGCGTGTGCAGAGCTGGGGGTTCCGGATCAATCCGGAAATGCGCAAGGCACAGGGGGTGGAGGAATGCCTCGAGGCCTACAGCGAACTGATGACAAAACGGGACGCTTTGCCCTACGAGATTGACGGCATTGTGTTCAAGGTGAATCGGCTGGACCACCAAAAGGCCCTGGGTTTTGTCTCCCGGGCACCGCGCTGGGCGATTGCCCACAAGTTTCCGGCACAAGAAGAGCTGACGGTCATCGAGGACGTGGAATTCCAGGTTGGTCGAACGGGTGCTGTTACGCCGGTGGCCCGGCTCAAACCTGTGTTTGTCGGCGGCGTGACCGTCAGCAATGCCACCCTTCACAACATGGACGAAATCCGCCGACTGGATGTCCATATTGGCGATACCGTGTTTATCCGCCGTGCCGGTGATGTAATACCGCAGGTGGTCAAGGTGGTTCCCGACAAACGCCCTGCCGGTGCCAGAGAAGTGGAATTGCCCGCCCATTGTCCGGTCTGCGATTCGGATGTGGTCCAGATCGAAGGGGAAGCCGTTGCCCGCTGCTCCGGCGGTCTGTTCTGCCCGGCCCAGCGAAAGGAGGCCATTCGCCACTATGCCTCCCGTAAAGCCCTGGACATTGAAGGGCTGGGTGACAAGTGGATCGACATCATGGTGGACCAGGGCATGGTTGAAACCGTCGCTGACCTGTATCGCCTGACAACCGATGATCTGGTCAAACTTGAGCGGATGGGGGAAAAGTCCGCCGCCAATCTGGTGGCCGCCATAGATCGAGCCAGGCAACCCGCACTCTGGCGCTTCCTTTATGCCCTTGGTATTCGTGAGGTGGGGGAGGCCACAGCCAAAGCCCTGGCGTCGCATTTCGGGACCCTGGAGGCGATTGCCGCAGCCGATGAGGAAGGGCTGCAGTCGGTGCCGGATGTCGGGCCGATTGTTGCGGGCCATATCCGGAGCTTTTTCGAACAGACCCATAACCGGGAAACCCTGGACGCCCTGCGAGACGCCGGCGTGGAATGGCAGGAAGAGGAGATTAAGCAGGGTGACAAGCCTTTGAAAGGCCAGACCTGGGTGCTGACTGGCACTCTCTCCGGTATGACCCGGGACGAAGCCAAAGAAAAGCTGGAGGCCCTGGGGGCCAAGGTGGCCGGAAGCGTCTCCAAAAAGACCGCCTGCGTGGTTGCCGGCGAGGCCGCCGGTTCCAAGCTGGCCAAGGCCGAACAGTTGGAGGTTCCTGTCCTGGATGAGGCAGGCCTGGTTACTTTGCTGGAAGAGCATGGCCTCGAGGCGGGCTAACCGAATCTGAGAACTCGCGCAGATCCCCTGCGCATCAAATTGGCTACCATGGCGTTGTTCTGTAACGGTGTGTAAACCGCCCGGTGTTTCTGCTTCATCCGGGCGTTCGCTGCCACAACAACAACGATTGAAACGGATTTTTTCATGGGCGCCGATTTTTACTCCCGCATTCATCCTGTTTGCCATATTGCCATGCTGGTCCTGCTTTCCCTCGGGCTGTCTGCCTGCAAGACGGAAAAAGATCCCGATCAGCCCACCATTCTTGGCGTACCCCCGGTGTTTGCCTATCTCGGCGTTGAGTACTCCTACAATTTCGGGGCGTACGGTGGCGAGGATATTCTTGACTACTCCCTCACCAATGCGCCGTCCTGGCTGGCGCTTGAAGACACCAGCAACAAGGCTCGCCAGGGCATTATTATGCGCGGTGTTCCCGGCCTCACCGGTGGTAGCCGGGGAGAGGCGGATCTTGGCAAGACCGAAGGCATCAACCTGGTGACAACCGACGGACGCATGGCCGGCGCCCAGCCGTTCGATATCGATGTGAAGTACAACGTGATGTCTCTGGACGCCGAGCCGTTCACGGAGGGTGAAAGCCCGGAAATCGCCGCTAGCAACCGTGAACAGTGCGCCTTGCCGGATCTGGAAACCAAAGGTGAACACAGTTTCACCGTCAACCTTTACAACGATGACGGTTCGGTCTCGGGCACCAGGGATCTGACATTGCCGACGCGTCGTGTTTTCGTGAAGGTGCTCCTCGATCAACCCTCGGTAACCCGGGTCGCCGTAGCCTTTGAGCTTCTGTCCGATTACGACGCGTCCAGCTGTGACGTCGGATTCTCGCCCCCGCACCAGAATTGCGATCACAGTGCCTCCAACGCCGGGGATGCCATTCTCGGCAAGGACATCGTTGGGTTGGGCAGCAACAGCGGAATGCCCCGGGATGAGAACGGCGAGAATAAACTCGACTATATCAAGTATGAGCCTGATGAGCAGGGCTTCAACACCCGTGGTGTAATCACGCTTGAACCAGGTATCACCGAATGCTACCTGCCGCTGGAGGTGGTTGAGGACAGTTTCCCGGAGCCCGTTGAATCCCTCAGGCTGGCACTTACCGAAGTGCGTTCCGGTCTGGCGGGTCTGGGAAGTGGTAACGGTGGCGTGGTCACCAACCTTTCGATTCAGGATAACGAGCCCGTTCTGTCCCTGGAAACCGTGAATGGTGGGGGCAGGGACACTTTGAATGTCGGTGATGTGCGTGAGTACGTTGCCAGGCTCTCCGGCGACAGAGACCGGGATATTTTTGCCAAACTCAGCCATACCGAAGACTCCACGGCGCGGCTTGATTCCGAGTTCGTTATCGAGCGGCTGGAAGATGGTAACTGGGTTGAGAATGACGAACTGGTTTTTCCTGAGGGGACCGACGAAGTGGAATTCCGGGTCCGGGTACCCGCGGGTAGTTACGCCAATCCGGCCTTCAGTGACCGATTCATATTGCTGGGCATCAATGAGAACTTCCAGGCCGGCCGCGAAGACTACGCCCGGGCTGAATCAGAGAACCTGATCCGGATCAGCCTCAACGAGCTGACATCGCCTCTGGCGCTGAATGACGATAATGGCTTTGTTGCCACGGATGTTGCGTTGGGTCACGACGGCAGGCTTTTCGTCGTTGGCTACGACACTCAGGATAACGACAGGGTGTTGGCGCGGATTTTCGACCAGCGTGGTGCGCAGCTGCAGCAGATTGCCATCTCTTCTGCCAGCGATAGGCTTGTAGCGCCGGCCCCGGTCATCAATGTCGTTCAGCGTAAGGTGACCCAGGGCGGAACCAAGGTAGACCGATTCGAGTTCGTTGTCGCTTACAGCACCGACCAGCCGGTCGAGGGTACAACTGCACTTGGTGGCGAGGATGCGGTGACGTCTCTGTACTGGTTTGATTCAGCCACCAACGGGGGCGAGTACATTCCAACCTGGACAATCCGGACCGGAACGGATGCCGACGATCAGGTGCGCTGGGCCGGAATTAACCAGGACACCGGCTATGTTGTCGTAGCCGGGGAAACCGGGGGCGTGTTTGACCAGCAGCAGGCCTCGGGCGGCAAGGACGCCTTTGTGCAGAGAATTGATACCGAGCTGGACGGCAATACCCAGCAGCCCGCTGTAGCCTGGACCCGTCAGGCCGGCTCGGGTGCCGATGACAGTGTTGCAGGGGGCAGTGTCCAGTCCAACAGCCCGGCGTTGTTTGGTTCCGCGGCCGGCTCGGTGGAAGGGGCACAAGTCATCGGTGGTATTGACGCCTTCTTCTTCAACGCGTCCAGCGCAACCAGCGAGCTCAGTGTCAACCAGGTGGGCACTGCCGGCGACGAGCCGGTCTCCGGGGGGCTGTTTCAGGGCAGCACAATCTGGCTGATAGGCGCCAGTGATGGGTTGTACTCGGTGCTGGAACAGGACGAAGAGGATCCTGAACTGGCGCGCGAGCCGCTTTCCAGCACCGCTGGCTTTCTGCTGGGTTATTCCTCCTCAGGTATCGTGAGTCGGGCGTTCTCCCTGAATGACGAGAACGATCAGGCCGCTGAAACGCTTCAGGGATTGACGGGCTTTGACGGCGATATGGTTGTTTCGGGAACCACCAACGGCGACTTTGCCAGCGAAGGCGTTGTGTCCGGCATGGAGCAGGCCATCGTTGCCCGGGTATCGCTGGTTCGGGAGGCGGAGGATGAAGACCCCGGCTTCAGAAACAACTGGCGCTATCAGCTTGCCGTGGACAACTCGGCGATACTTGATCTGGAGAATTACCGGGATGACGAGATCGTGGCGTTAAGCCGAATCGGCAACGACTGGTCCGTGCTTCTGTTCAGCCCCGAGGGGCAA
Organism: uncultured Marinobacter sp.; assembly: GCA_964520755.1. Classification (GTDB taxonomy): domain Bacteria; phylum Pseudomonadota; class Gammaproteobacteria; order Pseudomonadales; family Oleiphilaceae; genus Marinobacter. The sequence goes on along the minus strand of CAZFQI010000022.1, from coordinate 13,004 downwards.
CTACTGACTCCCTTGAACTGAACAAGGCGCTAAACCGTTCCCTCATGGCGACCCGCGCTGGCGTATAGCCTCAGGTAGTCTGTGCTGGTCACGATGCCCGCGGCTGCGCCCTTCGCGTCAACCACCAGGGCGGCGTTGAGCTGATGGGCCAGCATCAGTCTGGCCAACTGGTGGGCGTCTGTCTCGGGTGACGCGGTCAGAAAGGCGGGCAGCTCAACGTGAACCAGGCTCTGGCTCATGGCATCAGCTTCATGCTTGTGAAGCCAGCCAAGGAGCCAGCGGAGATCGACCAGGCCGGCGACGTTTTTGTCCGCCATGATCACCAGATGATGAACCTGGTGTTCATCCATCACAGACAACGCTTCGGATATGGTGGCGGAAGCCGGCACAGAATACAGTGCCGGCGACGAAATACTGGACACGGGCAGATAAGGGCGGTCTTCACGGCGCTCGCCGGCTGCCGCAGCACCATACTCTTCCAGCGCTTTATACCGCCCGGCATTGGCCGCCTGCTGAAACTCGGCGTCGGTTGCCTCACTCCGGCCCGGATTTACTGGCTGGGTTTCTGCCAGCTCGGTGACATCGCCCACGGGCCTTGCCCGGAATGTTTCCGGTAGGCGGGTTCCGACTGGGCGGCCGGGTTCGCTGACATGAATGGACATGGGTTCTCTCCGTGCCTAAGCCACACTTTTAAAGGTTATCGGCAGTCTGACCGGAAACTTCAGTGGTAGTTTAGTACGAAACCGCCATATCGTTCTGGTAAAGCCTTCGGGTTTCCAGGCGTCTGACCAGGTTTGCGGGAAGGCAGGCAGGCTGGCCGGTAAGTTGGTCGGCCAGATACTCGGCCAATAACGGCGCGTAGGTCAGGCCTTTACTGCCAAGGCCGGTAAGCAGGAAAAGGCTTTCCAGGCGGGCATCCTCGCCATTGAATAACGGGCCTGCAACGGGCTGGTAGTCATGGGTGGTGCAGCGAAAGGCAACTCGGCCACACAGATCCTCGCCATTGGGTTTACCGTCTTCGTCGTTAAACACCGAAGGCAGCATTGAGCTGAGTTCCCGGATGTTTTCGTCATGGCTTACGCTTGTGGGAGCCGGGTTATCATCCCGAAGATCAAAGGTGGCCCCGGTCACAGCGATATCGCCGAGGGCCGGGTTCAGATACCGATTGCCACAGATCACCGTCTTTGGAGGGATGAGGGCTTTTGCCGGCAGATGGGTAACCTGGCCACGTATGGCTTTTAACCGGAAACGGCCACTCACCGGTATGAGCCGGGGACTGAAGTGGCCGGAGCAGATGACCACCCGGTCGGCCGCGATGGACGATCCTTCATCCGTGGATATCTGCCACTGCCCATTGCAGGGCACCAGCCGGCTAACTTCGACACCGAACGCGGCGGAGATCAAAGGGTGGTCTGCCAGGTTTTTGCACAGATTGCCAGGTTCGAGCCAACCACTGTCGGGAAACCAGAGCCCCCCGGATTGCGTCGGCACGCCTGAAAGGGCGCTGGCCTGCTCCCGGTTTACGGGTTGGAGAATGTCCCGGGGGTAGTCGTTGCGCTGGAGGAATCTCGCCTGTCGGTCTTCTTCCTGCGGGCTGTGAGCCAGCTGCAGCAGCCCGGTCGGGTGCCAGTACTGGTCGCGCCAGTGGCCGTAAAAACGCTGGGCGAAGGTCAGGGATGTGAGGGCCAGCTCGGTCTGGTCATTGAACTCCACCCCAAGCTTCACATACAGAGCGCCCTGGGCATTTCCGGACGCTCCGGCTCCCGGCCCGTGAGTGTCGACCAGTGTCACCGGGTGGCCCCGCTCCGCGAGGTTCCGCGCCAGGGTACAGCCTGCAATGCCCGCACCAATGATGGCAATGGTCCCGGGGCTCTCAGGTTGAACCGGGCCCTCGGCCTCCAGGATGCCTTTCAGCATTTCCCGTTTGCGACCGTATCCGGAGGTTTTTTCCATGCGGAATCCGGCCTCCGTCAGGGTCCGACGGATCCGGCCGACCGACGTGAAAGTCGCCAGGGTTGTGCCCGGCTTGCTGTAGGCCCGGACCTGGCCGAGAGTGGTCTCAAGCCACATGTCCGGATTGCGGGCGGGGGCAAACCCATCCAGAAACCAGGCGTCGGCGTGAAAGTCCAGAGATTGCCAGGCGTCATTGATGTCGCCGAAGAACAGCGTCAGTCGAACCCGTCCCCCGTCCAGGACCAGTCTGTGAACCCCGCGCACCAGTGGTGGGTAACTCAGCAGCAGTTCGTCAGCCAGTATCTTCAGTTCCGGCCACAAAGCCAGGGCCCGGGTGAGGTCTTCCCGGGTCAGCGGGAAACGCTCGACGGAGACAAAGTGCAGGGTAGCTGCATGAGCCGGCGCGTAGCGCTGCCAGGCCTGCCACGCTGCGAGAAAGTTCAGTCCGGTCCCGAAGCCGCTTTCGGCAATAACGAAACTGCCGCCTTCGGGAATCTCCGAGAAACGCTCCGGTAATTGATTGTGCTGCAGAAACACGTGGCGAGTTTCTTCCAGGCCATTGTTACGGCTGAAGTAGACATCGCCAAACCGCTTCGATTCCGGGACCCCGTCGTGCCAGGCCAGTTCAGCGGGCTCGATCGCGGGGGGCAGGGGTGGCCGGTTCACGGTGTCAGCCTTCGGAATCGACCACGGTAACGGTTTCGATGGTCACAGGTTCAACCGGCACGTCAGCCATGCCCTGCTTCCGGGTAGTCTGCTTGCGGGCGATGGCGTCGACAACGCCCATGCCCTGGGTAACCTTGCCAAAAACCGCATAGCCCGGGCCGCGCACACCGGCATCCAGGAACCCATTATCAGACAGGTTGATAAAGAACTGGGACGTTGCCGAATCCGGCGCACTGGTCCGCGCCATGGCAATGGTTCCGCGGAGGTTTGGCAGCGTTTTTGTTGCTTCATTGCGGATGGGTGCCCGGGTCGACTTTCGGGAGAGATCCCCGGTAAAGCCACCGCCCTGGATCATGAATCCGGGGATAACGCGATGGAAGATGGTGCCGTCGAAGAAACCGTCCCTGGCGTACTGCAGGAAGTTCGCGACCGTATCAGGAGCGACATCTGGGCGAAGCTGCAGTTCAATGGCGCCCTCGCTGGTCACCATACGAACCATTGGCAGCGGTTCGCTGGCGGACTGGTCATTGTCCTGGGCCAGTGCCGGGGCGGATGGCATCAGTAAGGCGAGGGCCATAAGCAGTACGGGAGTCACAGTTTTCAGGGGTTTTACCTTGTTTGTCATTTGCAGCGGCTCTCTGTGTTATTCGCAGGTGGTTTTCCTGCGACAATTCAGCGAATTCTGTTACCAGGTGCCAGATCTTACCAGAAGGTGATGGTAAAACGGTGACTGTATCCACGCACATTGGGTTGTGATCGGCTAACCTTCCGGGTATCGGAAGTCATGGATCACATTGGCCGGGCCGGGTTGTACGGTTTTCACTGTTCAAAAGGAGACACTGGGTGAGAATCCGTCAGGGATTTGAAGAGAAATCACGCCTTGGGCGACTGCTTATCAATCGTGGCTATCTGTCTGAAGGGCAGGTGAATGAGGGGCTGAGGCTTCAGCGTGAAACCGGGCAACGCCTGGGTGAGGTGTTCATCCAGGCCGGCTGGATCAGCGAAAAGGAACTGTACCGGGTTCTCAAGCACCAATCCCGTTACCGCAACGCGGCAGCCCTTGTAACGATGGTGACTTTGCCCTTTCAGCCCCTGGTTACCTTTGCGGCAAGCAATTCGGCCGAAGCGTCACAATCGGCGCTGGAGGCCGGAGAACTCTATGAAAGAGGGAGTCTCACGCCCTTGAACGAGACCGAGCTGGCTGGAATTTCAGGTCAGGGAGACCCCACACTGCTCCGGCGTATCGGCATTGTCAGCAGCATGGCGGAAAGTCCCACGGGCAACGCCGAGCAGGGAGGCGACGGATCAGCGGATGTGATCGAGGGCCTGAAGCTTACCGCCAACATCTTCGTACCGGTTCTTAACTTTCTGGGTTCAGACCTGACTATTTCTGGCGTGCACTACCGTGAGGGGGAGCCCCGTTACCGGGTCAGGGAGGATGGTGCCTTGATGCTGGCGCTCCCTGAGCGCATCGAAGAAATCCGGATGGACAATATCCGGGTCACCGGGAGCCAGGGAGCTTCAATGGGTAACGTGAGTATCCACGACATCCGGTTTCACCCGGACTCACAGATGACCATTTATACCCGATGAATCTCTGCAGGCACGGTTTGCCAGGGTCTTCATCAGGCGCTGGCAAGTACCGTGCTGCTTGATACCGTGGTCTGTTGCCCCTGGGCGCCGTAAAGCTTTTGCTGACCGGTGGCGCCACGGAAGATGTCCGTAAGTTTCGACAGGCGCTTCTGCAGATGGCTGATCACCCGGCCATTGGTCTGATTCAGCGTCTGACAGGCGCGAAGTTTCTGGTCAGCTTCCTGCCAGAGCTGGAAGAGTTCAGAAAAGCCGGCGCTGCGAATAAAACGGGAGGGTTCACCGCTCTCAGGGCGGTACCCCATCTGGACCAGCGTCCGGATCTTCTGTTTGGCGCGCTCACGAACCGCACCCAGAAGATCGTTCTTCTCTTTGGTCAGAGCTTCCAGCTGGCGGACGTCAGAATTTGCAAGGCAGGTCTTTTCCCTTCCGAGAATATCTGCCAGCGTATCCAGCTGGCTGATATCCTGGGAAAGAAGAGTCTTCAGATCATCAATTGCGGCCATAGTCTACTCACCCGAAAATGCTTTCATCCATCTCAAGCATTTTCTGGGCCAGTTTCTCGGCGTCGATCTTGTAAGTGCCATTCTCCAGGGCGGAGCGAATCTGCTCAATGCGGTCGTCATCCATTTCCGGATAATCGCCCAGCTTCTGTTCGAGCTGTTTGAGATTCTTGGCCTGATTGCTCAGGCTGACGTTCTCACCCCGGGCCCCCTGGGCCTGGGTTTTCGCCTGTTCGTTGGTCGCCGGCTGGGTATTCTGGGTGCCGGAGCTCTTGTCGGCCGTGGTTCTCTGGGTGTTGACCTGGCCGGGGCCAATTCCATTTAAGTCAACTGACATATCTGTACCTGCTTGCCTGTCGCGCCACGAAGTGCGGCGCTTACTCGAGTTTATGTCTTCTTAACGGCGGCGCCGCGAAAACCTTTAGTACTTTTCAGTCGTTTTTTCGTCTGTTTTTACTGCCGGGTGTGCGGCAGAGGTTTGCCGCTCCGGCAAGCTCCTGCCGAGCCGGCGCTACATCGGAATTTCCACATGGCCGGGCGCAACCACGCTGGCTTTAATGGTGCGAGACGATCTCAGGTTTTCCACCAGAATCTGTTCGCCAACGCTCGCGCTTGCCAGGGCCTTGCCCCGGGAACGTACTGAAAATCCGCCCGTTTTAGCGGTAATGATAACATGGTCGCCCCGTTCTACGGCATTCGGGGCAGAGAGCATGTCCGGGGTAATCAGCGAACCGGCGTTGATTCCCCGCCGCACCTGCATGCCAATGGCCTGGTCGGTGGCGGTAATAACACCGCGTCTGGAGGCATTGATTTCAACGGATTGCCGGGTCAGCAGGTCGTCGGTAATTCGTTCTCCCCGCGCAAGCGGCCGGGCTGCGACCAGGGCTGGTCCATGGATAGAAACCGATGCGGTCACAAACATCCGCCAGGGGCGTGAACCCTCGCAGGCTACCTGCAGTGAAGGACTGGTGCTTTTCCAGGGATCGCCACTGAACTCGACACTCAGGGGCTGCTGGCATTCGGCAAGAGCGAGACGGCTGTCGATTGAGCCGGGCTCAAAGGAAACGGTATAGCCTTCTTCAGCCTGTTCAGACGCGAAGTTTTCGAGAAACGCTTTGGTCGCTTTGTGAATCTGCTCAGCGGTGGTCTCGGCCAGAAGCGGGCCGCTCAGGCCAGACATTAGCAGTAGTAGGGCGAATTTGGTGATGCGCATACGTATAAGTTTGTCCTATGCTGTCAACAACAGGGCAGAAAAGCCCGAATCAGGCTAAGGATCCGGAGAAAGTGGCCGTTAAATTGGCTAATCCGCCGCTGATATGACGGGTTTCCGTCGATCACGCTTTTATTCAGTGACCAGCAAGATGTATGCCGTTGTAATTCCGGCAGGCCAGGAGAATCGAAATGGCAGGGGTATTGGACAGTGTTAACCAGCGAACTCAGATGGTCGGGAAGAACCGCCTTGAGCTCCTTCTTTTCCGTCTCAGAGGGCGGCAGATCTACGGGATCAACGTTTTCAAGGTGAAAGAGGTCCTGCAGTGTCCAAAGCTTTCCTCGCTGCCCAACAGTCGGCCGGTGGTAAGAGGCGTCGCTCACAGCCGAGGTGAGACCATCCCCATTATTGATTTGAGCATGGCCATTGGTTTACCCGGCATTCCCCAGGAAGAGCTTGCGACCAGTTTCGTCATCATCACCGAATACAACCGAAAAACGCAGGGTTTTCTGGTTACCGGTGTTGAGCGGATTATGAACATGAACTGGGAAGAAATCCTGCCACCACCGAAAGGTGCTGGAAGAGACGTCTATCTTACCGCTGTCACGAAAATAGATGATAAGCTTATAGAAATCATCGACGTAGAGAAGATTCTTTCGGAGGTTTCTCCGTTGGGTGAGGATGTCACCGAAGCCGTTCTGAGTAAGAGCGCGGAGCGGGTGCCCGGCCACCTTCCTGTGTTGGTGGTCGATGATTCGTCCGTAGCCAGGCGGCAAATACAGCGGTGTCTGACCGCGATAGGTATGGAGGTTGTTCTCAAAAATGATGGTAAACAGGCCTTCGAATATCTTAAAGAAATAACGGCGGACGGCTCCCGTGCCAAAGATCACTTCTCATTGATTATCTCTGATGTCGAGATGCCGGAGATGGATGGTTACACCCTCGTCACCAAAGTGAAAGATGACCCGGCCCTGGCCGATATGTTTGTTATGCTTCATACCTCACTCAGTGGAGTTTTCAACCAGGCCATGGTGAAGAAGGTCGGGGCCGACGACTTTATGGCAAAGTTCAGTCCGGACGAGCTGGCAGAGCGGGTAATGGAGATCATCGACCAGGGTTGATGGTGCCGCTCAAAGATTCACTCAGATTAGAGACCCAATGAAAGCGGAAATAACGCCACAGGAATATGAAGCCTTCAAATCGTTCCTGCAGGATGCCTGTGGGATTTTACTGGGCGAGAACAAACAGTACCTGGTAAAAAGCAGGTTGCGCAGGATTCTTGAAGAGAACAGTCTGAGCACCCTGGGAGAACTGCTTGAGCGCCTCAAGCGTCCCGGACGGGGCGGCCTCAAGGAAGTGGTCATCGATGCGATGACCACCAATGAGACGCTGTGGTTCCGTGACAATCACCCTTTCCGGATACTTCAGGAAAAGCTGCTTCCTGAATTCGCTGAACGCAGTTCGGGCCAGCCTCTTCGAATCTGGTCGGCGGCCTGCTCGACCGGCCAGGAACCATACTCCATTGCCATGATCGTGGAGGAGTTCCGGCGAGCAAGGCCCGGAAAGCTCCGCGATGTGAAAATTACTGCCACGGATATTTCCAAAAGCGTTCTCGAAGTCGCCCGCAAGGGCGAATATGAGATGATCGCCATTGGCCGGGGCCTTTCACCGGAGCGACAAAAGCAGTTCTTCACCCCGTCCCTCAATGGTGGCTGGCAGATCAAGCCGCAGATCAAGAGTATGGTGGAGTTCAAGGAATTGAACCTGCTGGAGCGTTACATGCTCGGCAAGTTTGATATTGTAATGTGCCGGAACGTTCTGATCTATTTCTCTGCGGACCTGAAAAAGGACATCCTTACCCGCATGCACGCCACCCTGAATCCGGGCGGTTATCTGGTTCTGGGTGCCTCCGAGTCGCTGAACGGCTTGCCCCACCTTTACGAGATGGTGCAGTGCCATCCCGGAATCATCTACAGGAAAAAGTAGCCAATGCCCCTCAATGTCTGGGTCCTGGTTGCCGCCCAGGCGCTGGCCATGTGCACAGCGCCTTTTATTGTTTTTATCGGCAGCATCCAGGGCCGAATGCTCGCCCCGGCGCCCGAATACGCAACGCTTCCAGTGGGACTGGTGGTGGTTGGCACCGTGCTTGCCATCAAACCGGCCACCTGGTTGATGGAACGCATCGGGCGAAAGCGTGTGATGCTGCTGGGCGCAATCATGGGCATCGTGGCGGGGCTGCTGGGGGCGCTGGCGTCCTGGTCCGGTCTGTTTTCATTGTTGTGTCTGGCGGCTGTCATAGGCGGTACCGGGCTGGCTGTCGTTCACCAATACCGGTTTGCAGCCATGGAATCTGTGGCACCGGGCATGGCTGGCTCTGCCGCCGCTCGTGTGCTCCTGGGTGGCCTGGTAGCGGCCTGGCTCGGGCCGGAAGTGGCTGGTTTGGGAAGTGGCGCTCGTGAACAGTATCCGTTTCTGATCAGTTGGGTTGCGCTGGCGGTGGTTCAGGGCGCCGCCCTGTTGATTCTTGGCGCCGGCTACCGGGCCAGGGGTGAGCGGGTACAGGAATCCCTTCCGGGCGGTGGGCGCCCCTTGCGCGAGATTCTGTCCAATCCCCTGGTCTGGGCGGCCATCAGTGCTGCGGCAATCGGCTACGCGGTGATGAGTTTCATTATGACGGCAACGCCTCTCAGTATGACCGAGATGGCGGGCCATGACCTTGATGATGCCAAACGCGTCATCCAGCTCCACATTATGGCCATGTATCTTCCATCACTTATCAGCGGTTGGCTGACCCGTGTTGTCGGCATACCGCTGATGATGGCGGCGGGATTGCTGGCTTACCTCGGTTGTATTGCCCTTGCGGCCAGCGGTGTCAGTTTCCACCACTACCTCTCCGCTCTGTTATTGCTGGGTATTGGCTGGAATTTCCTCTTTGTCGGGGGTACCACGCTCCTGCCCCGGGGGTATCGGGATTCGGAGCGCTTCCGCGTTCAGGGCCTGAACGACATGATGGTCTTTGGTTCCCAGGCCACCGCTGCACTGTCTGCCGGCGCCATTTTGAGCTGGCTGAGCTGGGGCGGACTGGTTATGGTTGCTGTGCCGTTCCTGATACTGCATGCGCTGCTGATGATTTTGTGGCTCATGCGCGAGCGGACACCTGAAGCTGCAGTTAACGGGAGAGAATAATGCTCATTGATTTCCAGGGTATGGATCCGAAGGACGCTTACCACATCCTGACCCAGACGGTTATTCCGCGTCCTGTGGCCTGGGTGCTGAGTGAAAACCCCGATGGGGATTTCAATCTGGCGCCGTTCTCGTTTTTCACACCGATTACCAGCAATCCCCCGTTGCTGATGATTTCCGTCGGCAAAAAACCGGTGGAGGGGGTGTTCAAGGATACCCGGGTCAACATCGAGGCGACGAAGCATTTTGTCGTCCATATTGCCCACCGGGACCTGGCTGCGGCGGTCACTGAATCCTCACGAACGCTGCCCCATGGCGAATCCGAGCTCAAGAATCTTGACCTGGAACTGGTGGATTTCGAGGGTTCGGATTTACCCCGCCTCAAGGATTGCCACGTAGCGTTCGCCTGTGAGCTCTATGACATCAAGGAGATTGGCGCGGGCCCCCAGTCGCTTGTGTTCGGAAAAGTGACCCGGGTATGGGTTTCCGATGCGGTGGCTCAGTACGACGACAAGAATCGATTGACCTTTGATGGCGCCGCCATTGACCCGATTGGCCGCCTGGGTGGAAGCGAGTACGTTACCTTCGGTGAGATACTCAAGATACCACGGCCATCCTGAACAGGGAGCAGGGCATCAGGATGGAACAGCTTAATCTTCGCCATCTGTATTATTTCTGGGTGATCAGCCGGGAAGGTTCCATTGCCCGGGCCAGTGAGGTTCTGGAACTGGCACCACAAACCCTCAGCGGCCAGTTGGCCACCTTTGAAGCCGCCGTGGGTGGCCGCCTGTTTTCCCGGGAAAGACGAAAGCTGATCCTGACCGATCTCGGCCGCCTGATTATGGGGTACGCCGACGACATTTTTGCGCTCACCGGCGAACTGACCGAAACTCTCCGGCTCGATCCATCCGAGCGCCCCCTGACTTTGCGGGCCGGGGTATCCGCGTCCATTCACAAGTTGATTGCCTACTACCTTCTACAACCGGCTATGGCGGGAGAGCGATCAATCCAGCTTGAGTGCCAGACGGGCCGCACCGAGGATCTGGTTTTGAGCCTGAAGCGCAAGGAGCTGGATCTGGTTCTCACAGACCGCATGCCGAAACTGCAGGAGGAGGGCAACCTCACCGTGCACCCGTTGTCGGGGTCCAGCATGAGCCTGTTTGCAGCGCCTGAGTTGGCAAAAAAGCTGAAAAAGGGCTTCCCGGAATCCCTCAATGGCCAGCCGCTGCTGGCCAACGCCACCGACGCGCCATATTTCGAGCGACTGATGAACTGGTTTTCCCTGAACGGGGTTCGCATGAAGCTGGTCGCCCGAGTGGACGACAGCGCCCTGATAAAAGTCTTCGGGAGTCAGGGCTACGGCGTTTTTGCCGCCCCGACAGCAATCCGCAAAGAGGTCTGCCGTCAGTATGAGGTGGAGCAGATTGCCTCAATCGACGAGGTAATGGATGAACTGTTTGCCATCACCCGGGGCCGAAAAACCGCCCATGAAGGCGTTCGTGCGATTGTTGAGGCTCACGAGAGCAACAGAAAAGACTAAAAGCATCGAATTAATCGATGTTATAAGATCACAAAAGCTTATTTTATCGAACTCTGTTCCTGTTCATTATGGAGTTGTGAAGGCAGCAACCCAAAGAGGAGCAGCAGCTATGAAGACCATCCACAAATTCCGTCTGGAACCGGGCAAAGAGCCGACCACGCTCACGCTCAAAGAGGGTTACAGGGTGGTGCGCAGCGAGTACATCGTGCCCCACAAGGCCGTTTACCTCTGGGTAGAGCAGCCCCTGAACGTCACCACACCCACCCTTGAGCGGCAGTTCCGAGTCGCTTTCTCGGGAGAACCTGTGCCGGACAGCTTCGAGTATCTGGATACGGCACTGGATCCATTTGGCCCTGAGGCGTATCACGTGTTCGCGGTACCGGCCGGGGAGGAAATAGTCTCTGACCCCGTACCGGAAGGCGCAAGCAACGACGCGTTCAGCAGGCAAAACTGGCAACACACAGCGATCTCTTAGCCACTTCAGGGCCCCTCGGGGCCCTTTTTTATTAAGCGTTCACCGGCAGATGGCCGGTCTTCACCCAGATGACCGTTTCAATTTCCACGAATGGGTGATGTTGGCTCAGGTGAGGGCTTCGGATCCAGGTGCCCTCGGGGTAGCGGCCATGCTCATCGCAGAACTCCCCGGACAACACAAAAATTTCCTCGCCCCCGAAGTGTCGGTGGGGCTGGAAGACTTCGTTGGCCGGCCACTTTACCAGGGCGACGTGTTCGTGCTCGAACTCGTGCAGCGGCATCACCTCAAGCCCGCCGATACCGGGCAGCCAGGGCGTGTTGTGGGTGTCTATGCGCACTGTTGACCGATCGCGTTCGTCGAACTGATGCAGCTTCACCAACAACGTGCAGCCCTCCTTGCTGAACGGGGCATGGCCGCTTCCTGGCGGGTTGCGCAGATAAGTGCCGGCCGGGTAATCGCCGGTTTCGTCAGAAAATACACCCTCCAGCACCAGGATTTCCTCGCCCAGGGGGTGCTCATGCCGCTTGAAGGACGCACCGGGCTCATACCGCACAACGCTGGTGGCATGGCCGCGTTCCGCTTCTTCTCTAGCCAGGGGCTTTCTCAGAACCCCACCAGCGGGGCTGGGCTCCCATTTCTGTTCGGCGGTGCGGATGACGACCTTGCGATTAAAGTCCATGTTGAGCATTGCTGACCTCAAAACGACTTGTGATAGAAGCGACTGTTTACGTCAGCGCCTGCGCGCTGGATGTTTTATTTTATCAGGGCCTGGATGTTCCTGAACTGCGGGTGCTTGCTATGGCGCATCCATTCAAACGCCACCATCTCGAGCGTTACAATTCGCGCTCCGCTCTCATTCAAACGGTCCAGTGCAACATCCCGGTCAAACTCGTTCCGGGACCCGGTAGCATCCGCCACTACCCAGACCTTGTAGCCGGCATCAATCAGGCTGAGAGCGGTCTGCATCATACAGACATGGGTCTCGCAACCGCCGACAACAATGTGCTGCCGACCCTCCGGCAACTGGTCCACGAGACCATCGGGGCAGGCATCGAAATGATGCTTGGCCAGAGTCTGGTTGCACAGCTCCCGTACCGCTTCAACATTATGCCCCAGTTTGTCCGGCAGCTGCTCGGTGCCGAGCACAGGAACCTCCATAAGCCCGGCAATGGTGGCCAGAACGATGCACCGGTCTACCACTTCATCCCCGTGGCTTATGGCCGGCATCAGTTTCTCCTGAACATCGATGAGTAACAGTGTCGATTGTTCGGCTTTCATCAGCATTGCTATTCTCTCTCTAAATCTGAGGAATTTGGTTACCAGAGGAACTCATCCATGGCCCGCTGGTTCGTCGTTGCCGGCATCATACTGATTGTCGTGGGGGCAATCCTCCATTTCGCACCCAGCCTTCTGAGCTGGTTCGGGAAACTGCCCGGCGACATCAATATACGCTCGGAAGGTAGCCGGGTGTTTATACCCATCACATCAATGGTGATCGTCAGTATTGTATTAACGATAGTCCTGAATCTGTTTAATCGTTAAACAGGATGCCCGGCAGGCCGGAATTTTTTTGACGATTTTCCGCCGGGGAGTTGCCAACCGCCCGTAAAACCATTAAAGTTTGCGCCCTCAAATGAGCGACGACATCGCTGATTTGGAACAGTTTATTGGAGAGGTGGCCGAGTGGCTGAAGGCGCACGCCTGGAAAGTGTGTAAACGTTAATAGCGTTTCGAGGGTTCGAATCCCTCCCTCTCCGCCAATAACAAAGCCCGGCACACGCCGGGCTTTTTTATTGGCCGCGAGGGCGGGCGAGAGCCCTCGCGGGTTCGACCGAAGCCTGCAACGCAGGCTGAGGAACGTCGGAGCAAAGCGACGACGGCCCC
>CAZFQI010000021.1:34515-41226 GCA_964520755.1 uncultured Marinobacter sp. | reverse complement strand
TATTCACACTCCCTTTCGGCAATAAAACCATCTGAGGAGTCGATAAGAATATTGTCATCGCGCATGAACCGGCGCCCCAGCAGTGCCGGGTAGGAAAATTTGCCGCGGTCCGTCAGTGAAAACTGGGTGGTGTGGGTAGTTCCTGCGATGCAGAAGTCCATCATGACCACGTAGCGCTTCTGGGATGGCGCACCTTTTCGCTTGATCAGAACGGTTCGTTCTACCGGTCTTTCCAGCTCAAGGATGACGTCTTCATGATCGAGCTCGCCTTCCGTTGGCTGGTCCTGGTGATCGCCAAGCGGAATGTGAAAGCTCACCCATTCCTCGCCGTCCTTTTCAAAGGGTTCAACGTTGACGGCGTGCAGCGATGAGGTTTTTGCGCCGGTATCCAGTCGGGCCTTGAGGCGGAGGCTGGTGTCCTGCATAACTACCCATTCGACGAAGCCAAGGGTTTCCGGTGGACGCTCAACATTTTTGGTATCGGATTCTGCTGAAAACGCCATCGTGGATGGGAAAGCCAAGGCCGCAGCCAACAACGCCCTGTTAACAAACCTCATTCAATATCTCCTGCAAATTCCTGTAAATCGGGGAAAAAAGACAGAAAGTTCTGCTCCAGTTCATCCTGGTGTGCGCGAATCTCCGTGATCATGCCGGTAAACTGGTTGCTGAAGCGGATCCTCCCGGCTACTCGGTCCAGCGCATAACCGATGTTCTCAAGGTCCTGGTAGGCTCCGAACCAGTCGTTCCACACCATTCTCCGGGTAACCCGCGCCATTTTGTCCGGCATTAAATGTTCTTTTGCCTGCAACTCGCTGTAAATACGCCGGATAAACGCGTCCTGGTCAATAGCACTGAAGCGCTCCCAGTGTTTGAGTAGAAAGTGATCGTAGAGAATGTCCAGTGCAACGCCCGCAAATCGGCGGCGTTGACGGGAGAAGACTTGCTTGCTGGCAAGTACGTCGGGGTGGTGGTCGGTATAGCTGTCGACCGCCCGGTGATGCCGAACGCCCTGCCTCACCGAAGCCGGAAGTGCCGAAAGATCGACACCCCGGGTAAAGTCACCGAGGATGCTGCCTACTCGCGCTTCTGGCGAGTCCGGCGCGAGAAATACATGAGCCAGATGGTTCAAACAGTCTCCCCGGTGGTCTGGTTTCAGAAGTTGAACTGAATGCCGACACCCAGACCATCTACTTCGGCATCACTGTCTTCATAGTAACGCATGTATTCGAGATTGCCGGACAGGTTCGGTGCAAACTCCATATTCATACCGATGCCATAGGACACATCCGTTTCGTCCTCGGTTGCTGTACCCAGGAACGAAGAGGCTTCGATTTCGACCCGGGTAAAACCGAGAACGGCGTAAGGCGTAATCGGCGATTCGTTGGCCAGGTTGAAGGTAGCGTAGCCACCAAAGAAATTGTCGAGGGAGTAGTCAACTCCGCCTATGCGCTCATCATCCACACCGAAACCGCCGCGGGCTTCGATACCCAGGTACGGCGTAGCCATCACACCTACCTTGGCAGAGAGCGTACCGACATCTGCGTCCGCGTTACCGCTTTCGAGGTTCATAAAGGTGTAGTTCAGGCCTGTATAAAGCCCGCCTACGCCAGACTTGTACATATCCTGAGCGGATGCAGTACCGGCTGCAGCCAGGCCGGTGGCGAGAATAACGGCAATTGAACGTACGTGTTTCATCGTGAAAGCTCCTTAACCGAATTATTCGGTGTACATCATTGAAGTTGCATCACGCCCACGAGTTTTACCATCCGAAAGATCCGCATTTACGCGTTATTTACACCGATTTAATTCGCCGGTAATTTCAGCATCCGCGCGGTGTTACCTTGCGGAAGCCTGCACCCACAGGTATTCTGACGCCGTCTCCCGGTATCAGCTGGCTCGAGCATCCATTGAGAAATCTTTACCCCGTCATTTTCATTGTCAGCGTCATGTTTGTGCTTCTGAGCATTTTCATGACATTGCCTGTCATTCTGCTTGCGGGCTCCGAAACGCCGAATGCCATGGCGTTCGCGGAATCGGCGGCGATTGCCTTTGGTCTTGGCATCCTGGGAATGGCTACCACTTATAGCAAGCCGCGGGATCTGAAGCCCCGGTTCATGTTCGTCCTCACGGTATCGTCCTGGTTCATCATCGCACTGTTTTCAGCCCTCCCTTTCTATCTGAGTGATCTGGGCATTTCCGCGGCAGACGCTTTCTTTGAGGGAACCTCAGGCATTACTACCACCGGGGCAACCGTGCTGAGCGGCCTGGACGATATGGACCGTGATCTGCTGATCTGGCGCTCGATTCTGCAGTGGATCGGTGGTATCGGGATTATCGGTATGTTCGTTGCGGTGCTTCCGTTCCTGCGCGTTGGCGGGATGCGGCTGTTTGCCACCGAGTCTTCGGAGTGGACCGACAAGGCCCTGCCCAGGATGAAAACTCTCAGCCGTGGTCTGCTGGTGGTTTATCTGGCCTTCTCGATTATAGCGGTAGTGACCTACTACTTTTCTGGCATGACCCTGTTCGATGCCTTTAACCACGGACTCACGAGTATTGCCACCGGCGGCTTCTCCACCTCGGATCTGTCCATGGGCAAGTTCAATGATCTGATCCTCATGGAAGCCACTCTGTTCATGATTATCGGCAGCCTGCCCTTCTTCCTGTTTGTGCGCGAAATGCACGGCCAGCACGGTGTACTGTTCAAGGACCAGCAGGTCCGCCTGTTCCTGGCGATTCTTTTTTTCGTGCCCCTGTTGCTCACGCTCTATCGCTGGATGGTGTCACCGGTTCCGTTTGACCCCATTCACAACTACGCGGCCACCCTGTTTAACGTCACTTCCGTGGTAACCACCACCGGTTATGCGTCCGAGGATTATTCAGCCTGGGGCCCGCTGGCGTTCGTGCTGTTCTTCTTCCTGATGTTCGTCGGCGGCTGTTCCGGCTCCACCGCCGGCGGCATGAAGATTTTCCGGTTCCAGCTTTCCCTGATTGTGCTTCGGGAACAGTTGATGCGCTTATTACATCCTCGCGCCGTTTTCACCCGGAATTACAACGGCCGGGCGGTAAGCGATGAGATCATTTCATCAATGATTGCCTACACGTTTATCTTCCTGCTCTGCCTGTTGCTTATAACTGTTGCCCTCGCCGCCATGCAGCTGGATTTTGTCACAGCCCTGTCAGGCGCCCTCACCTCGCTTACCAACGTGGGCCCGGGCCTGGGTGACATCATTGGTCCGGCCGGGAACTTCGGGCCGCTGCCCGATGCCGCAAAGTGGGTGCTGTCCGTGGGAATGCTGATGGGGCGTCTGGAAATCCTGAGCGTTGTCATCGTGCTCTCGCCGGCGTTCTGGCGCAGCTGACAATTAGTTCAGCCAGAGTATGGCGGGGTTCTCCAGGGGCAGGTTCAGGCGTTCGTCATGCACACGAAGCCGCGGGGTGTAATGTCCCTCCGGCCGGGAAGGCACCGTGCATTCGTAAAGATAAGTGTGGGCAGATCCACTGAGCGGATGCTTCATGGCCATCTCGGCTACGGTTCTTGGCCCGTGCTCGGAGTGTTCCGCCACCAGTTCCACCGCAATCCGTTTTTCGTCGATCCCGTCCAGATAGACCTCCACTGTGAAGGTCTGGCCTTCCGGAGCCTCGCAGGTGTTGAAACTGTTGAACCTGAGCCGCGGCCAGTGCCGCTTGATTTCAAGGTGCTCGTTCAGCAGTGTTTCCGCGGCTTTCCGGGTGCGCTGGCTGCCTTTTGCCGTCATGGGCAGGTAGAACTGTTCCACGTACTCACGCACCATCCGATTGGCGGAATACATCGCCGTTAACTGATCCATGCTGGCCCGCATACGTTGCAGCCACTTTCTGGGTATCCCGTCGCTGTCCACCTTATAGAAACAAGGAACCACCTCATTCTCCAACAGATCAAACAGCTCATCCCTATCTGAAAGATCGTGATTGTGGTTGTTTGAACCACTGAGTTCATCGAAGGTAGCGCCGGGTCGAATGGCCCAGCCCACATCGGGATTCCAGGCCTCTGCCCACCAGCCATCGTACTGGGACAGGTTCAGGCCACCGTTAACCAGCACCTTCATACCACTGGTGCCGCAGGCCTCCCAGGGATGCCGTGGGCAGTTCAGCCAGACATCCACGCCCTGGATCAGCTGATTGGCCACACCCAGGTCATAGTCTTCGATGAACACCACCTTGCCTTCCACATCCGGCCTTCGTGAGAACGCCTTCCACTGTCGGATGATTTCCTTGCCGGGGCGATCATAGGGGTGAGCCTTGCCAGCAAGCACAATCTGGATGGGGCGATCCCTGCTCCCCAGAAGCCTTAGCAACCTTTGCTGGTCTTTGAGCAGAAGATCCGGTCGTTTGTATTCGGTAAAACGCCGGGCAAAACCCAGGGTCAGAGTCTCATGATCCAGCAACAGACCGCAGGCGGCTGCATGATTGTTGCCAGGCTTCTGCTCGCAATGCTGGCTTGCGAGCCGTCGGCGCAGGTAAGCGACCAGCCGGGTCCGTTGCAGGCGCCTCATCTCCCATAAGGCTTCATCGGTGACGTCTGTCATCGGACAGGATTTCTGGAGCGGCCTGCGCCAGCGGTCCTTGCCGCAGGCGCGAGTCCAGATAGCGTCGGATTCCGGTGAATCCCAGCTCGGCGTGTGAATGCCATTGGTCACATAGTCTGCTGGTATATCCTCGGCTGGCCAGCGCGGAAAGAAAGGCTGGAAAATGGTCTGGGTAACCTTTTGGTGGATGCGGCTGACACCGTTGAACCGGCCACTCATATTCAGCGCCAGTAAGGCCATGTTGAGCCTTGGGCTGTCGGAGCTTTCACCGGTTTGACTGTTTTCGGTACCCATTGCCAGCAGTTGGTCGACATCAAGCTCGCGTCCGGTGAGCCAGGGCCCCAGGTACAAACTAAGTAGAGGCCGTGAAAAATGGTCGAATCCGGAGGCTACCGACGTGTGGGTAGTGAACAGGTTGGTTGACCGGGTGGCAGTGCGGGCCGTCTGGAAATCACTCTTGCATTCATCCTGCCAGCTGAAAGCCCGCTCAATCAGCGCCAGGGCGCAATGGCCCTCATTGAGGTGGCATAAGCCCGGTTGTCGGCCCAGCTGTTTCAGCAGGCGCCAGCCACCGATTCCGAGGACCATTTCCTGCTGCAGGCGCTTTTCCGGGTCGCCGGTGTACAGTTCGCTGGTAATACCGCGGTCGCCGGGTTCATTTCTGGGGTCGTTGCTGTCGAGCAGCAGTAATTCGCAGCGTCCCACCTGAGCCTTCCAGGCTCGCAGTCGCACGTTGCGGCCGGGAAAAGGCACAACCACCCTCACCCACTGGCCGTCGTCATCACGCAGCGGGGAGACCGGTAACATTGTTGGATCGTTGTACGGGTAGAATTCGAGCTGTTCGCCGTCGGTACTGATGGCCTGGCGGAAATACCCCTGTTGATAGAGCAACCCCACCGCCATCACTGGTACGCCAAGATCACTTGCCGCCTTGAGAAAATCCCCGGCGAGTACGCCCAGCCCACCGCTGTAGAGCGGCAGGGACTCACTCAACCCGTATTCCATGCAGAAATAGGCAATGCCTTCACCGAGGTCCCCCGGGCACTCGGATGAGTACCAGGTGTCCGCCTCGATAAACTCCTGATGTGCCGAGATCTGTGCGTTGTAGCTGTTCTGGAATTCCGGGTCAGCGGCAAGCTCTTCCAGCCGGTCACCGGACACACTGTTAAGCACCAGCCAGGCGTTTCGGGTGGTGTCCCAGATTTCGGCATCCAGGGCACGCCAGAGCTCGTCTGTGCCGTGGTGCCAGCTCCACCGCAGGTCCAGTGCCAGCTGAAACAATCCATTCAGGGATTCCGGCAAGGACCGGGGGGTATAGGCTGCCAGGGTCAAGTTGATACTCCGGTCAGGTCGGGAAAAACGTTAATGGGCGGTGTATCCGCCATCAATCACCAGTTCACTGCCGGTTACAAACTTGGATTCGTCCGAGGCGAGATAAACCGCACCCCAGGCAATGTCATCCGGTTCCCCCATATGACCAACCGGGTGAAGTGCCGCTGTCGCCTTTTTCGCCTCCTCCAGGTCCATTCCGGTTGTCTGGAGATGGGTCTCAACCAGCGGTGTCCAGATAAAGCCCGGATGAATGGAATTGCACCGAATGTTCTCAGTGGCATACAGCAGGGCATCGGTTTTGGACATCAGACGAACAGCACCCTTGGATGCATGGTAGGGAGGAATATCAGGCGCACTGATCAGGCCATAGATGGAAGACAGATTGATAATGCTGCCAACGCCTGCTTTTTTCATATGGGGAATGGCGTGTTTGGTGCAGAAAAACACACCTTTCACGTTCACATTCTGAACAAGATCCCACTCTTCCTCGGTCAGTTCATGGGTGGGCTTGTTCGCTCCCGCGATACCGGCATTGTTGACCAGAACTGTCAGGCTCCCAAAGGTATCGGCAACCTCATCCAGCGCTTTCTTTACTGCCTGTTCCCTGCTGACATCGCAGTGCCAGTAGGCTGCCTTCAGGCCCCTGTTGGTCAGCTGCTTTGCCAGCGACTCGCCGTCCGGATCACGGCAATCAAGGATGGCCACGGCGGCGCCCTCTTCGGCCATCCGGGTCGCGGTCGCAGCCCCGATGCCAACGGAGCCACCCGTGATTACGGCTACCTTACCTTTGAGTCGTTCCATGTTAGTTCACTCC